>NZ_VTZN01000105.1 GCF_008370645.1 Mycobacterium simiae
GCTCCACAATTGCATGCCCATGCGCTCTTTGGGTAGCTCCACTGATGATCCCAAGGCGTTGTCAACTCCGCATCTAAAACAACTGTCACGCCGATGTGATTAACGTTCGGCGGCAGTCCACAACGAACTATTCCTGGAGAATAGTAATGGTGGATCCCCGATAGTCGGTTCACCCGGATTTTGAGCCAAAGCCGTCAACTGACTTTTCCGACAAGGTGGGGCCTGGTGTGACCAACTCGAATTACGTCGGTCGCTGATCGTAGGCTCGCGCTCTTGTGAGCTGTGTGTTCTCACGGATCCGGGTAGCAGAAAGGCGCGAGCTTGTCCAACGGTTGTACATTGCTGCCTGCTCTTGAGGATTGTCGTCGACGCGGTGGGCCTCGACGACGACGGCGTTCGTGTGGTCGAGGTGAGAACCGCTCGGAGTGGGTCGGCCGATGTCCGAAATGCTGGACGCGGTCGTCTCGGTCACTGGCCTGAGCCACTACCTGGCCGTGTGATTTCAAGATTGGGTCCGACCGGCCGGGAATCGTATGGCGGAACCGGAAATGGCTGTGCACCAACACCTCCCTGTCTGAAGAAGTCCTTCCCAGAGGCGACACCCGTATGTCCCGCCGCGAGCGCGGGCGACTAAGCGGGCGACGGGGGAGATGGCAATGGCCGTCCTCGACGACGATCACTCGGTGGCTGCGGCCGCAGGCATGTAGCTGCACCCGGAACCCCTGCCACCGGAACTGCTGCGCAAAGTGCTGTGATGCACCGCGACCGGCGGCATGCGCCACAACACCGGTAGGACTCGCCTTCGATGACGAGTTCGTGCGCGGGAGGTGAACTGGTCTATTGCCGAGTGTGCGAGCGGGGAGTCGTTCATCATGGTCAGCCGCTCGCGGCTCGATTTCGCCCCAGCCCAAGCAGCTTGGGCATTTCCCAATCGGCCACTTCTTCCTGGCGGATCCCGCCATTGGTCAGTTCGGCGACAATGTTCGGGGGGCTTTGCCTTGCCGGGGTGTCGGTCATGCGGGTTGATACGACCGGCCCGCGGTTCGTGATCCTCGCTGACCGCGAGGGGTTCGGCTGCGAGGAGGTCGGCGACCGCGCAGCCCAATGCAGCACAGATCTTGTCCAGGTCGTTGAGCCGCACGGTGGTAGGTTTGCCGTTCCACAGGGCCGCGACCTTGCTCAGCGACGGCGTGGAGCCGACCTCGGTGACCCCCTGGGGACAACGCACTCCTTAACAATCGGTGGACGTCTCGCCGCACGAATCAGATGAGTCGTGGGAGCGAAAATCCATTACGGTAATAATTTGGCGCCGTCAATCGAATGGAGCCATTTTAGGAGTGCGAAGTCACCTGACGACTTAGGTCTGTAAGAGTCAGAAGTACCCGACCCAAGCCACCTCACGCCGTCTTCGCCATTACTCGGAATCACGGTCGCCTGACCCGCGAGTCCAACGACTATCCAATCGTCATCTCGAACCCAGACGGCAGGTGCGTTTGTAATGCGACAAGCTGCGAAGTATGTACGAATATCTTGAATGTCCTCTCCAATCTGTAGGCGCGGACAGATGAGTCCACCCGCCGAAATCGCAGAAACTAGTACTTTCAACTCCGCATCTCGAAACCTAGGAGCGAATTCTCTGTACTCAGCCACCCATTCCGCGGACAGCTCACCCTCATTTTTCCGACGGATTGGGAGAGTCCGGATAGGACCTGGGATGCTGCCAGTGGAACTCAAACCATGCGATGCAATGTTAACTGCGAGGCATGGGCTCGGAGCCTCTGCCGCGTGCCATAACCAGCCTGGCCAATGAACATAGTATCCTGGCGTCGCACGAACCTCCAGCGCACATGAGACAATATCTTGAATTGAAGTCGTCGAGAGAAACTCTTCATCACCATTCTCGGTGGAATATATCGTCACGTTATTGTAGGCATCGTTGGCGCGCAAGTCCGCATGGTCCCAATAAAAGAACCGCTTTTCGCCGCGCACTACAAGGTGCCGGTTCCAGCAGTGTTCCCGATGAATTCCGCCCGGCGTCACAGCGTATTCGCCAGCGAAGATATCACATCTGACTGGTCCGTCGGTGAGTCCGGGACGCCATATAGCTTCGCCATAACAAGAACATAGTTCTTTGATCAATGCCGAATGCCACTCATTCACCCCTCTGACATATAAAGTAAGCGAGCGGCCACTATCGTTGCATAGGTTTTCAATGTTGGCAGATTTGGCAACTACTTCTCGCACAATAGTAGCAGACGGTTCACGTACTCCGTCGACAAATAACCCGATATAGCTGTCTATCGGGGCCCTCTCAATCGCATTCCAGATCATTGAAGCGTTCAACCGCACCGGCATCGCTACCTTGCCTGAAACAATGTTCGCAAAATTGCTCATGTCGTTGCCGAGTCTAGAACGTTCGCTGAAGCCCATGAAACGCAACCGGCCGGCAAGATCAACGACGCCGGCACGATCGCGTGTGCCGTGGGAATTCCTTGATCATCCCCGGCCAGGTGGAGTTGGCGGTCCTGGTGATACGGGCGGGATTGAACCCAAGTTGGACCCGAGCACCAGGACTCGCCGGGGTTGATGACGCGGCGGGTCCTGGTGCAGTCGCAGATCGTCGCGCGATTAGGCGAGCCCAACGACGGCGGGCGACAGGCTAATCCGGGCCGACGTTCCCTGTGGTGCGCGTCGTAAGGTGCAGGAGATTTCGACGATCGCGCAGATTTGAACTTAGGGTGGGGACCCTAGACACCGCGCGCGCCGGATCCCTGTCGACGTGCTGGCATCTCCGCCGATGCCCCCTACTCGACAACTCCGTCGGCAGGGAAAGTAGGAAAGCTGTACACCACAGCATCTTCGTGGTACAACTGTTCGTGGGACATAGGTGACATTCCTCTCACTTACAGCGTCCGATACGGCCGGGCGCTTCTGGTAGCCCATTGTACTGGCAGTCGTATCAATCCCAAAATTTACCGCCGCCCGGGCAGGGTCGTGGTAGCGCCCACAACGTCTGGTCAAGACCGAGCAGACGCCCGCTGGCACTATGCCTGAAGGATGTTGAGCAGCTGCCGAAATGCCAGCCGAAATGCCAGCGCAGAAGCCGAACCGGACTGAGGTAGCGCCGATGCCACGATCGCGACCCCCCGAGTAGGCCCTGAGCTCAGCAAACCTTGGGCTGCTGCACATTGCAGGTGGCGTAGTAAAGAAGTGCCACCAAAGCATGACGAACACCAAGGTCAACGGCCACTTGGTCACCGCCGACGCGGCCTGCGCGGCGTTGCCCAACCCGATTGCGTTACCGACGGCCTGAGTCACCGGCCCGCTGATCACCAGCCCAGCACCGGCCCGCCAAGGTGAGCGCTAGTTGCAGCGGACGCAACTTCCATACCGGGCGCCGCGGCGAAGCAGCGGCATCGCAAGAATAGGCGGAAACCGGTGCCACCGGCGGCCTATGTATCGGCAACGGCTGTTGTGGCGGCGACGAGCGCCCGCGATTACGCCGGGACGGACGGTGAGCCCGATGGATCTGAGCGGGTCCACAAAAGGCACCTGGTATGAAAAGTGCCTCAGGCACTATCGCATTGTTTGCCGCAGCGGATTGCTTCAGATCACTCGCAGGATCGGCGATTCGGAGAAATCGGGCGGTTGGGGTCCCAGCGCGGCGGTAACCGACTGGGGCACCGAGATATCGGCTAGGAATAGAGCACCGACCTGCGGCGCGCTACGCATACCGATCTTTGGCAGCGCCAATGTCAAAGTTGCGTCGGCCTTGACGACATCTCCTGGCGCCTCCCCAGATGTCACGTCGAGTCCGCTCGGCGTGTCCAGCGCAACCACCGACCGTGCGGATGTCATCGCGGTTATCAGCTCGGCGGCGCGCCCGCGTGGTGCGCCGCGCAGCGAATATCCGATCAGCGCGTCCACGGCGACGTCGGCGTCGACGACGGTATCGCTGGTCGCCACCCGCATGCGTTGCAGAATGTCAAACTGGTGCGCCGGCACCGGGCTCAGCTGGTCGGCCGGACCGCCCAAAGTCACCACCACCTCTAGGCCAGCGTTAGCCAGATGTCGTGCGGCGACCAAACCGCCGCCCCCATTGCCCCCAGAGCCGGCGATTACGGCGACTCGCTGGGGAGTTCCCAAGGCTAGCACCAGACGTGCCAGGTGCTGCCCAGCGTTCTCCATCATCTGGATCAACTCGATACGCAGGTCTTGCATCATCACTCGATCCACCTCGACCATCTGCTCCCTGGTCAGCCAGCCGAGCTCGGCAGCGGCCACGGTGGGGAACCGGTCGCTGGGCGACCCATCCGTATCGAGTCCAGCGAGCAGGTGGCGCGCGTATCGCTGCGGCCAGCCAGCAGCGCTGCCGAAGCGACGCTCGGCGGATTGGAGCAGCGCGACCAGTTGGCTTCGGGACGGCAGGCGGCCGGCGCGGTCCCAAAGCCGCGCCTGCAGATATCCGCTGTACCACAGGGCCCACTCGGGGTCGGCACCGTCGGAGTCAGCGTAAGCCTGGTGGTGTCGATCGCCGGTCTCAGTCAGCAGGTCAGTCAGCTCTGAGACGGAAATAGAGGTCATGTCTTTGGCCCTCATAGTCTGGTTCGGTGCGGAGGATATACGTCGTGGCCAGCCGCGCTTTTGCACGTCGCCGCGCGGGGGTGCCGCCTTGATCGTGTTCACGCCGAGTTGCTCCGTCAGTGCCCGATGAGACTAGCGAAATCATGTGGGTCTGATATCGGCAATGTTTCGTTAGGCGCGTCGACCGGCTCGGCGGCGGGCGCCTTTCGGCCAGCTCGGATGTCGCGATTATCGTCACTCCTGGCGTGTGCATCTTGGCCTTGCTGCTGCCGCCATCACGCTACACCGGACACCACACGCAGACCCTTAATAACGGCAGCATGTCACCGCGGCCCCGCGGCGAGCGCTGGCTATTTGTCGAATATTGGTGACTGTTCTCGGCGGATTTGCAAGACCCACGTGTTGCCCTTCGACACGCCGGCATAGCTGTGGTTGGACCCCAATGAGGAACTTTGGCAGACCGCTGCCTGCCACGGTATTGACTGTGAAAGAGCTGCAACGGCATTGACGCATTAACTCCCGAAGGCGCTACCGCTTGCAAGCGTCATCAATCGCGAACGGTCGGTTCCAAAGCCCGGCGACTGCGCAGCCGAGGATCATTTCCTGATGCTTAAGCAGTGCTGTTACGGTCGATCCACTGGACGAGCGCATCTTCCAACGCGGCCGCGACACTCACTCCTGCGCCGTTGGCGGCCTGCTCGAACCGGTCAACCAGATCTGCCGGGACTGCGGCGTTTACCTTGCCGCGTTTTGGTTTCGGCGCCGCTGGCTGGGCAGCGACGACCGGCGCATGCCGAGCGACAGTCGCGTCCATGGTTTCCCGCAGTGCGGGAATCGTGTCCAGCAAGCTGGCTAGATCATCGCGCTCGATCCGCAGCACCTCGGCCGGGCCGGTCGTGGTTACGGTTGCAGACCGCAGTTTCCCATGGCGGAGCACCGATTCGCCGATCACTTCGCCGGGCCTCAACACGGCAATGAGATCGCGACCGACGTATACCCCTGCCTCTCCGCTGAGCAGGATGTAGCAAGCATCCGCGGGAGTCTGCTCATGAATCATCGGCCATGGCGCGGATGTCGATGTGCGGTGTGCTGCTCGGACGAGGCGCTCCAAGTCAGCATCCGAGAATTTGTCGAATGCAGTGAACTCGCGTAGTCGGCGGACGTCCTCCCTATGACGGGCGTCTTCCCCGTGTCCCGCATTCGATTTCATGGTGAGCTCCTGATGTGCGACTGACAAGGACACCGAGGAGCCTACGCCCTGACATTAAACAATATGGTCCGCGCCACCGACTTCTCAGCAGCTGCACACGTCGCGTCATCCAGGGCGTCGACGCGGCGTGGTTGTGGGCCCTTGCTCTCCCCCGAACAGCTAACCCAGGTGGCGCGCGACACGCGTGCAACTCCGCACGTTGGTCCGGCAGTTTCTCGGTGGCACCCAGGTATAGCTGTGACGTCGGGTCGGGGAACCATGAGCATGCGAATTTTGTTGCGAGAGTGATAAGTACCGATTCTGCTTCGAGTTGCCAATCGCACCATTGACACGCACCGTGCTGTGGCCGTCGATTGCGGTCGCGCGCCAAGGACCACACGCGGACGCCAAAGCCAGTGTCGTGCGCAGCGCCCACACGTGGTGGCACCTGGCGTAGGGTCTCGAAATCGGTCTAGAGTTCCAGTCGATGCGTCGTACCTGGACCTGGACTTTCGACCTGCCGCCGGATCAGTTGTGGCCGGTGCTGGCCGATACAAACCGGTTCAACGAGGCGGTGGGGCTGCCGCCTTACACGCTAGAGGAAACGCCGCAAGCTGACGGGACGGTCCGCCGCCGCGGGCGCGGCAAGGTGGCGGGCTTCATGCTGGAATGGGAAGAAAAGCCGTACGAGTGGATCTCGGGTCGGCACTTCCGCCAATCTCGCGTGTTTACCAAGGGCCCTTTCCGCCGCTTTGGACCCGTGTTCGATCTGGAGTCCGACGGTGAAGGGGGCTCCCGCGTCACGTACGCACTCGAATGGGAGCCTCGGAACCTGGTCGGCCACCTTTTCGGCGCCAGGCTTGCGGCCAAGGCAGGTGAGACGGTGACAAAACGCGTGCTCGAGGCCGTCGCATTTGTGCAGCGAGACCATGTGCCCGAGCGCCTGACGCCTTTCGTGTTGCCCGAGCCCAAACTGGCCGAAGGCGGAAGCGAGCGGGCCGCAGTGATGGCGCGCGAAATCGACCGTAGCCCCTATGGCAACGGCCTTGGCGCTCGGCTAGCCAACCTTGTGCTGCACGGCATGGCAACCGACCTCACCCGTCTCCGCCCCAAGGCCATGGCGAGCAATCTCGGGGTACCTCCGCGCGCCGCGACCGAAGCCTGCCTCGCCGGTGTCAAGGCGGGACTGCTCAGCATGAAGTGGGATGTGCTCTGCCCCAACTGCCGCGGGGCCAAGGTGGGCGTCCCCACGCTCGCCGAGCTACCGCACGGCGCGCATTGTTCGTCGTGCAACATCGACTACGATCGCGAATTCGAGCGCAACGTCGAGCTGTCTTTTGCGCCGGCGCCAACGGTGCGCCCGGTGCCCGCTGGCGGTTTTTGCTTGTCGGGGCCGATGGCGACGCAACACGTCGTCGTGCAGGTTCTGCTGGCTCCGGGGGAGCGGCGCACCGTGGCCGTCGACCTGCGCCCAGGCTCATATCGGTTACGTACGCTGCATCCCAACGGTTTCCTCGACATCGACTACGAGTCTGGCGCTTTTCCTGGTCTGCGTATCACCGCGGCGGGCGTCGACGTCCTGAACGTCGCGGATCACGGAAACGGTTCGGCAACGGTGACTTTCGTCAACGACACCGGCTTCGAGCTGGCGGCCTTAGTCGAGGACCGAACTTGGGCGCGTGACACGCTGACGGCGCCAGAAGTTATCGCGCTGCAGGCGTATCGCGATCTGTTCGCCGAGGCGACATTGCGGCCGGGCGACGATGCCGGCGTTAGCCAAGTCGCACTCCTATTCACCGATTTGCGGGGCTCGACAGCGCTCTACGAACGGGTCGGTGACGCCACCGCCTATAACATCGTGCGCGAGCATTTCGCGCTGTTGGCGGCCATAGTGCGCGACCACGACGGCGCGGTGGTCAAGACGATCGGCGACGCGGTCATGGCCTCATTCGTTGATCCGGCCCAAGCAGTCCGCGCGGCGCTTGCCATGCAGGCACGAATCACCGCGTGGGCACATGATGGCCGCGACATCGTCTTGAAGGTGGGCGTCCATGCCGGCCCGTGCGTGGTCGTGACGTTGAACGACCGCCTCGACTATTTCGGCTCGACGGTGAACATGGCCGCGCGCCTGCAAGGCCAGAGTGCTGGCGACGACATCGTGGTGTCGTGCGCCGTGGCTACCGATCCCGCAGTGCAGGAGATACTGGCCGACGTACCGAAGCGCCAAGAGACCGTCATGCTCAAGGGCTTCGCCGAACCCGTCGGTTTTGTTCGCCTCGTGGGCGCGAATGAGACAAACGTCTTGAGGACATAAGCCACGTGGCCCACACGTGGCCTGCAACGCGGACTCGGCAACGGCTCTCCGACGCCGGGGACACGGACTTCGCTGAAAGTTTGCTGAGCTGGCCGAGGTTCGTCATCATACGCGATGACGGGACGCCTTGCTCGTCCGGCAGCTGCCCCGAGCGGTGGACATCGCGGTCCCCCTGCTGGGGGATATGAGTGTCGTCGCGAATCGTGGCCTTTCGTACGACCCCAGGAATCCGGAGCTGCCGATAAATTGATCAAGTGATCATAAATGGGATCGCACCCGATTCTGCGAACATCGCGCAGAAGCAACGAAGAGGAGGAGGTGACGCATGACGCACGAACTGCTGTTTAGTGAGGTCGAGGCCCCAACGCATTCGTTCTCGTGCGGCGGCTGCCTGGCTTTCGCGGTTGATGACCTCGACTAAGCACGCACCGGATTAGCCCGACCGGGTGGGGATCTCCGCCGCGCCTAGGTGTGGGATCCCCACCGCCACCCATACTCCCAACTGGCCAATCGAGCAACCAAGGAATCAGCAATGTCGATGTCGCTGCGTGCAGTGAGCCCGACCGGACCGAATTGGTCTTACTGGCCGATGCGCTCGTTGGGTGCGGCCGACCCGGCACGAATCGGCTCTACAATTCGCCATCGCCACGGCACTCACCGCATCATGAGCCCTGACGAAACCTGGCTGGCCGTGCAACCGCTGCTGGAACGTGCCGGCATCACCAGAGTCGCCGACTTGACCTGGCTGGATGATATCGGAATTCCTACGGTACAGGCCGTGCGGCCGGCCTCGCTGACGTTGTCGGTCAGCCAGGGAAAGGCCAGCACCTACCGCGCCGCTCAGGTCTCAGCCGTGATGGAATCTCTAGAGATGTGGCACGTCGAGAACGTTACCCCTGACCTGTGGTCTGCCACCGCCCAGGATCTCGCGTCGACTCTGACCTATGACCCCGCCCAGCTTCGCCGCGCGCCAGGCAGCCTCTATCATCGGCGCGCGAAGCTCGACTGGATGGTAGCGACAACAGTGTTGACCGGGCGCCAGACCTGGGTGCCGTGGACGGCCGTGCTGATCAATGTGGCGATCAAGGATCGCTGGGCAGCGCCGATGTTCGCAATGGACAGCTCTGGACTGGCCTCAGGCAACAGCTACGACGAAGCCGCACTGCACGCCCTGTACGAAATCATGGAACGGCACAGCATCTCCACCGCCGTACCGGGTGCGACTCTGTTCGAGGTGCCGCTCGACGATGTCGCTGGCTCGGATTCCGCCCACCTGGTCGAGACGATTTGCCAGGCCGGCAATGAACTGCGCATCGCCCGAATCGACACGTGGGACGGCTATTACAGTTTCGCAGTCGAGCTGAGATCGCCAATGCTGGAGCTGCCGTTTACCGGCTTCGGACTGCACCACGACCCTAACGTCGCGCTGTCACGAGCGATCACCGAGGCCGCACAATCGCGGCTGACGGCGATCAGCGGCGCCCGCGAGGATATACCATCGGCGATCTATCAGCGCTTTGCGCGGATGCACACCTATGCTGCCTTCCGCCCGCCCCTGCGTGAGATTACCGCCGCGACACCGACGTGTTGGCAGGTATCCGCCAACGATTCGCTGCCGGACCTGATTGCTTCGGCGGCGACCGCGGTAGCGGCCGAGGCCGGTACCGAGCCGCTAGCGGTCGTGTGCGACTTTGACGGCGGCTGTGTTCCCGTCGTGAAAGTCATTGCCCCCGGCCTGATGTCGTCGACCGCATCCCCGATGCGGACACCATTGGAGAGATCAGCATGACAGTCGACGCACGGATCGTCGTCACAGCCGGCCCTACCATCAGTGCCGCCGAAATTCGGTCCGTCGTGCCCACCGCCGAGATGGTCCCGCCGATCTCGTTCGGCCAGGCCCTCGGCTACGGCCTGCGCCCCGGAGACACGCTGCTGACGCGTCGTTGGGTCCTCCAGCATGGGCGCACTGCGCGCAGCCGAACTGCATCCATTCGGCATGGAAGGCTACGGCTGGGTCTTCGAGGGCTACCGGGATGGGCTGCTGGAGGCCGATGACGAGGTCGCCATGGTGCACGGCGAACCCGGTGACGGGTACCCAGTCTTCGTCGACGCGCTGGTCAACATGCGCCACACCGTGGTCGCAGCCGTTAACACTGGTGTCCTCGCTGAGCCGATGGCTAACCAGATCATCGAAGCGGCACGCGCCACCCCATTCACCTTGCGCACCTGGGACCACCTGTTGGCCGATGTCGGCGCCCCGGACGCGAGCGAAGTCGCCGGACGGCTGAGCAGGCTGCGAGTCGATATCAAACACACCGATGCCTTATTCGCGCTGCGTCAAATAGTAAACTCACCGCGCCGCGACGCCGTTCGCGCCGGCCCACCGCCCACCATGTGGTCGCAGCGGTGGCGGCAACGGTGGGCACCGCCCACCCCCGTCGCGATCGCAGCCGCCAATGGCGTCCAATCAGTTGTCAACGTCTCCGACCAGGATGTGTTGTCGTTGCTGTGCGTATGCGCCACCGATCGGTGGGCCTACCAGCCCGCTCTGGAACAGGTTGCCGCCTGGTACTGGACGCTCGAGCACCCCGACCAGAACGGCAGCGTGCGGGAGCGTGCGTCGCACGCCGCCGCTGCTGAGGCGGCATTCGCGTCATATCAGCGCGCGCTCGAGATGGTGGCCCACCGCTACGCCTTGGCCACCGGCATCATCGACGAGTCAGGCTTCCCCGAACCGGTCAGGTCACAATGGCTCACCGCTGCAGAAAACCAGAACGTGGGCCACGACCCGATCGCGGTCTCGGCCCGCCTGATCACCCGCACGCTGTTTTTCGCCCACGCACTTCCGGCCACCCAGCACTTCCTGGATTTGCTGCGCGCGGACCCCAGACTGCCTGACTGGCGCGCTATGGCGGCCCGGGCCCTGTCGATGCGCGACCAGCTGGCCCGCCACAAGCCGCACCTAAACTTGCACCGGCCGGATCCCACCCACCTGAAACGCCTCTTCGCCACTCGATGGGGCGCCGAGGTGGACCGCATCGAGCTGACCAGGCGCGGCCTGCTGACCAGCGACTTCTTCTACAGCGCCGCAACGCTATTCGCCGTTGCAGCCGTCGACGACCAACTGCCCTTCATCGAGCTCGGCACCCTAGGGCCGACGCCAGCCGGCACGCAACGGCCAACCGACGCAGTCTTGGTTGCCGGCAAATGATAAGTGTATGGCGCCCGACCCGCCGTCGTGGGAACTGCCCGAAACGCGCTAACCGCAGCAGAATTCGATCGCGACCCTCTTCCCTTGGCGGGAACGCCACCTGTCGATGAAGGACTCAGCGACTCGCTACGAACGCAGCCCCCACCTCTTACTGGAATGGGAACCGGGCAAGGATGGTGCGACTGTCTTTAACCCTGATGCCCGGCGAACATTCCGCGTCGATGCAGCTCTGGTCAACCTGCTCGGGCACCTTAATCAACCTCTCACCGTCAGCGAGATCGGCCAACGGTGGAAAGAAACGCCCAGCAATGACCGGCTCGCCGGATTGCTATCGCAGCTGACTGATGCGGGGCTCGTGCGGACCTCCGCTCCCAGCTGGTCTGCGAGAGCCGTAACCGCACCCGCTTGGACAGCCTGCGAGCTAGCGGTGCACTGGCAAGCCGGGCGAGGCCCGCAGGCCGATGCCCGCTTCGGCGAGCCTCCTCCGGCGCGGCTTAACCACCCCGAGGCGACCGCCATCGTCGCGCTACCCGACGGAGATCCGGCGCTGCCGAGCCATCCGCTCGCCGAACTATTCACCTGCCGACGCAGCATCCGCCGCTACGCCCGCCAGCCGCTGCCGCTGTCCCTTCTTGCCGCGTTATTACACCGCGCCGCACGGGTTCAAAGGCGTGAGAACGCCCGCGATGAGCGGGGGACGCTCGGAGAGGTGACCCAACGACCGGCCCCCTCCGGCGGCGCGCGCCATAGCCTGGAAATCTACCTGGTCGCCCGGGACATAGCAGGACTCGCCACCGGCGCTTACCACTACGACCCCTTCGACCATGCACTCCACCAACTCGGGCCCTGGACTAGCGAATTGGAACAAACATTGGATCGCACCACGGTCCAGGCCGCCCAGATGAACGCGCCACCACCGGCGAGTCTGTACCTGGCCTCCTATGCCGCGCGGACCACGTGGAAATACCAAGGGATGGCGCTCAGCCTGATCTATCGCGACGCCGGTTGCCTGCTGCAGACGCTGACGCTGGCAGCCACCGACGTCGGCCTGGCCTCATGCATCACCGCGCGCCTCGAAGCCCCGATCACCGCGCCGTTCCTCCGTGGCCGCGACCAGGAATTCGTCCACGCCGGGAATCTCGCTCTGGGCTTACCCTGCCAAGCACCCACCTAAGAGGAGGTGGTCAAGCTGGCTCCACAACGAATCTCTCACCTAGTTGTCGTCGGCATTCGCAGTGACCACGAGAGGCTAGCGTTTCGGCACTGAAACTGAGCAGCTGTGCTGGGCTTGTGATGCAGCCGGACTCGCGGAGTCATTGCCAATCATCAAGGCGGCGACCAGTTGTCGCGCGGCGCTTTACGAAACGGATGCTGCCCTTCGGCAGATCCCCAACGTCGTTCAGCCGAGCCTGCGGTAGAAACCGGGAGCGCGGGTGGACGCGGGCGTTCCACAGACCGGAGCACATCTGCAGTGCGTCCCTCACCGCATCCTGGGTGATCCCGAGCTCGGGTGCCATCGACCGGCTCTGATTGCACATCCTGCGACTGTTACGGCCGGAAGGCCTCCGGACAATCGGATACTTTCGGACAACTTGACGCTGGTAACCGCAGAGCCGAAGGGACGTGCGCGACCCTGCTGTGCTGGCGCAGGGAGCCCGAGATACCGAGCCGATTGTCCACCTGGCGGCACCCGTGACCTAGACCCGCAGACGGGCTTTGCGCGTACCCATCATCGCAGCTCAGGTCGAGACGCTGAGAATCTTGATCGCGAAGATGAGCGTGTCGCCCGGCCGGATTCCAGCGCTGGGCTGACCGTCGGGGTACCCGTCTGCGGAGGTCATTGCGACGGCGACGGTCGACCCGACCTGTTGTCCCGCAATGGCCTTTTGGAAGCCCGGGACGACTCCGGCTAGCGGGAAATCAACCGGGGCGCCCCGCTCGTAACTACTGTCGAAGACGGACCCGTCGCGTCCATTGACGCCCAGGTAGCACACTGAAACCCTTGCCGTGCCTGGGACCACCGGTCCGTCTCCGGCGTGCAGCGTATGCACCTGGGTATACGTGACGCTGAACGGTGGCACCACATTCACGCGCGGAGCTGTCGTAGCGGTGGGTCCGGTGACCGCGATGCTGCCGGTGGCCCCGGCCAGGGTCCAGTCAGGTGATCCAACGTTCTGCGGTGCTGCGGTTGGGCACGAGCCGGCCGCGGTTGCCTTGCCCGAAGCGGCAAACATCAGAACGGTTGCCGCGACGCAGGCCGCGAGTGTGACCGAGTAATACACCGGAAAAAACTTCACGGCCGTCACGCTACAGCCAAGCAATGCGTCCATTACCGGCGCCCTGCGAATGACCGGGCGGAGCGATGCAGTGCAAATTGGCGATAGTCGGATCAACTGTCGCTGTCAACCTAGCTTGCTCAACCGCCCTCATCGGACGGTGCCGGCATCCGAAGCGGCTCATCGCGCACCGACGCGGATGGACCAGCTGGCCATCAGATTCACTGAGAAACTGACAATCATGCTGGAACCGAAAATGGTCAACGTAATCCCTTATGCCACTTGGACATTATGCAGAACGCTGTTGGCAACGCCGAATATTCGCCG
The DNA here is from genome assembly GCF_008370645.1 of Mycobacterium simiae. GTDB lineage: Bacteria > Actinomycetota > Actinomycetes > Mycobacteriales > Mycobacteriaceae > Mycobacterium > Mycobacterium simiae_A. The sequence goes on from NZ_VTZN01000105.1 coordinate 13,902, forward strand.
TCGCCCTGCCGCAACGGGAAAACTGTCTTCCATTTTTCCAGTACAACCGATTCGGCTCTGACACACCGGTATCAGCGGCTCTTCGAGTAGCGCTCACCGAGCACACGCCGAATGGCTTCCGCAGCCCCGTCCGGCGAGGCCGTACAACTCGCTGTAGACGAAGCGAAGCGCGCCGAGGCAATATCGGTACCGCGCGACATGCAGATACTACGTGCGTGGCGAGGTGTTGCTTCATCCTCCTCGGCGGGGCTGCGAACATCTCAAAGATGCCTGCGCGCTGAGGCTGCTGAGTTTCGGTGCCGTGGGTGAAACCAGCCATTCAGGCGTAGCGCGGATGATACGCCGCGCCGTCATCAGCGTAACCAAGGCATGCGCCGATCCCCGGCAGTACCAACGCCGTTCGACAGTCGCCCACCGGGCGACAGGTTTAGGCAGTTGCAATCTCGAATAGTTATCTCACCGCCGCAGATCGTTGCCCTACGGCGGGAATTCACTTTGGCGTCACGCGCCGATAAACAGGGTGCGCTCACGGCGCGGTCAAATCCTGACGAACCAGAAACCTTCAGGTGCGTAACTTTTACCTACGTAACCGTAGCATCTAGCAACAGTTGACAAGAGTTATGCTCTGTGAGATTTTTATTCCAAATTCTTCGCGGGTTGTCGGCTTTCGGGTACTCAGAGCTTTGCCTTCGCTTGCACTCCGTGACGCGATAAGAAGAGGTATCGATAGTGACGCTGCGAGTGGTTCCTGCAGGTTTGACGGCGGCCAGTCCGGCTGCGGAAGCGCCAGCCGCTTGGTTAGCCATCGCGGAGGTCGCGGAGGTCATTGCCGCACTAACCGTTTCGGTGCACCGCTGTCGGCGGCTGATCCATGCCGTTGCAGACTGTGGTCGTGTTCAGCGCTCGGGGGCGAGGAGCATACCGCGATGACCGCTAAAGGTGTTAAAGCACTAGATCGTTCGGAATCGGCACTAGCGAGTCCAGTGTCAGCTACGCCGCCGGCGAAGCCGCGGCCGCTACCAGGTATCAGGTATCTCAGCTAGGTGGTTTGACATGACGACACTAATTTGCCTTGCCCTTACGCCGCAAATCCATCGGGCCTTGGCCAACGCCGGTCCCGGTCCTGGTTCGGTGCTCGCGCCACCTGCGGCTTGGACCTCGCTGAGCACCGAATACATCCCAGCACCAAGAGAACTCACCGAGACAATTGCCTTGCCGGACGTAGCATGGAAGGGCACCAGCACCGAATGGCATGTGACCGCACATCAGCCCCATCTGGGCAGTTCCAGGCCAGCGCCGATAGTAAGCCAACCGCCGCTGAGCATAGACGCTGGCGAAGGCTTAGGTCAGCGCGCCAGCAGCAACGCCGACGTTTTTCAAGTTGGCCGTTAACTACATCAGCACGGGGTATCAGTGGCGACCAACTTCTCTGGGATTGACACCATCCCGATCGCGCTCGATGAGGCCGACCATGGGCGGTCGAGAACTCCGCCCGCCATCACAATGAGCGTCTACGCGGTGCCAAATCCGTTCGCATCGTCGACGGATTTCACCGGCGAATCATCGTCTACGGATCCACTAACTCGTTTCGACACCGGGCGGTGGTCCGATGTTTGCGTGTGAAGGCCAGATACATCCTGGACTGCCGAGTTGGCGAAAGTCGTTGTACCGTAATGACGTTTGCATGGTTGAGAACCACAACATGCCTCGAGGGCGAGACTGCCAGTTCCGTCGGAGACCGCCCAGGAAAGCCACCGAACATACAATCCGTCTGCGTGGATAGCCACGATTACCCAAGACACCCCTCGGAACCTGCTGTCGTGCAGCACGATTGCGGTCAAGCTCCAACCAAAACCGTCACTGTGACGTATTGAACCTCAAAGGATGGGACACTCGTGTTACGCGCGATAGCTCGACTCGCCATTTCGGCGCCACGCAGGGTCATCGCCGTGGCTTTCCTCGTGCTGGTGGGCGCCGGAGTATTCGGGTTTCCCGTCATCAAAGCCCTGTCAGGGGCCGGCTTTGAAGACCCGTCATCGGAATCATCGCAAGCGCAGCGGCTGCTGGCAAAGAAATTCGAGCAGGGCGACATGGAAATGACTATCGCGGTGACATCCGACGCGGGGGTCAACAGCGCTGCCGCACGCAGAGTCGGCGTTGAAATAGCCTCGCAGCTAAAGGCATCGCCTGCTGTGACCCGGGTGAGTTCGGCATGGACCGTTCCGCCGCAGCTTGCTTCAAACCTGATCACGAAGGACGGCAAGACCGGGTTGATTGTTGCCGGCCTCAGCGGTGGCCAGACGGACGCTCCGAAGAACGCCGAAGCACTAGCGAACCGGCTCGTGCACAACCGTGACGGCGTCACGGTGAAGGCCGGCGGCGAGGCCATGATGTATGTGCAGGTCCATGCTCAAAGTGAAAAAGATCTGTTGACTATGGAATCCATCGCTATGCCGGTGAGCTTCATCGCGTTGGTCTGGGTGTTCGGTGGCCTGCTCGCGGCGGCGTTACCGATGGCGGTCGGCGGCTTCGCGATCGTTGTCACGTTGGCGGTATTGCGTGCGATCACCTTCGCGGCCGACGTCTCAATCTTCGCGCTCAACCTCACGATGGCCATGGGGTTGGCACTGGCCATCGACTACACGCTGCTGATCGTGAGCCGATACCGAGACGAGCTCGCCGACGGTCAGAACTGCGATGAAGCACTGGTTCACACCATGTCGACGGCCGGGCGGACCGTGCTTTTCTCGGCGATGACCGTGGCGCTGTCGATGGCCACGCTGGTGCTGTTCCCGATGTACTTTCTGAAGTCCTTCGCCTACGCCGGCGTCGCGGTGGTCGCCTTGGCGGCTGTCGCCGCGGTGGTGATCACCCCTGCCGCCATCGTGCTTCTCGCCGATCGGCTGGACTCGCTCGATGTGCGCCGGTTGATCCGGCGGCTGGCCGGACGTCCGGAGCCGGAGCCACGCCCGATTGAGGAGAGCCTGTTGTACCGCTCGACGAAAGCGGTGATGCGACGCCCTGTTCCGGCCGGGTTAGCAATTGTGGTATTGCTGTTGATGGTGGGGGCTCCGTTTCTCGGAGCTAATTGGGGCTTCTCGGATGACCGGGTGTTGCCGCCGTCGGCATCGGCGCGACAGGTGGGCGACGAGCTGCGCTCTAATGCTGCAATCAACACGGCCACAAACGTGATCGTCGTAATACCTGATGCTACCGGCGTGACACCCGCCGAGTTGAACGCTTATGCTGCAAGACTTTCGAAAGTGCCCGACGTGTTGTCGGTCTCGGCGCCTGGCGGGACCTTCATGGGTGGGTCGCTGACCGGGCCGCCTTCAGCAGCCACCGAGGTCAAAGACGGCAGTGCGTTCCTGACCGCAGTCAGCACGGCACCGGCTTTTTCCGCCGCCTCCGAGAGACAGTTGGACCGTTTCGATAGCATCCGCGGTCCCGACGGTCGCGCGGTGCAGATTGCGGGGCGGGCGGCGATCAACCGCGACAGTGTCAAATCGGTTACATCGAGGCTGCCGCTCGTCTTATCAATCATCGCATTCATCACGTTCGCATTGTTGTTCTTGATGACTGGCAGTGTGGTGGTCCCTTTGAAAGCCCTGGCGCTCAATGTCTTATCGCTGAGCGCCGCATTCGGTGCGCTGGTATGGATCTTCCAGGACGGCCACCTCGGTGCATTTGGTACCACGGCAAACGGCACCTTGGTGGTTCATACACCAGTGTTGTTGTTCTGCATTGCCTTTGGATTGTCGATGGATTACGAAGTGTTCTTGGTGTCGCGGATCCGTGAATACTGGCTGGCATCCGGTCAAACCTCGGAAGACAACGACGAGGCCGTCGCGCTAGGCCTGGCCCGCTCCGGTCGGGTAGTGACCGCCGCGGCATTGCTCATGTCGATTTCTTTCGCCGCATTAATAGCCGCAAAGGTTGCATTCATGCGAATGTTTGGCTTGGGGCTCACGCTAGCGGTGCTGGTGGACGCCACACTGGTGCGCATGCTGCTGCTTCCTGCGTTTATGCGCGTAATGGGCCGGGCCAATTGGTGGGCCCCGAAACCGCTGGCCAAGCTATATCAGCGCATCGGTATCAACGACGGCGCAGACGTTGATTCCCTCGCCACGCGCCGGGAACGATATTTGAGCGGCTTATAGGTTCCGGATCCCCCGAACGCTGCTTCTTGCCTGCCAGTGCGATTGGCGAGGTCGGATCGACCGTCACGGGAATAGCGAGTCCGCCGATCGGGTGCACGAACTGGGCCCGAGCCGGCGGGTATCCGTACGACGCGGTGCGGCCACTGACATCACATCCCAGCAATGAAAGCGAGAATTCGATGGGTGTATTGACTACTGCGGATCATCGGCAACCAGCGCCGAACCGTCAGCCAACCCGCACCATCTCCGGCAATGGTGACAGCAATACCCAGGAATGCGCCGTAGTATTCGGCGTTTGCCGGTGCAACGGCGCTGAGCGGGGCCACCAGCCCGTGCAGCACGTGGCGGTCGGTGCTGGTGAGCCGTTGAGCCAGGGCGCCGGCCAGTCGACACGACGCTGCTCACGGCCCGACTCGTAAACCACTGCGGTGAAGACAATTCGCATTTATTACCCGATTAAGAACTCAGTCCGGATCGGGCGGAGGCTATTTACCCGGACTTCCTGCGAGCCGGCATGTTTAGGAGTTTTTCAATGATGCATCGCCTTGAGCCGATTGCGGTGGTGGGGATGGCGTGCCGCTACCCCGGTGGAGTGGACTCTCCGGAGAGTTTGTGGGACTTGGTGAATCAAGGGCGCGATGCGATACACGGGTTTCCCACGGATCGCGGCTGGGATCTGGAGCGACTCTATAGTCCCGACCGCGACCGGTTGAGAACTGTCTATACGCGTGCGATGGGATTCATCGAGGGGGCCCCAGACTTCGATGCGGGGTTCTTCGGAATTCCGGCGCGTGAAGCATGGGCGATGGACCCCGAACAGCGACTCCTGCTGGAAGTTGCTTGGGAGACCTTCGAATCGGCCGGCATCGATCCACAGTCGCTGCGGGGCAGTCAAACCGGCGTCTTCGCTGGGGTCATGAATTCCCAGTATGGTGAGGCCGGCTGGGATGAGGCAGAGGGCTTTGTCGGCGTGGGTACGCAGGCCAGTGTGATATCGGGTCGCGTTGCTTATGTGTTTGGTTTCAACGGTCCGGCGGTGAGTGTGGATACCGCGTGTTCGTCGTCGTTGGTGGCGATGCATCAAGCGTGTCAGGCGTTGCGTAACGGTGAGTCTTCCATGGCACTGGCCGGCGGGGTGATGGTGCTGGCTACCCCAAAGACGCTTATCGAGTTTGCTCGGCTGCGGGCGCTATCCCCTGACGGGCGGTGCAGATCTTTTGCGGCAGCCGCTGATGGGG
>NZ_VTZN01000106.1 GCF_008370645.1 Mycobacterium simiae
TCCGGCGTCGCCATCCCGTAATGAACCGGCGCACTGGCTGCGCAGCACAAAAACTCCTTTTCACGGTTGGAATGACTGCCCAGTCTAAAGGGCCGGGCCTGCTGTCCGGCCAACCCGGTACGTTTGCTGCATTACCACCAGCATCGCCCTCATTGGCCCGGCGCGGTCGGCACCACGGACTCGTGCTCAATTGCACTGGCCGGATTAATGTCCTTGTCCGGGCGGCGGTCCGGAATGTTCCGCCGCGACGACGTTGCCGCGTTGTCTCGCCGTTATGACACCGAATGCTTGGCGGTGGCCCGCGCCGAGGGTGCCCGGCTGCACGACGACGCAGTTGAGGCGATGGGTGGTCTTTTCCGGAGGGCTCCCGAAGATATGGGTCCCTCCATCCTGGCCGACCGCGAAGCGCACCGGTGCCAGGAATGGGACTTACGCAACGGCGTGATATCCGAAAGGCGCGGGTGCACGGCCTGGCAACCCCGATCGGCGACGTCTTGGTGCCGCTGTTGGCCGCGGCCAGCGACGGTCCGGGCTAACTATCAAGGCGCAAGCAGCAGTCGCACACTCAGGAGGCGAGCTCTCCAGGCCAGGTGGTCTTTCGTATAGTCGCGGCGAAACTGTGGCTAATCTCTGTAAACATGTTCCCCTGCGAGCGCGTCGACCTGAGCTTCCTCGACACGGCGCCCTACCGATTCCGCAATTGCGTCGATCTGGCCGTCACCCCCGAGCAGCTGTTCGAAGTGTTCGCCGACGCGGACGCCTGGCCGCGGTGGGCGTCGGCGATCAAAAAGGTGACCTGGACCAGTCCCGAGCCCTACCATGTCGGCACCACCCGCACCGTTGACATGCACGGCGGCATGGAAGCCAATGAAGAGTTTCTGGTTTGGGAACCATTGCAACGCATGACCTTTCGATTCAACGAATGCTCTAATCAGGCCGTCGCTGCGTTCGCTGAAGACTATCGGGTCGAGGTCATCCCGGGCGGCTGCCGGCTCACCTGGACGATGGCGCAAAAACCGGCCGGCCCGGCGGTGGTGGGCATGTTCTTCTTCCGGCCCCTGCTGAACCTGGCGCTGCGCCGGTTCCTAGCCAAGCTGCGCAGATACACCGACACGCGGTTCGCCACAACGGAGCAGCGTTAGGCTGATTCCACCCGATAGCGGTCAGGATTTGGGGAGCGTGCAATGACCTTCAACGAGGGTATGCAGATCGACACCAGCACCGCGTCGTCCTCCGGCGGGGGCGGGGGTCCGATCGCCATCGGCGGCGGCATCGGCGGGCTGTTGATTGTGGTGGTGGCCTTGTTCCTCGGTGTCGACCCGGGCGGCATCTTGAGTCAGCAGCCGGTGGACAACCGAGAAGCCGTGGCACCCGGGTTCGACCTGAGCCAGTGCAGGACCGGCGCCGACGCCAACAAGTACGTGCAATGCCGTGTGGTGGCCACCGGAAACTCGCTGGACGCGGTGTGGAAGCAACTCATGCCCAACCGCTACACCCGCCCACACCTGCGACTGTTCAGCGGGCAGGTCAGCACCGGGTGCGGACCGGCCAGCAGCGACGTCGGACCCTTCTACTGCCCGGTAGACAAGACCGCATACTTTGACACCGACTTCTTCCAAATATTGGTCACCCAATTCGGTTCCAGCGGTGGACCATTCGCCGAAGAGTACGTGGTGGCTCACGAATACGGTCATCATGTGCAGAACCTGCTGGGAGTGCTCGGCCGCGCGCAGCAAGGGGCGCAGGGCGCCAGCGGCAACGGGGTACGCACCGAGTTGCAAGCCGATTGCTACGCCGGCGTATGGGCGCATTACGCGTCCACCGTCAAGCAGCAGAGCACCGGCGTTCCGTATCTGCAGCCGTTGAGCGACAAGGACATTCAAGATGCTCTCGCGGCCGCTGCGTCGGTCGGCGATGATCGGATCCAGCAGCAGGTGAATGGACGCACCAACCCCGAGACCTGGACGCATGGCTCATCGGCGCAACGGCAGAAATGGTTCACCGTCGGGTATCAGACTGGCGATCCCAATAGCTGCGACACTTTTACCGCCACCGCTTTGGGATAGTCACTCCGGTATCGGCACAGATCCGACCGGCCTTCCTGCAGCTGCCTAGGCCATGCCTAGGCCAGCTAAGCTAGGCCCCGAGTCGTCGAGCGGCACTAACGGCGCGCCCGGGTCTTCGACCGGGAAACCCTGAGTGCTGTCCACCGATCGGTGGGATAGCACTGTCCTCCGATGAAATGACTATTCGCAGCTTTCCCGATCCGCCGGGTTTGGGAATCTTGCGTTCCCGTACCGGCAACGGTCGAAGCGAACCATCCTTCAGACGACTTCCTCGACATGGGCGGCCCCTTCTCGCAACCGCTGCCGCCCTTCCCCATATGCACGGGCTTTCCCCGGCTCGGAGTACTACGACGGCTCCGTCCCGGCCCGACCCGATCGGCCGACGACGAACGCAGCCCGAGAAACCGTCTTGGCTACACGACAACCAGACAGAACCAAGGCGGTTCGGCGTTCATTGTGATCCGCTCGACGAAGTAGGAGCCCCGCTCTGTCGCTGCGGCCTCGCCACGACTACCCGCAGCACGTCGCCGTGGCCTTCCGCCACCCGCATGACTGCCCGGAAGTTCACCGGGCCTGCGGCGCATCCTCATCAGGGGACTCGGTTGTGCCAGGATCGAGGGCGCTCCATCCCGTTCCATTTGCCGGTGGTGGTGATTGTGTAGGTCACTTGGTGGCCGGCCGGATCCCGCAACTGAGATCGCGGGTGTGAGGACTCGCAACGTCGCTGCTACTATCACCGCTGCGACCGCGCGCCGCTTTTCGCACGTTCGGCAGTCGAGGAAGCAATCCTGCGCGACACCGCGTCGCGATCCCGCGGATGACGTGCTTGCCTCGAAAGACAGCGATGCGATAGCTTGATGGCCACTCATAAGCCGATGTGAAACGAAGAGACAGGAAGCGAACATGTCCCACGAGGTGTTGTTCAACGCCGAGGAGACGACCCACTCGTCGTTCTCATTCAGCGTGGACGAGATCGCCGGTTGAGGATGAATCACCTGGCCAGTATTGCCGGCCAGGTGATCACCCAACCTGAACCCCAATTGGCTCCAAGAGTCGACACGACCCGCGCGGCCACGGGATTGCTTTCCCAGAAGCCTTGATGGCTGGTGAATGGCATACCCAACCATAAGGAAGCGAATCTGGTGAGCCCGGCAGCCAACCAGGTCACAAACGATGGCAGTGTGATTGAGATCTATTGTCGGCTGCCCGGATCTGTCGAGGTCGAAACCATCGCAGCGTTGCTCGAATCTAGCTGCACCATTCTGGACCTCGGTGCCGGCGGTGGACGGATCGCTGACCCGCTGGCCGAACTCGGCCACCACGTTACCGCGGTGGACGACTCAGCCGACATGCTCGCCCATGTCCGGCACGCGCGAACCATCCAATCCCGCATTGAAGAGTTGCGACTAGCCGAGAAATTCGATGCCGTACTGCTTTGTAGCAATCTGCTCAACTACCCAGGCACGGAGTTGCGCCGCGACATATTGGCCACTGTCGCGCACCATCTCACACCAACCGGAAAAGCCATCATCCAGTGGAAATCGCCGCATTGGTTCACCCAGTGGCCGCGCGGCACCTACCGCCGGACCGCAGGCACGATGCTGCAGACGATGACGATCCTCATCAACGATAACGGGTTTGTCGCTGGCGAATTCACGATGGAGGACGACGGAGTGAAACTGACCCAACCATTTGAACACCACCGGGTCAGCGGCGACGAACTCGAGTCCCTGCTCGAACAGGTCGGCATGCGTCTGGGCAGCCCCGATCCGGAATCGACGGAATGGCTCGAAGCATCCCTGGCGGGCTGACGGGCGTGGATGCTAGCCACCGGGGGACATTGCGCACGAGGTCATGTTCTCCGAGCCGGGAAAATCGGTCCTACAGCGACCGATCCCCGCTGGTTACCAGGGCCGCGTCGAGCACGTCACGCCGGTCGTGGCATTTCGCGTCACCACCACCTGGCCATCTACTGCGATCTCGCAGTGCAGCTCGGGAGTGCTTCCCGAGCCGCAGTCCGGCCAGTGACACCCGCCGCTGGCGCTGACGATCGCCCATTGGTTCGGGTTCGCCAATGTGGCGCTGTAAACGAGAGGTTGGTCGGCGCTGAAGGTCGCCGACACGCTAGGCATGTACTGCGACGAGTTGGCGTCGAAGGCGGCCTGGCTGGGCGGATCGCTCTTCATGTAACGGACGGTGCCGGTCAAGTTGCCGGTCGTGGTGATGGTGTAGGTCACCTGGTGGCCGGCCGGATCCGCTGCTGAGACAGCGGGGGTGATGACTCCCCACGCCGCTGCAACTATCGCCGCCGCGACTGCGCTTGCCGCTTTTTGCACGTTCGTCATGTCGAAGACGCTACCGGATTCGTTATGTGAGGATCGGGCCACCGACGTGCCCTGAATGCTGCGCCGAGCGTCGAATATTTTCCTAATATGCCCCTGTGACCATAGCCTTCGTCTTCTCCGGCGGCGCCAGCCTCGGAGCCATCCAGGTCGGGATGCTGCAGGCCTTGACCGACGAGGGCATAACACCCGACCTGATCGTCGGCACTTCCGTCGGCGCGCTCAATGGGGCGTGGATCGCCGCGCGACCCGATGCCGCCGACATTCGCGCCCTCGCCGACGTCTGGCTCTCGCTCACCCGCAAACAGGTGTTCCCCACCCATCCGGTGGCCGGTCTGCTGGGCTTCCTGGGCCGCCGCCAGCATCTGGTCCCCAACGCGGGCCTTCGGTACATCCTCACCAGGGAACTCGGTTTCTCCAGGCTCGAAGACGCCCCAACCCCGTTTCACGTCGTGGCCACGGACGTGATCTCTGGCATCGACGTCCTGCTGTCGTCTGGCGACGCGGTCGACGCGATCGCGGCCAGTGCCGCCATCCCCGGAGTATTTCCGCCAGTCACCATCAACGGCCGCGATCTCATGGACGGCGGGGTGGTGAACAACACCCCGGTATCCCACGCCGTGGCCCTGGGAGCCGACCAGGTCTGGGTGCTGCCGACCGGCTACTCGTGCGCCCTGCCCACCGCCCCGCCCTCGGCGGTGACGATGGTCTTGCACGCTATGTCGCTCGCCGTCAATCACCGCCTCGCCATCGACATCGAGCGCTTCGAGCAAACCGTCGATCTGCGCGTCGTCCGGCCGCTGTGTCCGGTGTCGGTATCCGGAGCCGATTTCTCCCAGGCGGCCACACTCATCGAACGATCGCACGCGGCCACCCGCCAGTGGCTGGACGCGTGCCCCATGTCCACCGGCCAAGCCGCCTTACTCAAGCCGCACGTCCACTAGCCGGGCCCCTGTTCTGCTTGCGTTCACCCTGCTCCGGTATTAAGCATGGGTGCACGACGATCTGCAGCGGCCCGGTAAGGCGCCCTCGGCGGGGATCAGCCGCCGCAAGTTCCTGACGACGGGTGCGGTGTCGGCAGTTGTCGGCGCGGGCGTCGGCGTGGGCGGGACGGCGCTGTTGTGGTCAGATCAACGGGGCCCTGCAGTCTGGTTGCAACCTGACCATACTGGCGCCCCTCCGGTTGGCGGTTTGCACCTGCAGTTTGGCCGGAACGCCAGCACCGAGATGGTGGTGTCCTGGCAGACCACCGAGGCCGTTCGCAATCCGCGGGTGATGTTGGGGACGCCGACATCCGGCTTCGGCAGCACCGTGGCTGCCGACACCCGAACGTATCGGGATGCACAGTCCAACACCGAGGTGCGCGTTAACCACGCTCGGCTGACCAACCTGACGCCGGACACCGAGTACGTGTACGCCGCGGTGCATGACGGCGCGCACCCGCAGCTGGGGACGGTACAAACAGCGCCTTCAGGGCGAAAGCCACTGCGTTTCACCAGCTTCGGCGATCAGTCCACACCAACGCTGAAACGGTTGGTCGACGGCCGGTACGGCAGCGATAACCTCGGAACCCCTGCGGCCGCCGATACCACCGCCGCCATTGAGCGCATTGCACCATTATTCAACTTGGTCAACGGAGACCTGTGCTACGCCAACCTGGCACGAGACCGCGTTCGCACCTGGTCGGACTGGTTCGACAACAACACCCGCTCGGCGCGCTACCGGCCCTGGATGCCGGCGGCGGGCAACCATGAAAACGAATTAGGTAATGGCCCAATCGGTTACGGCGCCTATCAGACTTACTTTGCAGTACCCGATTCGGGTTCTAGCCGGGAGTTGCGCGGGATGTGGTACTCGTTTACCGCCGGCTCGGTGCGGGTGATCAGCCTGAACAACGACGACGTGTGCTACCAGGACGGAGGCAACTTCTACGTCCACGGCTACTCGGGCGGGGAGCAGCGGCGTTGGCTAGAAGCCGAACTCGCCAACGCGCGGCGCGATCCGGGCATCGACTGGGTGGTCGTTTTCATGCACCAGACGGCAATTTCGACCACGGACCGACACAACGGCGCCGACCTGGGCATCCGACAGCAGTGGCTGCCGCTGTTCGACCAATATCAAGTCGACCTGGTGTTGTGCGGTCATGACCATCATTACGAGCGGTCCCATCCGCTGCGGGGCACCCAAGGCAACGAGACCCGAACCCCAATACCCGCAGACACCCGCACGGACTTGATCGACGCGACAGCGGGAACGGTGCACCTGGTCATTGGCGGGGGCGGCACGTCGATAAACAGCAACGTGGATTTCTTCCCCAAGCCGCAGTGCCGCGTGATGACCGGCGTCGGGGCCTATGACCCCGCCACCGGGCACAAAGAACGGATCTACGCGGTGGAAGACGCGCCCTGGTCGGCTTTTCGCGACTTCGAAAATCCCTACGGCTTCTCGGCTTTCGACGTCGATCCGGGACGACCGGGTGGCAACACCACGATCAAGGCGACGCACTACGCTGTTACCGGGCCGTTCGGCGCCATCACTGCGGTTGACGAGTTCACTCTGACCAAGCCACGCGGCGGTGAAGTCAAAATAGTGTAAACCCGGATTCGGGCACCATCGCTACTTCGACCGCCGTCGAAGCGGGGCGGTGACCACTACCCAGCCGATGCGTGGCGATCAGCGGTGCCACTCGTTGCCTCAGCAGTTCGCGGGCCGCAGCCACGCCCTGGCCCCACCCACCGCACACCGCTATTCAAGTTCTCACGGATCGTCGTCTTCGTCGGCCAGCAGCTGCTCGGGATGGTGATAACTGTTGGTACGGGGCTGGCCGTGATCCAGGTGCGCTGGTGGCTTCCACTCGGTAACGCCGTGGTGGTTTGTGCGGGTGGTCCACCCCTTCTCGACCAGCCGGTGGTGGCAGCCGCAGGCAAAGGTTAGGTCGTCGACGTCGGTGCTGCGGCATTGCGCGTAAGGAGTGACGTGGTGTACTTCGGACAAGTACCCCGGCACATCACAGCCTGGAGCCGAACACCCCCGATCTTTGGCGTACAACACAATTCGCTGCCCCGGTGAGGCGAGACGCTTGGTGTGATACAGCGCCAACGCCTTGCCCTGATCGAAGATTGCGAGGTAGTTATGCGACTGGCGGGCCAGCCGGATCACATCGCTCATCGGCAGCAGGGTGCCCCCGCCGGTGAGCCCTCTGCCGGCGGCAGCCTCCAAGTCCTTGAGGGTGGTGCTCACGATAATGGAGGCCGGTAACCCGTTGTGCTGACCCAACTTCCCGCTGGCCAGCAGCGCGCGCAGTGCGGCGTTTAGGCCGTCGTGATGGCGTTGAGCGGTGCTGCGGGTGTCATGTTGGATCGCCTGCTCTGACGGTGCGCCGTCGACACATGGCGTGTCATCAAGGGGGTTGCACATGCCGGGTGCGGCCAGCTTGGCCCACACCGCTTCGACGGTGGCGCGCGCCTCGGGGGTCAGCCAGCCACTGATGCGCGACATGCCGTCGACGTCTTGCTTGCCCATAGTCACTCCGCGGCGGCGGGCCCGGTCCTCGTCACTGAAATCGCCGTCGGGGTGCAGGCAATCCATCAGCCGCTCGGCTAGTTTGGTCAGCTGGTCGGGGCGAAACTGGGTGGCCAGGGTGGCCAGATGGGCTTCGGCCTTCTCTCGCGTTGCCAGGTCAACACTGACCGGCAGCCGCCGGAAGAAGTCGCGGATCACCCGTACGTTGGCCTCCCCGATCCGCCCGGCCCGCTGCGCCTGGGCGGTCGCGGTGAGTAGCGGGGGCAGCTCCTCGCCGGTCAGTGCACGCCGCTGCCCGAGGTCGGCGGCCTCGGCCACCCGCCGGCCGGCCTCGGCGCGGGTGATCCGCAGCCGGCTCGCCAAGGCAGCGGGCAGCTTGGTACCCAGCTCCTCCTCGCCAGCCTGTTGGGCGATCTGATTGAGCAACCCGTGCTCGATGGCCGGCAGCTGGCGACGCACCGTCTCGCAACGCTCCAGCAATCGGAACCGCTCCGGAGTGGCCAACGCGTCAAACGACAGTTCCAACAGCCGCGACATCGTCGCCTCCAGCGCGTCGAAGACCTCGACGATATCTTCTCGGCTGATCGAACTCATGTTCGAAATGCTATCGCGGGCTACCGACATCAACCGTCCGCTTGAAACCACAGGCACGAAAGTGACGCAAGTGACTTTCGTAGCTGCGGACGAGTTCCGCGCAGATCTGTTCTTGAAGTACGCCTCTTCGATCACAAGTCCCCGAGAAGGTGAGAAAGCTACCGGCCGAGCCGCGAAACCACCTCGGCGACAACCGAATCCACTGCCACCGAGACCTGCTCACCGGTCGCCAGATCCTTGACTCCAACCGTGCCGGCCTCGATGTCACGATCGCCGGCCACCAGCGCGAGACGCGCACCGGACCGATCGGCCGCGCGCATCGCGCCTTTGAGCCCGCGGTCACCGTAGGCCAGGTCAACCCGGACGCCCGACGAGCGCAACTGCCCGGCCAGCACCGCGAGCCGAAGCTTGGCCTGGTCGCTGAGCGGCACACCGAACACGTCGCACCGGGTGGTCTCCCCCACGCTCTTGCCCTCGGCACGCAGTGCCAGCAGGGTCCGGTCCACCCCCAGCCCGAACCCGATACCCGACAGGTCCTGCCCGCCGAGCTCACGCATCAAGCCGTCGTAACGGCCGCCGCCGCCGATGCCGGACTGCGCGCCGAGCCCGTCGTGCACGAACTCGAACGTCGTCTTGGTGTAGTAATCCAGCCCGCGCACCATCCGCGGATTGATGACATAGCCAATCCCGAGCGCGTCCAGGTGCGACAACACGGTGTCGAAGTGCTGCTTGGCGGTATCGGACAGATGATCGAGCAGTACCGGCGCCTCGGCCGTCATGGCACGCACCGCCGGGCGTTTATCGTCGAGCACCCGTAACGGGTTCAGCTGCGCGCGCCGCCGGGTCTCCTCGTCCAGATCGAGACCAAAGAGGAACTCCTGCAACATTTCCCGGTACTGCGGGCGACAGGTCTCGTCGCCCAGCGAGGTGATGTCCAGCCGGAACCCAGCCAGGCCAAGCGAGCGGAATCCGGCGTCGGCAACAGCGATCACCTCGGCGTCCAGCGCCGGGTCGTCGACGCCGATCGCTTCGACGCCGACCTGCTGCAACTGCCGATACCGGCCGGCCTGCGGGCGCTCGTAGCGGAAAAACGGGCCAGCGTAGCAAAGCTTTACCGGCAGTGCGCCGCGGTCCAGTCCGTGTTCGATCACCGCCCGCACCACCCCGGCGGTACCCTCGGGCCGCAACGTCACCGAGCGGTCCCCGCGGTCGGCAAAGGTGTACATCTCCTTGGACACCACGTCGGTGGATTCACCCACCCCACGGGCAAACAGCGCCGTGTCCTCGAAGATCGGCAGCTCGATATACCCGTAGCCGGCCCGGCGGGCGGCACCGAGCAGGCCATCGCGCACCGCGACGAACTGCGCGGAGTCCGGCGGGTAGTAGTCGGGCACCCCCTTGGGGGCTGAAAAATCGGTCACGGGCTCAGACCTTCAAGGAACGGGTTAAAACGCCGCTCAGCACCGATGGTGGTGGCATTGCCATGGCCGGGCAGTACCACGGTGTTGTCGTCGAGCGCCAGGAGCTTGTTGACAATGGAGCGCAGCAGGTCACGGCCACTGCCACCGAACAGATCCGAACGGCCTATCGAGCGCTCGAACAGCGTGTCGCCGCTGAACACCACATCCCGGTCGTCTTTGCTCGCCTGCAGCACCCGAAAGCACACCGAACCGCGGGTGTGCCCAGGCGTGTGATCGACGTTGACCGAGATATTGCCAAGGTCGATCTTGTCGCCGTCGCGGTCCAGCTCGACGACCTGTTTGGGCTCGCGAAAGAACGCTCCGGTGACCAGCTGCGCCACCCGCGGGCCCAGGCCGTAGATCGGGTCGGTCAGCATGAACCGGTCCTCGGGATGGATGTAGGTGCGGCAGCCGAAGGTATCGGAGACCTTCTGGGCGGACCACATGTGGTCGATGTGCCCATGAGTAATCAGCACCGCGGCCGGGGTCAGCCGGTACTTGTCCAGGATGCGGCGCAGCGGGCCCAGCGCGCGCTGGCCCGGGTCCACGATGACGGCGTCGGTTCCGGGCCGCTCGGCCAGCACGTAGCAGTTGCATGCCAGCACCCCGGCGGGAAATCCGGTGATCAACACGGTCACCAGTCTCCCATCCCTGACGTCATGGAAAGATATCGGCCGTGCCGACCAATCAGCAGCGACGTGCCACCGCCAAGCGCAAACTCGAACGCCAGCTAGAGCGCCGCGCCAAGCAAGCCAAGCGGCGCCGCATCATGACCATCGTCGGGGCTTCCGTCGTCGCGGTAGCCGTGGTCGCCGCGGTGGTGTACGTCGTCTTCGTCAACAAGGACGACCAGAAGGGGGGACCGTCGGCGAGCCCCAGTAGCTCCACCCCTACCACCGCCCCGGAGACCGGTTCTGCGGCGCCGCTGCCGCCGTTTAAGCCGTCGGCCAATCTGGGTGCCAACTGCCAATACCCGCCCTCCCCAGACAAGGCCGTCAAAGCGGTTAAGCCGCCGCGGACCGGCAAGGTACCGACCGACCCAGCGCAGGTGAGTGCCAGCATGGTGACCAACCAAGGCAAGGTCGGTCTGATGCTGGCCAACAACGAATCGCCTTGCACGGTCAACAGTTTCGCCAGCCTGGCGCAGCAGGGCTTCTTCAACGACACCAAGTGCCACCGGCTGACCACCTCACCGACGCTGTCGGTGCTGCAGTGCGGCGACCCGAAGGGTGATGGCACCGGCGGACCCGGCTACCAGTTTGCCAACGAATACCCCACCGATCAGTACCCGCCAAACGATCCCAAGCTGCAAGAGCCGGTCATCTATCCGCGGGGCACGCTGGCCATGGCCAACGCCGGGCCCAACACCAACAGCAGCCAGTTCTTTATGGTCTACCGCGATTCGCAGCTGCCGCCCCAATACACCGTGTTCGGCACTATTCAGGCCGACGGACTGGAGACCCTGGACAAGATTGCTAAGGCCGGCGTCGCCGGCGGCGGCGAGGACGGGCCACCTGCCGTCGACGTCGTGATCAAGTCCGTGCTGCTCGACTGATACGCCCGTTGCGTGTGCGGTGTGGGCGGGCGTCCGCGGTGTCGCCGCCCTGCGCGCACACCCGGTTGGCGCCTACGGCTTCTAGGCCGCCGACGTCACCCGATACACGTCGTAGACCCCTTCAACATTGCGCACCACGTTGAGCAGATGACCGAGATGCTTGGGATCTCCCATCTCGAAGGTGAACCGGCTGATCGCCACCCGGTCGCCGGAGGTGGTTACCGACGCGGACAAGATGTTCACCTTCTCGTCGGCCAGCACCCGGGTGATGTCCGACAGCAACCGGTGCCGGTCGAGCGCCTCGACCTGGATCGCGACTAAGAACACCGACGACGCGGACGGCGCCCACAGCACCTCGATGATGCGCTCAGCCTGCTCTTGCAGCGACGTGGCATTGGTGCAATCGGTGCGGTGCACGCTGACCCCGCCACCGCGGGTGACGAACCCCATGATCGCATCGCCGGGCACCGGGGTGCAGCACTTGGCGAGCTTGGTCAGCACGCCCGGGGCACCCGGCACCGATACCCCGACATCGTCGCTGCTGCGCGGACGCCGGGGAATGGTCGTCGGCGTGGACCGCTCGGCGAGTTCCTCCTCGGCCTGGTCGATGCCCCCGAGCTCGGCCAGCAGCCGCTGCACGACATGCCGTGCTGAGACATGCCCCTCGCCGATCGCCGTGTAGAGCGCCGAGACGTCGGCGTAGTGCAGTTCTCGCGCCACCGCCGCCATGGACTCGCCATTAACCAAACGCTGCAAAGGAAGTCCGCCGCGCCGCACTTCGCGCGCGATCGCCTCTTTGCCGGTGTCCAGCGCCTCCTCACGTCGCTCCTTGGCAAACCACTGCCGGATCTTCGTCTTGGCGCGCGGCGACACCACGAATTGCTGCCAGTCACGCGACGGTCCGGCGTTGGGCGCCTTGGAGGTGAAGACCTCTACGACTTCGCCGTTTTCCAGCTTGCGTTCCAGTGCCACCAGCCGCCCGTTGACCCGGGCGCCGATGCAGCGGTGGCCGACTTCGGTGTGCACGGCGTAGGCGAAGTCCACCGGCGTCGACCCGGCCGGCAAGGTGATGACATCGCCCTTGGGGGTGAACACGAAAATCTCTTGTACCGCAAGGTCGTAACGCAGCGATTCCAGGAACTCACCGGGGTCGGCGGCCTCACGTTGCCAGTCGAGCAGTTGACGCATCCAGGCCATGTCATCGATTTCGGCTGCAGCATGCGGATGCGGAACGCCGTTGCGGCCCTTGGCTTCTTTGTAACGCCAGTGCGCAGCGATGCCGTATTCGGCGGTACGGTGCATATCGCGGGTGCGGATCTGCACCTCCAGCGGATTGCCCTCCGGTCCGACAACAGTGGTGTGCAGTGACTGGTACACGCCGTATCGCGGCTGGGCGATGTAGTCCTTGAACCGCCCCGCCATCGGCTGCCACAGCGAATGCACTACGCCCACAGCGGCATAACAGTCCCGGATCTCGTCGCACAAGATGCGAATGCCGACCAGGTCGTGGATGTCGTCGAAGTCGCGACCCTTGACGATCATCTTCTGGTAGATCGACCAGTAGTGTTTGGGCCTACCCTCAACGGTCGCCTTGATCTTCGACGCGTTGAGGGTGGCGATGATCTCGCTACGGACCTTGGCCAGGTAAGTGTCGCGCGACGGCGCGCGACCGGCGACCAGCCGAACGATCTCCTCGTACTTCTTGGGATGCAGAATGGCAAAGGACAAGTCTTCCAGCTCCCACTTGACACTGGCCATACCCAGCCGATGCGCCAGGGGCGCAATGACTTCCAATGTCTCGCGGGCTTTGCGCGCCTGTTTCTCCGGCGGCAGGAAGCGCATGGTACGCATGTTGTGCAGCCGGTCGGCCACCTTGATCACCAGCACCCGCGGATCGCGGGCCATTGCGGTGATCATCTTGCGGATGGTCTCGCCTTCTGCGGCGCTGCCCAGCACCACACGGTCCAGCTTGGTCACCCCGTCGACGAGGTGGCCGACCTCTTCGCCGAATTCTTCGGACAGCGCCTTCAGGGTGTAACCCGTGTCCTCGACGGTGTCGTGCAACAACGCGGCCACCAACGTGGTGGTGTCCATGCCCAACTCGGCCAAGATGTTGGCAACCGCCAAGGGATGAGTGATGTAGGGATCACCGGAATACCGCAACTGATCGGCATGGCGCTGATCGGCAACCTCGTAGGCGCGCTGCAGCAGCGAAAGGTCCGCCTTGGGGTAGATCTCCCGGTGCACCGCCACCAGCGGCTCCAGCACGGGATTGCTGGCGCTGCTGCGAGCAGTCATCCGGCGAGCCAGCCGGGCCCGAACCCGACGCGACGCGCTACTCGTCGTCTTCAGGGTCTCTGCCGGCGGTTCAGGTGTCTCCAAAACCGGCGCCGAAACTGGCGCGGTTTCCCTAGGCGGCGCAACAGCTTGGGGAGTGCTCTGATCTTCCGCCACGGTGTCACCTCCGCCCTTGAGGATAATCCTGCGACTGATTGCCCCGCTGGTGCTCACGCCAATGTCTCAATGCGATTGCCCGCGTCCCCCGGGCGCGCACGCCTTCAGAGCACCACCCCGATGACAACTCCCATTCCTAAGAAGCTCGTGAAATCAGAGCCTGCGTCCAACAAGCAAAGAGTGGTGTTCTTCTTATTCCATACCAGCTCACTTAATTGAGTAGGCATCACTATCCCGATCCATAACAGCCCGGCAGCAGCAAGGCCCGACAACCAACTTGTTTTGCCGAGAGCTGATATCATGCCGACGAGAAAAGCACTCATCATCAGCGATAAAATTACCATCCAAAAAAACGAACGCCAAAAGGTTTGTTTCAGATCTTGCGATGAATAACGGGCCGCCGAAATCCATGTATTGCGGAAGGTGAACGGGGCAAACCATAAGCAGTTGAATGCTACCCTGACCATAGCACCAAGCAGGGCTGTCCATACGTAGATCACAGCAATCCCCTTCGCTTCAGCAGTCATCATGAACGTATCACGCCAGCAACCTACGCGCAATTTTATCTGCGGTAGGAAAAGGTTCAGCTCGTGACGATAGTTCGAGTTTAGTATCCAAAGCAATAGGATCACATTTGCTTCGGAAATACTCGAAGCCAGAAAATAACTTTGAATGAACTGGCACCCATTCGGAAAACAGCGATGTGCGCGCTCAACGCCGAGACCATGTCAAGGCGCAAATTCCCGCCGTGGACTGATTGCCTCGTCCCGCTTCGGGTGAAAAGGCGTGCCTGACCGGCCGCCGCGGCACACCTGCTCTGAGCAGCCAAGCAGCGCGCAATATCTTGACTAATTGGGTCGTATCGTTGTTTGGACGGGCGTATGCTGCGGCATCAGATCTCCGAAACTCACGCGGGAGCATATTGTGGCGCTGTTTGTGACCGTGGCACCAGAGCTGTTGGCGGCGGCGACCGCGGATTTAGCCGAGGTCGGGTCGATGATCAGCGCGGCGAATGCGGCAGCGGCTACGCAGACCACGCAGATGCTGGCCGCCGGCGCAGATGAGGTGTCGGCGGCGGTCGCGGCGGTGTTTGGCAGCTATGGGCAGCAGTATCAGCTGCTCAGCACTCAAGCGGCGGCGTTTAATGACCGGTTTTTGCAGATGCTGGCCGCGGCTGCTAGCGGCTATGCGGGCACGGAGGCCGCCAGTGTGGCTCCTCTGCAGGCGCTGGAGCAAAATGTTCTAGCAGCGATCAATACGCCCACGAATCTCCTGTTGGGGCGGGCGCTGATTGGCCCCGGCAGCAATGGCGCGCCGGGCACCAGCCAGCCCGGGGGGCCGGGGGGGATTTTGCTCGGTAATGGAGGCAACGGTGGGTCCGCGGCTCCCGGCCAGGCCGGCGGTGCCGGTGGTGCTGCCGGATTATTCGGGACTGGCGGGACCGGCGGCACGGGCGGCACTGGAGGCGCTGGCAGCGCCGGTCTATCGGCCCCGGCACGTTCGAGCGGTATCGGCGGTGACGGGTTTGCCGGTGGAGCTGGCGGGGCCGGCGGGGCCGGTGGTAGCAGCACAGCCGGCGGCTTCAATGGCGACGGCGGGGCCGGCGGGGCCGGCGGAGCCGGCGGCACGGGTGGCCGCGGCGGCTCGGGCACAGTTGCCGGCTCAGCGGGTGGGAGTGGTGGCACCGGCGGCACCGGCGGCAACGCCGGAGTCGGAGGGGCCGCCGGAACCGGAGGCACAGGAGGCTCGGTTGGCGCTGCGGGTCGTGGTGGGATCGGTGGCACAGGAGGGACGGGTGGCGCCGGCAGCGCTGGCAAGGATGGGGCCATCGGTTCGGCGGCTGCGGGCACCGCTGGGTTTGCTGGCGGCGTCGGCGGCAAGGGCGGAGCCGGCGGGAATAGCGGAGCCGGTGGCATTAACGGCGAAGGCGGAGTCGGCGGGGCTGGCGGCGCCGGCGGCACGGGCGGTGCCGGTGGCTCGAGCAGCGTTGTCGGGATTGCGGGCGGAGCCGGTGCCACCGGAGGCACCGGAGGTGAGGCTGGCACGGGCGGTGCCGCCGGGACCGGCGGGTCCGGCGGCACGGCCGGCACTGCGGGTCGTGGCGGAGTCGGTGGGACCGGTGGCATTGGCGGGACCGGGGCCACCGGTGGCAACGGTGCCGCTGGTTCGGGCAGCACGGGAACCTCCGGCGGAGTCGGCGGGACCGGTGGGGCGGGCGGGTCCGGCGGCAATAGTGCGGCCGGTGGCATCAACGGTGACGGCGGACTCGGTGGGGCGGGCGGGTCCGGCGGTCAGGGTGGTGCCGGTGGCTCCGGCGCTTTTGCGGGCTCTACCGGTGGTGCCGGCGGCACCGGCGGCACCGGTGGCAACGCCGGTGCCGGCGGCGTCGCCGGCACCGGCGGGACCGGCGGCTCGGCCGGCGCCGCGGGCCGCGGCGGGACCGGCGGGACCGGAGGCATTGGCGGAACGGGTGGCGCCGGTGCTGATGGAGCCGCGGGTTCGGGTGCCGCGGGTATGACTGGGGGAACGGGTGGTATCGGCGGTATGGGTGGTGCCGGAGGCAACAGCACAGCGGGTGGTCTCAACGGCTTTGGTGGGCTAGGCGGGGCCGGTGGCGCCGGTGGCACCGGTGGCGCCGGCGCCTCAAATGCTGTTGCCGGCTCTGCTGGCGGAATTGGCGGGATCGGCGGCAAAGGCGGTGAAGCTGGAGCTGGTGGCGCGGCCGGCACCGGCGGTGCCGGCGGGCTGTCCGGCAGCGCCGGAACCGGCGGAAGAGGCGGGGACGGCGGCATAGGCGGAGCCGGCGCGAACGGTGCCAACGCGGCCCCTGGATCGGGCGCCGCAGGTCTGACCGGGGGAGCCGGTGGTGTCGGCGGCAAGGGTGGAGCCGGCGGTAACAGCGGACCAGGCGGCCTCAACGGCGACGGCGGACACGGCGGAGCCGGTGGCATCGGCGCTACCGGCGGGAATGGTGGCTCGGGCGCAGCTGCCGGATCTACCGGTGGGGCCGGGGGCGCTGGCGGCAAAGGCGGTGACGCCGGAGCCGGCGGTGCAGCCGGCACGGGCGGTACCGGTGGGCTGACCGGAAACTCCGGAATCGGCGGAAGAGGCGGGAACGGCGGCATAGGCGGAACCGGTGCGAACGGTGCCGACGCGGCACCGGGATCAGGCGCGGTGGGCATGACCGGGGGAGCCGGTGGGACCGGCGGCCAGGGCGGAGCTGGCGGCAACAGCGGACCAGGTGGCCTCAACGGCGACGGCGGACGCGGGGGGGTCGGTGGAAATGGCGCTACTGGCGGCGCCGGTGGCCAAGGAGTCAATGGCGACGGGGGCACCGCGGGCGGAACCGGCGGCACCGGCGGCACCGGTGGCCAGGCCGGACAGGGCGGAGCGCCCGGAACCGGCGGCAAGCTGGACTCGGGTAAGGCAGGCGCCTGGGGCGACGGCGGCATGGGTGGAAACGGCGGCGCCGGCGGCAAAGGTGGCACCGGTGCAGACGCGACCCAGTCTGGCGGGAATGGTAAGCAAGGGTTTGCTGGCGGGATCGGCGGCCAGGGTGGAGCCGGCGGCAACAGCGGATCTGGTGGCACCAATGGCAGCGGCGGCACCGGCGGCAACGGCGGGGCTGGCGGGACCGGCGGCACGGGGGGCGAAGGTGTGGCTGGTACTGCCTCATCGGGGGCTGGTGCAGGTGGGGCCGGCGGCACGGGCGGCACCGGTGGTAACTCGGGCCGCGGCGGGAAGGCCGGCATCGGCGGCACCGGCGGAGTAGACGGCGATGTTGCGCAAGACGGCATCGGCGGGAGCGGCGGCACTGGCGGTAAAGGCGGCGTCGGTGCAGATGCCACTGTCGCTGGCACTGATGGCGGTGCGGGTGGCGCTGGCGGTGCCGGCGGCACAGGCGGCAAGGGCGGCTCGTCGCCGGGTTCCGCACCCGGTGATGGTGGCATCGGTGGAAACGGCGGCGCGGGCGGAACCGGGGGTAAGGGCGCTGATGGCCGCTCTGCCAATGACCCCCTTGGCGGTACCGACGGCGGGAAGGGCGGGACCGGCGGCATCGGTGGTGCCGCCGGGCAGGGCGGACTCAACGGCCACGGGCAAAGTCCTGCGACTCCGGGTGCAGGCGGGGCGGGCGGGAAAGGCGGTTCTGGCGGGGCCGGCGGCGCCGGCCAGCATGCAGCTGCGAATTCCGGCGAGACCGGCGGAACTGGGTTCGCTGGAGGTGCCGGCGGCGACGGCGGGCAAGGCGGAAGCAGCAGCCCGGATCCAAGGGGCGCAAAAGGCGCTGGCGGGGACGGTGGCAATGGTGGTGCCGGCGGTAAGGGCGGCGATGGCGGCTCGGGGCTCGAAACGGGCGTCGATGGGAGCGGCGGCGGTGGTGGAACCGGCGGCGTCGGCGGAACGGCCGGCGCCGGCGGTGCGCCCGGGGCCCAGGGTGAGGGCACGGGAGTCAGCGGCTCATACGGAACCGGCGGAACCGGCGGCGACGGGGGCAAGGGCGGAACTGGTCGCGCCGGTGCTGAAGCTGCCCCGGGTTCCGGTCTTCAGGGCGACAGCGGGTTTGACGGTGGGAAAGGTGGCACCGGCGGAGCCGGCGGTAACAGTGGAGCAAGTGGCTTCAACGGTGCGGGCGGCAAGGGCGGAACCGGTGGCGCCGGTGGCATGGGTGGCACCGGCGCTGAAGCTGAGGGCCTAACGCCCGCCGGTGCCGGCGGGGCCGGCGGATCCGGCGGCGACGCCGGATTCGGCGGTTCGCACGGAACCGGCGGCAAGGGTGCGCCGATCGGCCAAGGCGGTCGCGGCGGGGTCGGCGGGACGGGCGGTACGGGCGGGCAAGGTAGCGCCGGTCAGAATGCGGAACCCGGCACCGGCGGGCCAGGCACTGCCGGCCGCGATGGCGGGG
>NZ_VTZN01000107.1 GCF_008370645.1 Mycobacterium simiae
CGAGCGCGGCGCGGGTGAACTCGTGCAGTCGGTGCTCGCGGGTGGTGCCGATGGCGCCGTGAATCTGGTGGGCGTTGCGCACTACGATCGAGCAGGCCCGGCCCGCGCACGAACGCGCCACCGCAACAAGGAAATCCAGGTTTGGTGCGGACCACTCACTGCTGACCGCCGCAGTGAGCGCCGCCTCGGTCGCTGCTTGGGCGAGTGCGGCCTCGGCGGCGATGTCGGCGATCAGGTGCTGTATCGCCTGAAATGTGGTGAGTGGACGACCGAACTGGATGCGCGACGTCGAGTGCTCGATCGAAAGCTGCAATATCCGGTCCAGTGCGGCGCACACCTGGATCGCCCGAATGAGCGCCGCCTTGAGCGTCAGCGTTGAGACCACCGCTGCGTCGACCGGCACCCCGGGTAGGGCATGAGTCTGCGCCGATACCGTGTCGCGCGGTTCACCAATCAGATTGGTGCCAGGGCTAATAACGAGCGCCTCCGCCTCCACGTCGGCCACGGCATAGTCGCCGCCCCGCTGCCAGACAACAACGATGCGGTCGGCGCCGTGGGCCCACGGCACGTCGTTGGCCACACCCCGCTCATCGAGCAGACACACCGTCCGCACCGAGCTGTCGGCGGGCATTCGGTTGGCCTCGAGTAGCCAGCACGCCAATAAATCATGCTCGGCCAACGGAATGCGCACCGTGTGCCGCACCCCGGCGGCAAGCAGCTCGGCCGCTTCATACCAGCCAGCCCCGCTGCCGCCGGACTGCTCCGGGCCGGTCAGCCGCACCAAGCCGAGGTCGTCCAGGCGTCTCCACAGGCCTGGGTCACGCTCAACAGTCCTCGCGTCGGCGAAGACCGCGTCCATCATCTCGACCAGGGCCGGGTCGACGGCATTGCGAGCCGTCGTCATCGCAGGCCCAGTCCCCGCGCGATGACACCACGCAGCACCTCGTTGGTTCCGCCGCGCAGCGTGAACCCGGGACGCTGGTCGACTGCTGCCCGCACCAGGTCGGCGTACTGGGAATCGCCACCTGCGTGCAGGTCGGCGAAGTCGGCGATGTCGCCCTCAGTCGTGGTGCCGAGCACCTTGACCACTGCAGCGGGGATGTCGGCGGGATCGTGGCGCTGCAGCCCGGCGGCCACCGCGGCAGACATCTGGTGCAGGCCGGCGATGCGCGCCACCAGGCGTCCCAGGCTGGCATCGCGTGAAATACGTTGAGCCGCCATGTTTTCAGTGGTTGCCGCCAGCAGCACGAAGGTCGACAGGAAACGTTCTGGACCGCTGCGCTCGAAGCTCAGTTCCGACGTCACCTGTTGCCAACCGTCGCCGATCTCACCGAATACCATGTCATCGGGCACGAACGCCTGGTCAAGAATGACCTCGTTGAAGTGGTGGGCGCCGTTCATCGAGATAATCGGTCGAATCTCGACCCCGGGTCCAGGCAAGTCAACGATGAACTGACTGAGCCCGGCATGTCTAT
This sequence comes from Mycobacterium simiae, assembly GCF_008370645.1. GTDB lineage: Bacteria > Actinomycetota > Actinomycetes > Mycobacteriales > Mycobacteriaceae > Mycobacterium > Mycobacterium simiae_A. The sequence goes on from NZ_VTZN01000107.1 coordinate 1,476, forward strand.
GCGCGGGGTCCACCGGTGCGGTGCGGGCCAGCACGATGAACGCGTGCGCAAGGTGGGCGCCCGAAGTCCAGACCTTGGTGCCCGACAGTGACCAACCGCCCTCGACGCGGTGGGCTCGGGTGCGCACGCTGGCCAGGTCCGAGCCCGAGTCTGGCTCGCTCATGCCGATACCGAAAAAGCACTCGCCACGCGCGATCCGGGGCAGGAAATGCAACTTCTGCGCTTCGGTGCCGTACTTGAGCAGCGCCGGCACGATCTGGCGATCGGCGATCCAATGCGCCGCCACGGGAGCACCGGCCGCCAGGAGTTCTTCGGTAACGACGAAGCGCTCCACAAATGAGCGCCCGTGCCCGCCGTACTCGATGGGCACCGTCATTCCCAGCCAGCCGCGCGCCGCCAATCCGGCGGTGAAATCCTCGTCCCATTGAGTCAGCCAGGCATCGACGCACGGGGTAAACGTGCCGGCAGCCAGCTGCTCGGCCAGATACGCGCGGACCTCGGCGCGCAAAGCCCCGGTCTGGGCCGGGTCGACGACCGCCGGGGGTACCAACCTGGGCAGGGCCATCACCGGGTTTTCCACGTCGCGATGCGCCGCTCATGCTCAGGGTCACGATGCGCCAGCGGCTGCATGGCCGCGGCCATACCCAGCGTTGACTCCAGCGAACCGATACGCGATTCCTGCAGCAGCCGCTTGGCCATCCGTAACGCGTGAGCGGGATTCTTGCTGATGCGCTCGGCCAACGCGTGTGCTTGCGCCAGCAGGTCGTCGTGCGGCACCACGCGGCTGACCATGCCCCATTCCAGGGCGGTGGCCGCGTCGATGCGGTCGCCGGTGAACGTCATCTCCGCGGCCCGCTGGTAGCCGATGGCGCGCGGCAAGAACCAGGTGCCGCCGTCGCCGGGGATCAGTCCGAGCTGGACGAAGCTTTCTGCGAAAGTGGCCCGCTCCGAAGCGATTCGGATGTCACACATCATCGCCAAGTCGCAGCCGGCGCCGATGGCCGCGCCGTTGATCGCACCGATCAGCGGCACTTCCAGCCGGGTCAGCGCACGCGGGATCCGCTGGATTCCGTCGGTATATGCCTGGCGCTGCCGCAGGGCGTCCAGCCCGAACATGCCGTCCCGGTCGGCCATCTCCTTGACGTTGCCGCCCCCCGAGAAGATCTTGCCTGCCCCGGTGAGTATCACCGCACAGACGGCGGTGTCGGCGTTCGCGTCGTCGACGGCAGCCTCGAACGACGTGATGAAGTCCTTGCCGGTGATCGCGTTACCGACATCGGGCAGGTTTATTGTCCAGATCCGGACCGGTCCGGTGGTGGTGACGTCCAAGGCGGTGTTCATGACGGCAACTGTAGGGGTTAGGCCGTTCGATCCTTTTCGCGAGCCGACGCACCGCAGCACGCGGAGGGCACTAAAACGTCAACTGCCCGGCCCGATGACAAAACACCGGCCGTTGCTGGTGTCGAGAAATACTGCTGCGACGACCGCCTGATTGATGGCCGGGAACTCGAAGCGATGCACTTGTTGACCGGCTTCGATAGTGGCGTCCTGCGACTCGCTGGTGCCGTCCTTCTTGCTCACCACCGCGGTAACTTTGTCGGGCTTCGACATGTTCTGCGGCTCGTGGAAATACCAGACCTCGATGCCGGCCCCCGAGGACGTGGCTTGCCAGCCATCGGAGTAGAAACACGCTGGGTTGCCCTCGGCGTCCGGTGGTGGCGGTGGGCAAATTGACAATCCGACGCACGGCGCCGTGGTGGTTGGGGCCGTCGGCGAAATGGCGGTGCCCGCAACCGTAGAGCGCGCGGTCGTCGACGGCGCAGTTGAACTCGGTGCGGATGCACGTGGTGGCGAGGAGTGCGACGCGCATGCTGCGACGCTCGCCCAACCTAGCGCAAGGAATACCAGCAACCGGATCTTTGACATCGAATCCTCCAAATGCGGCACCATGCGGCGGTGTCGTGCCGAGCTGGTGGCGTGGTGATTGTACCTACCGGCCACCGTCGAATCGGCTGTTTGAGTTCAGTTGCCCAAAAGCAACGCAGACCTCGCCGACTGCCACACGGTGGTGTGCCCAGAATCGAATTCACCTCGGTATCTTGACCGTACGACCCGGACGCAACCCTGCATCGCATTGGCTCACCGCTGAACTGACCTGGTGCCCTGGACCCAACGGCCGAATTCGGCCCGGTAGGAACCGAAAACACCTGTAAAAGATAGGATTTCCCGGTGACAGGCGAGACGGCAGCGGTGGTTGGCCGGTGGAGGTCTCGGGTGCGGCGATTGCTCGAGCCGGCCCTGGTGCTGCTCAGTGTCGGGTTGTTGGCTGCCGGCGGCATTGCCTGGCTGGCCGGTTGGCACGGGGTAGCCGACGGATGCTGGATTGTCAGCACGATCGTCGCCGTCATCCCGGCGTCGGCATGGGTAGCAATCGCGTTGCGCCGTGGGCGGGTCGGCGTGGACATTATCGCGGTGCTGTCGTTGATTGGCACGCTGCTGGTCGGCGAGTACCTGGCCGGTGCGCTGATTGCGGTGATGCTGGCCGGTGGCCGTGCCCTGGATGCGGCCGCCGAACGCCGCGCCACCCGCGATCTGCGGGCGCTGCTCGAGCGCGCGCCGCGCTTTGCCCGGCGCCGGGTCGGGACGCAAGTCAGCGTTATTCCGCTGGCCGACGTGGTGGTCGACGATCTGCTCATTGTCGGCCCGGGCGAGGTGGTTCCCGTCGACGGGCGCATCGTCGACGTGGTGGCTGTGCTAGATGAGTCCGCGCTGACCGGTGAGCCGCTTCAGGTTGAACGTGGGGTCGGCGAACCGGTTCGCAGCGGTGTGGTCAACGCCGGCAGCGCCTTTGAGGTGCGGGCGAGCGCAACCGCCGACGAGTCCACCTATGCCGGCATTGTGCGGTTAGCTCAGCAGGCGGGCGCGGAAAATGCGCCGATCGTGCGATTGGCCGACCGGGTCGCGGCCTGGTTCCTCCCGTTGGTGCTGCTGGTCGCCGGCGCCGCGTGGGTGGCCAGCGGGTCGGCGGTACGAGCCGTGGCGGTGCTGGTGGTGGCGACCCCTTGCCCGCTGCTGCTGGCCGCGCCGGTGGCGATTGTGTCCGGTCTGTCCCGGGCGTCCCGGCTCGGAGTGGTGATCCGCGGCGGCGGTGCGTTGGAAAATCTTGGGAACGCAACCACTTTGATGATGGACAAGACCGGAACCTTGACGATGGGGCGTCCAGCGGTCGTCGACGTGGTGGCTGCACCCGGTCGTGACGCTACCGAGATGCTGCGGGTAGCCGCCTGCGTGGACCAGCTGTCCCCGCACGTGCTGGCCGAGGCTATCGTCACGGAGGCGCTCAATCGGGGCCTGCAATTGTCACTGCCCACCGATGTCGTAGAAGAGCCGGGCCGCGGTGTCACCGCCAGCATCGGCGGGCGGCATGTCACCGTCGGCAAACTGCCCGCCGAGCCGGAGACCAGCACGTGGACCCGAGCCGCGCTTAACCGCGCCCGGCTGGACAACGCGGCCATTGCATGGGTGTGCGTGGACAGCGTGCCGGCTGCCGCGGTGTTGCTGCGGGATCCCTTGCGCCGGCAGGCTCCGCGCACCGTGCGCCGATTGCGCGAGGCCGGTCTGAACCGGTTGATTCTGCTCACCGGCGATCGGGCCGAACCGACGCGCGAGGTCGCCACCGTTTTGGGGCTGGATGAGGTCTGCGCCGATCAAAGCCCGGCCGACAAATTCGCCGCGGTGCGCACGGAAAGCCAACAAGCGCTGACGGTCATGGTGGGAGACGGCGTCAACGACGCCCCGGCATTGGCCGCGGCGACGGTAGGGGTGGCGATGGGCGCACGCGGAGCCACTGCCTCGTCAGAAGCCGCCGATATCGTGTTGACCACCGATCGGCTCGACCGGCTGGCTGATGCGATGGATATTGCCCGTTGGTCGCGGCGCATCGCGGTGCAAAGCGCGGTCGTGGGTATGAGCCTGTCGCTGTTGGCCATGGGGATAGCCGCGTTCGGCTGGTTGCGGCCCGCTGCCGGTGCGCTGCTGCAAGAAGGCATCGACGTCGCGGTGATTCTCAACGCGCTGCGGGCGTTGCGCGGTGACCCGTCCAGTGAGGTTCCGTTGGCCGTGGGCACCGAGCAACTGTTGCACCGCTTTGCGACCGAACATGACCAGCTGCGTGATGCCATCGGACTGTTACGAACCACTGCGGATCGGGTGGTCGCCGGCCCGGATGCTGCGGCACTGGAATCGTTGCTTGCTGCGCACGCCTTGCTGACCGACCGGATCCTGCCGCACGAGCTGGCTGAGGAAACCCAGCTTTACCCTGCGCTGGCTCGCCCACTGGGCAGCGGTGAAGCCACCGCCACCATGAGTCGCACCCACGCTGAAATTCAGCGGCTTTCCGATCGGGTCGCGACCCATCTGGCCTTGGCACAGTCGGCCGGAGCCATCCAGCATGACCAAGTCGATGACCTACTGGCCTGCCTCTACGGCCTGTATGCGCTGCTGCGACTGCACTTCATACAGGAAGAAGAAAGCTACTTCACCCTCGCTGCGGACGATGCCGAAACCGACCCGCCGCAGGCGTGCGGAGCCACGCCGTGAAATAAGGCATTGGGCCGGTGCCGGCAAGGGCACACAGTGGCACACAGTGGCGCACAGTGGCACACAATGGCACAAAGTCCTTCGCGTCAGGGACGCCGTGCTCTCGTGTGGCCGGTGTGATTGCGCAATTCTTGATGAGACCACGCTGCCGACGGGAAGGAGCAACGACAATGAGCGCGCATTTTCCGGATGTCGGCACGGTTCGGACCATTCTCACGCTCGCCACTCGCGCGCCCTCCGTGCACAACACGCAGCCGTGGCGGTGGCGGGTAGGCGCGGCGTCGCTTCATCTGTATTCCGACACCAGCCTGCAGCTGGCCAACACCGACCCGGATGGGCGGGACCTGATCTTGAGTTGCGGCGCCGCGTTACATCACTGCGTCGTGGCGTTGGCCGCGACCGGCTGGCAAGCCAAGGTGTCTCGGCTGCCCAATCCGGCTGACCCGAGTCATCTTGCCGCGATTGAAGTGTCTCGCCAGGCCGCCGATCAGCTGGACATCACGCTGGCCGCCGCAATACCGCGGCGGCGAACCGATCGGCGGCACTACAGTTTCTGGCCGGTGCCGGTGAGCGATATCGCCCTGATGGCGGCCCGGGCAGCTCGCAACGGGGTGACTTTGCGCCAGATCGATGCGATGGACAAGCTGAACGAGATTGTGGCGAAATCGGTTTGGGACCACGCGGCCAACAACGACTACCTTGCCGAGCTCACCGCGTGGAGTGGCCGGCACGCGTCGGCAACCGGCGTTCCCGCCCGCAATACGCCCATACCGGACGCTGCCGCCCCCATACCCAGCCGGCGATTTTCCGGTCCCGCGCTGGCCATGCCGCCCGACGCGGCACCCGCCGACGACAACGCGGTAATGCTGGCCCTGGGCACGCACAGCGACGACCGGCTGGCGCAGCTACGCGCCGGTGAGGCCACCAGCGTCGTGTTGCTCACCGCGACGGCCATGGGCCTGGCCAGTTGCCCGGTCACCGAACCGCTGGAGATCGCCGAAACGCGCGCCGCGGTCCGTGCCGACGTCTTCGGTAGTAGTCACTATCCGCAGATGCTGCTGAGGGTGGGCTGGGCGCCCATCAATGCCGATCCGTTGCCGTCGACGCCGCGTCGTGAGCTCTCCGAGGTTGTCGAGTGGCTGTCGGATGGCCAACACCGCGTTGTGGAATGACGCGGTCACACCCCCATCCGCACTGGTGGAATAGGCTGATGACGTGTCGGTAAACCAACCGGGTGGAGATTTCGATGCCGCGTCGTTGGACACCGCCGGGCTGCACCGTCTGGTCGAGGTGTTGATCGAGCGGGGCTACCGTGTGGTCGGGCCGACGTTGCGGGACAACGCGATTGTGCTTGCCGAACTTGACTCAGCGGAGGATTTGCCGAACGGCTGGGGTGTCGATGTGGCCCCGGGGCACTATCGGGTACGTCGTCGCGACGACCAGGCCGCGTTCGGGCACTCCTCGGGGCCGCAGTCATGGAAACAGTTCCTGCATCCGCCGCGGCGCCGGCTCTGGTCGGGGTGTCGTGACGATTTCAGCGATACCGGACCCGAGGAGGTGCCACGCTATGCCTTCCTCGGAGTGCGCGGGTGCGACTTGGCCGCGATCGCCACCCTGGACCGGGTGCTGGGCCGTTCCGATTATCCAGACGGCTCATATGCCAGTCGTCGGCGACACATCTTCGTGGTCGCGGTGAATTGCACCGAACCGGGCGGGTTGTGCTTTTGCGCATCGATGGGCACCGGACCGGCGGTCGGGCCGGGTTACGACTTGGCCCTCACTGAGCGCGTCGGCGCAACGGGCGTGACCTACCTCGTTGACGTCGGCAGCCAAGACGGCGCCGACGTGCTCGCCGCGGTTCCGTACCGATCGGCCAGCAGCGACGAAATCACCTGCGCCCGTGCCGATGTCGAGGCCGCCTCGCAGCGGATGGGCCGCCAGATGCCGGACGCAGATCTGCGTGAGCTGCTCATCCGGTCCCGGGAGTCACCGCAGTGGCAAGAGGTGGCCACCCGCTGCCTGACCTGCGGCAACTGCACAATGGTCTGCCCGACCTGCTACTGCACCAGCACCGAAGACATCACCGACCTGACCGGTGAGCACGCCGAACGCTGGCAACACTGGGCGTCCTGCTACGAGTTCGACTTCACCTATGTGCACGGTGGCGGCAGCGTGCGCCAGTCCGGCGCTTCGCGCTACCGGCACTGGTTGACCCACAAATTGGGTAGCTGGCATGACCAGTTCGACATGTCTGGCTGTGTGGGCTGCGGGCGATGTATCGCCTGGTGCCCCACCGGTATCGACATCACCGAAGAAATGAACAAGATGGCCCGCCATGACTCGTCGGACTGACCGGGCTGACCGGCAGACCATCATGGCGCCGTCGTCCGCGATGGCGCCGGTCCCGTACCGGGTACGCAGCCGGGTCGCGGAAAGCCCCGATTCGGCCACGCTATGTCTAGAGCCAGTCGGCGCGGCGCTGCCCGCGCCGCAGCCCGGTGAATTCATGATGCTGTACGCCTTCGGAGTCGGTGAGGCGGCGATCTCCATCAGCGGTGATCCTACGGTCACCGACGGCTCGATTACGCACACCATCCGGGCGGTGGGCGCGGTCAGCCGGGCCCTGCACGACGCCCAGCCGGGCGCCGTTGTCGGGGTGCGGGGTCCGTTTGGCACCACCTGGGGACTGGATGAGGCCGCAGGACGGGACTTGGTGATGGTGGCCGGCGGAGTGGGGCTGTGTCCGTTGCGTCCAGCGATCCTGGGCGCGTTGGCTGATCGGTCCCGGTATGGCGCCTTGATTGTCATCGCGGGGGCCCGCTCCCGGTCCGACTTCGTGTTCGCCGCACAACTGGAAAAGTGGGCGGATGACCCGCAGATCGAACTCCATCTCACCGTCGACGTCCCGGTGCAAGGTTGGCACGGCCACGTGGGGCTGGTGACCGAGCCGTTGCGCCGGCTCGCGCTAAACCCCGGCCGTACCACCGCATTGTTGTGCGGGCCGGAACCCATGCTGCGGTTTGGCGCCGAGACGCTGATCGCCAAAGGCGTAGCAGCCCAAGATATTCGGGTATCGCTGGAGCGAAACATGCAGTGCGGTGTCGGCTGGTGCGGCCACTGCCAGTTGGGTCCGTTGCTGGTGTGCCGGGACGGGCCGGTCGTCGGCTACGACGTCGCCGGTCCCCTCATGCGGGTCAAGGAGTTGTAGATGAAGCCCAAACTGGCGGTGTGGAAATTCGCCTCGTGTGACGGTTGCCAGCTGACCCTGCTGGACTGTGAGGACGAGCTGCTTACGCTCGCCGACCAAGTGGAGATCGCCACGTTCGCCGAAGCGTCCAGCCTGATGGTGGGTGGGCCCTACGATGTGTCGTTGGTCGAGGGCTCGATCACCACCCGCCACGACGAGCAGCGTATCCGTGAGATCCGGGCGCAATCAAAGGTCTTGGTCACCATCGGTGCCTGCGCGACGGCCGGGGGAGTGCAGGCGCTGCGCAACTTCGCCGACGTCGCAGAGTTCACCTCGCTCGTTTATGCCCAACCGGAATACATCGACACCCTCGCCACTTCCACGCCGGCGGCCGCGCACGTCAAGGTCGACTACCAGTTGCACGGCTGCCCGATCGACCGGGGCCAGCTCATGGACACCATCTCGGCGCTATTGGTCGGACGCAAGCCGCGGTTGCCGGCTAAGACGGTGTGCACCGAATGCAAACTGCGCGGGGTGACCTGTGTTGTGGTCGCTGACGGCATCGCGTGCCTGGGTCCGGTCACCCACGCCGGCTGCGGGGCGTTGTGCCCCGGTCATCATCGCGGCTGTTATGGCTGTTTCGGCCCGTCCGCGGCGCCGCGAACCGCGACGTTGATCCCGCTGCTGCGCCGGGACGGCATGTCCGCCGGCGATGTCGAGCGGGTGTTCTCGACGTTCAATGTCGCCACTTTCGCTGCTGAGCGGGGCAAGCAGTGAACCTGGACAGCCGGACGTTGAGTGTCGGCACGCTCACTCGCGTCGAAGGGGAAGGGGCGCTGCATGTCACGCTGAAGGATGGCGCGCTGGACAGTGTGCAGCTCAACATCTATGAGCCGCCGCGGTTTTTCGAGGCGTTTCTGCGGGGGCGGGCTTACACCGAGCCACCGGATCTGACGGCGCGGGTCTGCGGAATCTGTCCGGTCGCCTATCAAGTCAGCGCCTGCAACGCGATCGAAGAGATCTGCGGCGTGGAGGTGGATCCAGAGCTCCTTGCGCTGCGGCGGTTGCTGTACTGCGGTGAATGGATCCACAGCCATGTGCTGCACATCTATTTGCTGCACGCACCGGACTACCTGGGCTACCCCGACGCGATCGCACTGGCCCGAGACGAGCGTGAAATCGTCGAGCACGGGCTGCAGCTGAAAAAGGCCGGCAACCGGCTGATGGACTTTGTCGGCGGCCGAGCAATACACCCGATCAATGTGCGGCTGGGCGGATTTTATTCGGTGCCAACCCGATCGGATTTCGCGCCGATCGCCGAGCAGCTACGCCGGGCATTGGACATCGCGCTGGACACCGTCGCGTGGGTGGCCGGCTTCGAATTCCCCGACCTCGAATTCGAGCACGAGTTCTTGGCGCTCACGGCACCTGGCCGATATCCGATCGAGAACGGCACCATCGCGCGCAGCGCGGGCGCGGCGTTTCCGGTGTCCGACTTCACCGACCACGTTGTCGAGTCCCAGGTGCCGCACTCGACCGCACTGCACGCGACCCTCGACGGCGCCCGCTACCTGACCGGGCCGCTGGCCCGTTTCGCGCTGAACGCGTCGCAGCTCAGCCCGGTCGCGGCGCAGGCCGCCGCGCGCGCAGGACTGTCAGCCGAATGCCGAAACCCCTTCCGCAGCATTGTGGTTCGTGCCGTGGAAGTCGTCTATGCGATCGACGAGGCGCTGCGAATCATCGACAACTACCAGCGCCCGTCCCGACCATTCATCGATGTCCCGGCCCGTGCCGGTGTCGGACACGGCGTCAGCGAGGCGCCCCGCGGCTTGCTGTATCACCGATACCGCATCGACGAGGCCGGGCTCGTGTCAGCGGCGACGATGATCCCGCCCACCGCGCAGAACCAGGCAGCCATCGAAGCCGACTTGGCCTGCGTTGTTTCTGAGAATCTCTCGCTCGACGATGCGGCCCTAACCACGTTGTGCGAAAGGGTGATTCGTACCTACGATCCCTGTATCTCGTGCTCGGCGCATTTCTTGAGGCTCACCGTAGAACGGGGATGACATGGAGGTGACCACAGGTGCTGTGGTCGTCGTCGGGCTGGGGAATCGCTACCGGCGCGACGACGGCGCGGGCGTCGTCGCCGCCGGCGCCCTAAGGGACCTGGCATTGCCCGATGTTCGGGTGGTGACAGACATCGTGGAGCCCATCAGCCTGCTGGACGCATGGTCGGGCGCCGACCTGGCCGTCGTGATCGACGCCGTAGTGGCGCCGGCGTCTGTACCGGGCCGGGTAAGTCGCTGTGCGGTATGCGATGTGGCCGCCGGGTCCGAGGCGGTAAGTTCGCACCGTGTTGATGTGGCCGTCGCACACGCCCTGGGTCAGGCTCTTGACCGCGTGCCCGCCGCGTTGACGCTCATCACCATTGAAGTGGCCGATACCGGCCATGGCGTCGGTTTGACCCCGCCGGTGGCTGCGGCCGTGCCGGAGGTGGTCCGCATGGCGGTCGAGGACATCAACCGCGTCCGCCACCTGACCGAGTGCTAGCGCCCGTCGCGCTGCCGCAGCAATAGCCGAACGTTTTTCGCCATCGTCTGGAGCTCGGGCCGCGCCTCACTGAACTGGCTCTGGTGGGCGGGGCAGGTCGAACCGGAACCGCCGGCCGGTGATCATGTCCGGGCGAATCCGCACAAAATGTGTTTTCTCCGTTGCCGTCCAGGTCAAGAGCTGGGCGCGTTCGGCTTCCTCGATTTCCTCATCGGTGCGCAGTGAACGTGCCCTGCCTTGGACGATCACGCTCCACCCCTCGGTTGCGTTGTGGTCGTCGACTTCGAACAGCACCTGATTATTCATCGCGGTGCTCACTAACTTGGTGCCCTCCGCGGTGCGGAACAATATCGTGCGGCGCTGCACAGCAAAGTTCACCGGGAAGATCTGAGGCCGGCCGTCGACGCTGGTGACCAGCCGCCCTAACGAGACGCCCTTCATCAGGTCCCAGCATTCGCTCACGGGCAAGATGGTGATCACGTCACCGGCTCCCGACATCAGCCAACCCCTCTCGTTTGGTAGCTCACACGCATGATGCTATGGATGCCGCTCAAGCGGGTTTAGGCGCGTGCTTTTCGACGTAGTTCACCACATCGGTCAGCGTCCGAAGCGACGCGTAGTCGGACTCCGGGATCTCCACATGCATCCGCTTATGAATACCAAGCAGAAAGTTCAGCCAGTCCATCGAATCGAGATCGACCTGATCCCGCAGCAGGACGTCGTCGCGAATGTCGTCGGCATCGACTTCCGGTGCGATAGTGGTCAACACCGACAGGACCACCCCACGCGTGCTTTCTGGTGTCGTCATGTGCGCATCACTTTTCTAGGAGGTCGGGCTGCTGCAGGAATTCGTTGATCGCGGTCAAAAACAGGGCGCCTCGGTGACCGTCGCTGGCTCGGTGGTCGGCGGCGAGGGTGCCTTGCAGGGCGGTGACGACGTGGATGCCGCCGTCAATGACGCACACCCGCTGTGTCGGCTTACCGAAACCGACGATGGCGACCTGCGGTGGGTAGATGACGCCGAACACCGTGTCGACGCCTTGGTCGCCGAGGTTGGTCACCGTGATGGTCGGGTCCGACATCTCCGAGCTCCGCAGCGAGCCAGCGCGGGCCCGCGCCACCAGATCGGTGAGGTTACCCATCAATTCGTCGAGCTTCTTGTCGGCAACGTCATGGATGGCGGGTGCGACCAGTCCACCGCCGCGCAATGAAATTCCGACACCTACGTGCACACCCGTCGCGGGCTCGAATCCGTTGTCGCGCCAGAATCCGTTGAATTCGCCATACCGTTGTGCTGCTAGGGCGACCGCCTTCAACAGCAGGACGGCCGGCAACACGCGTTCGGTGATGGATCGCTGCGCGTTTCGGGCGGTGAGCCAGGTCAGCGACTTTTCCATGATGATTTCGTCGGCGAGGTAGTAGTGCGGAATCTCTCGCTTGGACCGGCTCATCGCGGCCGCGATCGACTTGCGCATCAGCGCGCTACGGTCGGCCGCTGTCGGTTTGGCCTTCGGCTGCTCGGCCGGTTTGACCGCCGCGGCGTGCTCAACATCGTTGATGGTGACCGCCCCCTGGGGGCCGGTGCCGCTGACCGCGTCCAGATCGACGTGCAGCGACTGGGCTAGGCGGCGCGCGGCGGGGGAGACCCAGCGACGGTGTGCCGGGGCGGGTGGCGTCGCGCCCGCGGCAACCCGTGGCGCCGGTGGTCGAGCGGCCGGCGCGGCCGGTGCGGCTGAGGGGAGGGGGCGCTTGCGTGGCTGGCTGGTCGGGCGCTCACCCGGTTCCAGCAGCGTGGCCAATACCGTTCCCACTTCCACAGTTTCGCCGACCGGCACAACCAACTCGGCGACCGTGCCCTCCTGCCAGCATTCGATTTCGACTGCGGCCTTGGTGGTTTCGATGATCGCCACGATTTGCCCACGAGTCACCTTGTCGCCGGGTTTAACCAGCCATTCGTTCAGAGTGCCTTCGTCCATGTCGGAGCCCAGCGCCGGCATGGTGAACTCGATCATGATTGGTCACCGAATAGCTGGTGGACGGCGGCGACGATCGTGGCAGCCTGGGGCAGCGCCGCTTCTTCCAAGTGCTTGGCATACGGAATGGGTACCTCTGCGCAGCACACCCGAGCAACTGGTGCGTCCAGATCGTAGAACGCTCCCTCCATGATTTGCGCAGCGATTTCCGCCGCTAAACTGCCGCTGCGCCAGGCTTCGTCGACCACCACAGCGCGATGTGTCTTGCGGACCGAATCCAGGATCGTGTCGGTGTCCAGCGGCCGCAGCACTCGCAGATCGATAACCTCACAATCGATTCCGGCCAGTGACAACTCGTTGGCGGCGTCCAGCGTCTTCGGCAGGCTGCCGCCGTAGGCGATCAGCGTGGCATCGGCGCCGCTGCGGCGCACCGCTGCCCGGCAAATGTCGGTCGGCCTAAGCGCATCGACATCGGCCGCGGTGTTATAGAGCTGAACATGCTCGAAGATGATCACTGGGTCCGGGTCGGCCAACGCCGGGGCCAGCATGCCGTAAGCATCCTCGACGGTGGCGGGAGCCACCACCTTGATGCCCGGAATGTGGGCATACCACGGCTCCAGGCTATGCGAGTGCTGAGCGGCAAGCTGACGCCCGGCCCCGGTCGCCATCCGCACCACGATCGGCACCGAGAATTGCCCACCGGACATATGGCGCAGCGCTGCAGCGGTATTGACGATTTGGTCCAGCGCCAGCAGGCTGAAGTTCACCGTCATGACTTCGACTATCGGGCGTAACCCGTTGAGCGAAGCACCAATCCCGATACCGACAAAGCCCAGCTCGGACAGCGGGGTGTCACGCACCCGGTCCGGGCCGAATTCCTCTAGCAGCCCTTTGGACGCGGCGTAGGTGCCGCCATAGCGTCCGACATCCTCACCCATCAGTACCACCCGCGGGTCAGCGCTCAAGGCATCGCGAAGCCCATCGTGGACAGCGGTCCGGTAGCTGGTTTTCATCGTGCCGGCTCCTGGGTTGGGGTGAGCACGTCGCGCCCAAGATCCGCGATGTCCTCCCACGTTCCCGCTTCAGCGAACGCCACCGCGGCCTCGATCTCGGCGGCCGCAGCGTCCTCGATATCGCGCAGGTCGTCGTCGCTGAGCGTGCCGGTGTCCAGACACTGCTCGGTGAAGAGGCGGATCGGATCCCGCTCGCGCCACTTCTGGACTTCGGATTTGTCCCGGTACAGCTCCGGGTCGAACATGGAATGCGCGCGGAACCGGTAGGTGCGGAACTCGATGAAGAACGGGCCACCGGTGTTGCGGACGTGGTCGGCAGCTTGCTGCGTGGCGTCCTGGCAGGCTTCGACGTCCATCCCGTCGACGGCCAGCGTCTGAACCCGGTACGACGCCGCCTTGACGGTGAGATCGGTCTGCGACTGGGCCCGCTCCAGTGCGGTACCCATGGCGTAAAGGTTGTTCTCGCAGAGGAACAACACCGGCAAATTCCATAGCGCGGCCATGTTCAACGACTCGTGAAAAGCGCCCTCAGCCACGGCGCCATCCCCGAAGTAGCAGGCGGTGACCCGATTTCGCTTCTGCATGGCGTCAGCCAGCGCGATGCCCACGGCCAGCGGCAGGCCGCCGGCAACAATCGCGTTGCCGCCGTAGAAGCGCCTCGACGCGTCGAAGAGGTGCATCGAGCCGCCGCGGCCGCGTGAGCAGCCCTCCTGCTTGCCGAACATCTCAGCCATGATCGATGTCATCGGGATGCCGCGCAGCAACGCGTGCGCATGCTCGCGATAGGTCGCCACCACCGCGTCGTCCTCGGCCAAGGCGCGCAGCGAGCCGGCGGCCACGGCCTCCTCCCCGACGTAGAGATGCAGGAAACCCCGAATTTTGGCGGCGCTGTACAGCTCTGCGCATTTTTCTTCCATCCGGCGCACTCGGACCATATCCGACAAGAGCTCATGCGCCAGCTTCGTCTTGGTCACCGCGACACCTCCTGGGGCTGCTGAGCGGTCACGTTCTCAACGGTCGACGTATCGCCTTCGGGTAGCCCCAGCTCGCGTGCTTTCAACAGCCGGCGCATGATCTTGCCGCTGCTGGTGTGCGGTAAGGAAGCGACGAACTGGATCTCTTTGGGTGCCACCGCGGCTCCGAGCCGCTTGCGGGCGTGGCCGAGCAATTGCAGTCGCAGATCGTCGTCAGCGACGAAGCCGTCTTTGAGGGTGACGAACGCTTTGATGACCGCCCCGACGGTCGGATCAGGTTTGCCGATGACGGCGGCCTCGGCCACGGCCGGATGGTCGGTCAGCGCGCTTTCCACCTCGAACGGGCCGATCAGGTGGCCGGCGGACTTGATCACGTCGTCTTTGCGCCCGATGAACCAGAAGTAGCCGTCGGCATCTTTTTTGGCCAGGTCGCCGGTGAGGTAAAGCCCTTCGCTGAAGCACTTTCGATATCGGTCCGCGGCGTGCAGGTAGCCGCGGAACATCGACGGCCAGCCCGGCTTGAGGGCGAGCTCGCCCTCTACCTCCGGCTCCTCGATCACCGACGTGGTGCCATCGTCGTTGTGGCGCACTATGTATGCGTCCACGCCGGGTAACGGCCGGCCCATCGAGCCGGGCTTGATGTCGAAGGCCGGGGTGTTGGCAATCATGATGCCGCCCGTCTCGGTCTGCCACCAATTGTCGTGAATCGGTAAGCCCAGCACTCGTTTACCCCACCAGACCGCTTCCGGATTGAGTGGCTCGCCCACACTGGCGATGAAACGCAGCCGCGGGAAGCGAAATTGCGCAGGCAGCTCAGGGCCCGCCTTGATCAACATCCGTATTCCGGTTGGCGCCGTGTACCACACCGACACCGCCTGGTCCTGCAGAATGCGGTACCACCGCTCGGCGTCGAACTCGGCCTGGTCGACCACGGAAGTCACCCCATGCAGCAGAGGGCTGATAATGCCATACGACGTTCCGGTGACCCAGCCGGGATCTGCTGTGCACCAATAGATGTCGTCAGGGTGAAGATCAAGGGCATACCAGCCGGTGACATAGTGCATCGCGACCGCTCCATGAACATGTATGGCGCCTTTCGGCGTACCGGTAGTGCCGCTGGTGAAGTGCAACAGCGCCGGGTCTGCGGCGGTAGTCGGCTCGACCGGCGTGTTCTCGTCGGCCGTGGCCATCCAATTCCAAAAGTTGAGCGTTCCGGGCAGCGGCTCAGCGGACTTGTCGTCGTCCACGACGATGACGTGCCGTACCGATGTCAACCGATCCCGGATCTTGGCGATCTTGCGCTGGTAGATCGCCCTGGTGGTCACCAGCACATCGGCCTGCCCGATATCTACTCGGGTGGCGATCGGCTCCGGCCCGAACGCCGAGAACAAGGGTGAAACCACGCTGCCGTTGCGTAGCGCGCCCAGCACGGTCACATAAAGCTCGGGGACGCGGCCCATGATCGTGAAGACGCGGTCGCCCTTGTTGATGCCCAGCGCGCGCAGCACGCCCGTGAATTGCGCAGCAAGCCGGCCCAACTCGGCATAGCTGAGCTCGCGAGTGGAAATCGCGCTGTCCCAGCTCTTGTCGGTGACAAAGCGTAACGCCGTCTGCGTCGCGGCTGGGCCGGCGGCATGGCGGGTGTGTCTGTCCAGGGCAGCATAGGCGATGTTGCACCTGCCCGCGCCCATGCCTTCGCACAATGCCGGCACGTCGGACCAATGAAACCGAGCGCGTGCCTGCTGGTAGTCGGTCAAATTGGGCTGGACGCGGTAATCGTGGTGCGTCTTGTGTATGACATCCATGTGCGGTCCTCACGGGAAACCCAGCGGTGGCTACCGGGCATCTCCATCGTTTTCCCGGCACCCCCCGCCCAATAGAGAACAAGGTCATCAAGTCCCCTGGCCAGTTGTCCCTGACCAGCGAGCTGATGAGCTTTCGGGGTCCAATGCCGCGGCGCCGGGGACCAAGGACCCTGGCGGTTGGACATCGGCATCCCGCAGGGTCGACCTCAGACGGACAGGCAGGTGAGTGCGATGACCCAGACGATGGTCGACACCGCGGTGATGACGAAGGCCGTGGAATTGGCATGCCGCGCTCCCTCGTTGCACAACAGTCAGCCATGGCGATGGGTGGCCAGCAGCACGAGCGTCGAGCTGTTCCTCGACCCGCATCGGCTGGTGACTTCGGCTGACAGCTCGGGTCGCGAAGCGGTCATGAGCTGCGGCGCCTTACTCGATCACTTCCAGGTCGCCATGGCCGCCGTCGGGTGGGACACCAACGTCGACGTGTTCCCCAACCCGAACAATCAAGACCACCTGGCCTCCATCGACTTTGCCCCGATGGACTATGTCGCCCAAGCCCGTCGCGACCGCGCCGACGCGATCTCGCGCCGCCGCACCGATCGACGTCCGTTCCGGGCGCCAAACGAATGGCCGTCGATCGAGCCGGTGCTGCGCAGTTCGTTGCACAGCGATGGGGTCGAGCTCACAGTGTTGGGCGACGATGCGCGGCCGCGGCTAGCGGAGGCGTCTCGGCTTACCGAGAACCTGCGTCGTTATGACGACACCTATCATCATGAACTAAGTTGGTGGACAGCATCTTCCAGGGAAGCGGAGGGGATACCGCAAAGCGCTTTGGCGTCGGGCTCGGCGGCCCGCGGGGTCGCCGTGAACCGCCAGTTTCCCACGAACTGGCACAGCGAACGAAGCTCAGCCAGCAGGCAGGACCAAGCCAAGATCGTCGTGCTGTCGACGCCCGGCGATACGCGGGTGGACGCGCTTGATTGTGGCCGAGCGCTCTCAGCGGTCCTGTTGGAGAGCACCCTGGCCAGATTGGCGACGTGCCCGGTCACCCACATCACCGAGCTGGAAGCCAGCCGCGACATCGTTGCCGACCTCACCGGCAG
>NZ_VTZN01000108.1 GCF_008370645.1 Mycobacterium simiae
GGAATCGGCGGTGACGGCACGGGCGGGGGCGGCCCCGTCGACGGTGGTGCTGGCGGCGCCGGAGGCACCGCCGGGCGGCTGCTGGGTACCGGTGGCGCCGGTGGTACCGGCGGCGAGGGCGGCGTCAACGCCTTCGGTGGGACTGGGGGGGCCGGTGGTGCCGGCGGTAACGCCGTGCTGATCGGCAACGGCGGCAACGGCGGCAACGGCGGGACCGGCCCGACGCCAGGTGCCCGCGGCACCCGCGGCATCGGCGGGTTGCTGCTGGGTGCGGACGGGATCGACGGGCTCCCGTAGGTTCACAATCGATCTTCACTGGCTCTCGGGACAGTCGCCGCCCCATAAGCAGTTGCCTGCAGAAACAAATTCCGACAGCCGCTGCGCGGCCGGTCAGCGGGATCCTCGCGGCAAGCAGCGCCTAGTTCTCATCCTTTGCACAGCCCGGTCACCGGCAGGGTGGCAACGCCGGCGCATTGTTGGGCCTGGGCGGAGTCGGCGGCGACGGCGGCATTGGCTACCAGGGCGATGGCGGGCGCGGCGGGACCGGTGGCAACGCCGGGCTTTTGGGCTTCGGTGGGGCCGGCGGTGCCGGCGGCGCCGGCGGCGCGGGGACAGGTTTCGGCGGGGCCGGCGCAGACACGGTGGTGATCGGCAACGGCGGCAACGGCGGTAACGGCGGGACGGGCCCGACGCCGGCCGCCGGTGGCCGCGGTGGTCGCGGTGGCGTGGGCGGCGTGGTGCTCGGCACGAACGGCATGGACGGGTTGCCGTAGTCGGCGGGTCTCGAAACACAATGGGTCAGCGCGAATTCAAGCGGTGAACTCATGCGGGTGAGCTGAGCGCCAGTGTTGGTTTGAGTGAATCCAGCGGATGGCGACCGACCCCTCGACGGTCGACCTCCACGGATCTGGGTCGTGGCGAACGCGGCGCAAATCAGATGCCGACGTGCCATGACGCAGCGCAGCGAACGGCCGCACGGACACAATCCGCTCGCAATCCCGATGTTTCGGGTGCAGCTGAAAACTACCCGGATGTGAGTTGGGTGCGCAAGTTGTAGAGCAAACTCGGTCGTCCTCGAAGATTCGCCACCGTCCCGGATTAACGCTATCGCCTGCCTGGATGGCCATCGCAGCGATCGCCGGTGGGCCCCCGTTGCGACCACCCGCGGCCGCCGCAAGAAACCGCAGCAACCTCGCGACAATACCTACCATGGCACCACCACCAGCGCGGAAGAGACAATGGACCGGTTGCCGCTGCCGGGCGTCGGCTTACCCGGTTCCACCACCGGCACCGGCGCAGGCGGCGGCACCGGCGCCTGGCGGGTTCGGCGACACAGGCGGAACCGGGGGAATCGGGGGAACCGGGGGGCTGTTCGGCACGGGGGGTGCCGGCGGTACCGGCGGAGGTGGCGCCCTCAACGGCGGGGCCGGCGGCACCGGCGGGGCCGGCATGTTCGTCGGCAACGGCGGCGCCGGCGGTAGCGGTGGGACAGGCGCGGTCAGCTTCAGCGGTGGGACCGGGGGGGCGGGCGGTCATGCAGGCCTTCTCGCCGGCAACGGCGGTACGGGCGGCGCCGGCGGCAACGGCGGCATACTCTACGGCAGCGGCGGCAACGGCGGCGCCGGTGGTGCCGGTGCCAACTCTGATGGCGGTGACGGCGGTGACGGCGGCATCCCCGGGCTGGTCGGCAACGGCGGCAACGGCGGAGCAGGTGGAGACAGCACGAATCAAGCCGGTAACGGCGGCACCGGCCGCAGCGCCAAGCTGATCGGAGACGGCGGCAACGGCGGCACCGGCGGTGCAGGCGTGCAGGGTGGCCAGAACGGCGCTGGCGGCCAAGCTGGCACCGGCGGACAACTGCTGGGCCAAGCCGGACTGGCCGGGACGCCCTGAAGCTCACCTACCGGCAGCGGAGCGTCTGCTCACTGGGCTGATCTGACGTGGTCGCCCGTAACTAATGCCCGCGCAACGGGATTCCCTTGATGGCACGATCAGTACCCGCAGCGTCGTGGCGATGTCTGGTGATCAGTACACTGCGCCTATGACCCACGACTGGTTGCTCGTGGAGACATTGGGGAACCAACCCGCGGTAGTAGCGCAAGGACGCCAGCTCAAAAACCTGGTTCCGATCACCAAATTCCTGCGCCGCAGTCCTTATCTCTCAGCGGTGAGCACCGCGATCGCCGAGTGCCTGCGCACCGGCCAGAGCCTCACCAGCATTACCCCCAAGAGCGACCGCGTCATCCGAACCGAACCGGTGGTGATGTCCGACGGTCGCATACACGGCGTACACGTATGGACCGGACTCGCCGACGAGGAGCCACCCGAGCGACCGGTCCCCGGCCCGCTGAAGTGGGACCTGACCCTCGGTGTGGCTACCGATACTCGAGAGTCGCTGGCCAACAGCGGCAAGAACCCCGATATCGAGGCCACCTACGGCAGGGCATTCGCCGAGGATCTGCCCCCACGCGAACTCAACCCGAACGAAACCAGGGTGCTGGCCATGATCGTCAAACCTGAGCCCGATCAAACGATGTGCAGCACTTGGGATCTCACTGATTGGCAGGGTAACCCAATCCGGATCGGTTTTACCGCCCGCAGTGCCCTGGAACCGGGACCAGATGGTCGCGACCACTTAGTTGCGCGGGCGATGAACTGGCGAGCCGAACGCCAGGGGTCGGCGGTACCGATCGACGGTTTGGCGCAGCGGATTCTTGACGGACTGGCGCAAGCCGGCGTCCACCGCGCCCTCGTCGACCTGAACACCTGGACGCTGCTGAAGTGGCTCGACGAACCCTGCCCCTTCTACGACTGGCGAGCCAACGAGCCCGACAAGCCGCGCGTGCATCCTGACGACCACGATCGCATCGCGGCAATGGCAGCCGAGTTCAGCAACGGGGCGACGAGCTCGGTTTTGCGGCTGACCGGGCACGACACCGCGTGGGTGCCGGTGCATGTCACGGTCAACCGCATCGAACTCGAGCCTGAGACCTTCGCCGGGCTGATCTCGCTGCGGTTGCCCACCGCGGAGGAGCTCGCCGACGCAGGTCTGCCCAGACCCTGAACGTGCACGCTCAACTCACCACGGGGAGTAACCGATCGGCAGCCACCGACAGGCGCTGCCGGGCCAGCTGGGGCCAGGCCTGGACGGCGCAGAAGGGCGCGCACTGATCCTGCGACGAGCGGGTCCCGACATGCACGCAGCACTGCAGCAGCCGCTCTTCGATCATCGTCGAAATATCCATAAACGGCTTGACGGTGATCCGTACTACCCGCTCGCCGAGTAGGCGCCGCAGCTGACGCCGTCGGCCGGGCACTGCGTCGGACGCCAGGGCCAGCAACGTCGGCATGCCCAGATCACAGTTGTCGCAAATCAGCCGCCACACCTGCGACATCGTCGGGTGCGATAACGACGATTGCTCCGAGAGCAGCCCCAGCAACGACTCACGCACGGCTAGCCGCAACTCGCGCGGAATATCGCTGTCGGCGATACGGTTTGCCACCAGGCCCAGCTTGTCCTTGAGGTTGTCGTGTCCAATCACAGCGACCAGGGATCGCCATCGGCCACCGTCGTCGCGCAGCAGGTAGCCCACTGAGCAGCAGTGCGGGTGCGAGCACGGCAGCGCGGTCAGATCCCGCCACGTCACCAGGTCGTTGGTTTGCGGCCCCAGCCGCTTGAGCACACCCGTATGCGTGAGACGATCCTCCCGGTCCACGAATGCCACCCGGCCTGAATCGAATTGAGGCTGAATGCAGACACCGCCGACATAGGGGGTTTGCAAGGCCAGCCGAACCACGTCGCCGATCTCACCGTCGTTGACGCCCAGGGATGCCGTCATCACCAGGGTGGTGAAGATCTCGCGCTCCGAAAGACGCTGCAGCGCATCCTGCTTGATGCGGCGCAGATCCCCGCCGCGATGTATTCGGTGCGCGACCGCCGACAGCCCGTCAAACTGCAAGTACACCTCGACGCGCGCCCGATATTCGGCCAGCAGATCCAACAGAGCATCGTCGTGCGCAATACGTAAGCCATTGCTGTTCAATAGTATTCGGGTTATCGGTCGGTCGCTGAGCGCTGCCAGCAGCTCCGGCAGCTGGGGGTGCAGGCTGGGTTCGCCGCCGCTGAGCATCAGCACGTCGAGCCGGCCGTTCTCGCGGATGAGACGTTGATCGACGTTGGCCAGCACATCGGCCACGGCGACCACGTTGCGTAGGTCGGGCGAGGAATCGGCAAAACACGTCGGGCAACGTAGGTTACAGGTCTCGGCAATATCTTCCAGCAGGATGCAGGTGTGTTGTGTCTGCATCTGCGGCAGACCCCGCAAATAGGCCGAGGGAATTGGGTCGAAGTTACCCGGCGCGTCCGGCCCATGCACCTTGGTCGGAGCCGTCCATTCCTCAAGGTAAGCGAGGATCTCCGGGTCTTCGTCGTACAACGTGCGGATCAGCCCGTGTGCCGGACAGCCACGCTCCAGCCAGACCTGCCCGTCGCGTTCGGCCAGCCAGCCGCTCAACCGCACCACCTGAGGCAACGGCCGATCTGGCTCCGCGGCGTGGCAGTGCGGGCAGAATGCGTTGACATAGCGATGGATCCGGTCACCTCGCAAGCCCATGCCGGCCATTTCGCTATCCATACAACACCGGATTCAAGCCGGTGCAGTAGCCCACCGTGACAATGGACGTGAGCGCCCAGCCGATCATCAATCCCATGCCTATCCCCCTGGCCCATGGGTCACGAACAGTGACCAGCGCGCCGCCGGCGCCGAATGCGATCAGCGCTAGTGCGCTCGCGCCTGCGATCACAGCCGTATTTGGCCTGATGGCTTCGGCGAGCCCGAAGACCACCATAAGTCCGACAACCACATTTATTGCGACATAGATCATTGCCCCCACGACAGCTGCCGCGAAAATCTCTCCGCCGGACCTGCGGGGCGGCGGCTGCCAATAGCCCGGTGGCGGCCAATTCGACGGATCCCCACCTTGCGGTGGCACATCCGGAGGTAGGTTGGTCACTAGGGCACCGCTTGCCGCTTGAGCACTATGTCGTAGTAGCCGCGCCGGTAGCCGTAGCCCAACCGCACCGCAATAAGAAGCAGCGACGGCAACAGAAACCATTGCGGCCGGGTCAAACTCAGCCACACGGTTTCGTTGGCCCGGGTGAATTCGACGAAGAAACGGAACACCGCGTAGCCCGCCACGTAGAGCACGAAGAGCTCCCCCGGGTGCGGCACCCGACTGCGCAGCCACAACAACACCACGAATGTGGCCAACTGAAAACCGATCTCGTAGAGAAACGACGGATGCATCGCGGCGCCGGTGAGACAGCCTGGACATTTCGGCGTGGTGACCGGAGCATGGACTCCCCAGGGTAGCCCGGTCGGCCGTCCGGGAGCTTCGGTGAGGTGGCAGCCGATGCGGCCCACCGCCATCCCCAACGCCACCGCGGGCGCGAACAGGTCGCCGGTCTTGCCGGTATAGCCGCCGATCCGCTTAGCGATCAACACGCCTAGGTAGGCCCCCAGCAAACCACCCAAGATACTGCGGGACCCGAATTCCCACGCCTGCAACAGGGTCCGGTTGAGCCGGAGGTCGACGTGCTCGGCCCACCCCGATAGCCGCGTACCGATGGCACCACCCACTAGCGCACCGGTGACCGCCACCAGCGATTGGTCGTTAACGGCACCGCGACGGCGTGCTTCGGCGGTAAACACCAGCGCAGCAACCAGCACACCTAGTCCTACGAACACGCCATGAACTGGCAGTACCACTGGCCCGACCCGCCATTGCGGAACCACCTCGACAGCCTATCGGGATCGCTCGTCAATGGGCCCAGTCCGGCCGCTAGCGGATGCGGTGGGCATGGCAGCAGCCCTCAGCCGCGGCCGTCCCATGCAGCTCCGACGCCAACGCGCACCATCCCCCAAAAGACGGCGTAAACACTCGGGCGGCAAATCCCGGCCACCGTTTAGCGTACGCCGGGTAGCCGCGCCCTCGATTATCGGGATGTCCTGACGCCCGGCGGTTATGTGGCATGCGTTGAAAATTTCACTCAACACCGGCGGTAAATCCAGTTTGTCAAATTCATGTACACGCGGCCTCATGCGCTATCCTACCCCGCAAATCGGACGACAATGTTGCCGGGAACTCACGGTAATGCAGGTAGCTGTCAAAAGCATCGATACCGGGGAATTGTAACGATATAATCACGACCATTTTCGGCCTGCACGATGGCCGGGCCCAACGGCCAGGGCGGGCCGCTGCGCATGATCAAGTCGGACAGCCCGCCGTCGCCCCTCAGGCGCTGTTTTATCTTGCCGGGCCCTTCGGCCGCCTCAGCGATGTTACGCAGGTCGAGGGTCGGGTCGGCAAGCAGATCAGGCAACTCAGGTTACGGGTCCGGCCCCGTCGATCGGGCTGATGACTAACATTCCAAGGCGCCTAATCCCAACCTAATCCCCGAGCCCCGCGGCGACATTCGGCAATGCGGGAAGCGATGGCTTTCAATTTGTATAGCACTTTTACATTTGGGCCTTCATACAGCTATCGATCGGACCCATGAATTTTCCCAAATATCTCGCATCGCCGGGGTTGTAGCAATTAGAGTTCGTTCACGTTTGCACTACCCGCCACGATCGTGAGGAAAGCACATGTCATATGTGATAGCGACACCAGAGTTATTGAACGTGGCCGCTACGGACCTGGCCAAGATTGGATCCGCAATTAACCAAGCGACCGCGACGGCGGCGGCCCCGACCGTCTCCGTGGCCGCTGCTGCTGCCGACGAAGTGTCGGCACAGATCGCGGCGCTGTTCGGCGCACACGGCCAGGCATATCAGACCTTGAGCGCCCAGGCTGCGGCATTTCACGAGCAGTTCGTACGCACCTTGACCACCGGCGCGGGCGCCTACGCCAGCGCCGAAGCCGCCAGCCAGTCGCTGCTCAACCTGGTCAACGCGCCCACTCAGGCCCTGGTAGGCCGCCCACTGATTGGCAACGGCGCCAACGGGGCACCGGGCACCGGAGCCAACGGCGGCGACGGCGGGATTTTGATCGGCAACGGCGGCGCCGGAGGGTCGGGCACCAACGCTGCCAATGGCGGACCCGGCGGCAGGGGCGGGGCTGCCGGCCTGCTACTCGGTACACCCGGCACCGGCGGCGCCGGCGGTCTGGGAACCATCGGCGCGGGTGGGGCCGGCGGTCAAGGCGGGGCCGCCGGGCTGTTTGGCGTCGGCGGAACCGGCGGCGCCGGCGGGCTTGGCGCCACCAAAGGTGGGGCCGGCGGCGCCGGTGGCGCCGGACTGCTCGGCGCCGGCGGGCTCGGCGGCGCCGGCGGGGATGGGGCCCAGGCTGGGACCGGGGTCGGCGGGACCGGGGGGGCCGGTGGAGCCAGTCTCCTGTTCAGCAACGGCGGAACCGGCGGGGCCGGCGGGGATGGGCAAGTACTAGGCGGGGTCGGCGGAGTCGGCGGTAACGCCGGGGCGTTATACGGTGACGGCGGCGCCGGCGGCAACGGCGGGCTCGGCGGGCCCGTCGGTGCTACCACCGGCGGGGCCGGTGGAGCCGGGGGGAACGCCGGCTGGCTCTACGGCAACGGCGGCGCCGGCGGCACCGGGGGCGTCGCCACCGCTCTCGGCGGGGTCGGCGGGGCGGGCGGCAACGCCGCCGCCCTGTTTGGCACCGGCGGGGCCGGTGGTGCGGGCGCGGCCAGCTTCAACACCGGCGGCGCGGGCGGCATAGGCGGTAAGGCCGGAGCACTGGTTGGCGCCGGCGGGGCCGGCGGGGCCGGCGGCCTTGGCCGAGACGCTGGCGGGGGCGCCGGCGGCAAAGGCGGCAACGGCGGCGTGTTCTACGGCGACGGGGGCGCCGGCGGCGCCGGTGGCGTCGGTTTGGGCACGACGGGCGGAGTCGGCGGAGCAGGCGGCAACGCCGCCACGCTGCTCGGCAACGGCGGCACGGGCGGCAATGCCGGTATCGGCGGCATCGCGGGCGCGGCCGGCGGCAACGGCGGCAACGGCGGCGGGCTCGCCGGCTCCGGTGGGGCCGGCGGCAACGGCAGCAGCGGCATCACCGCTGGCGCCGGCGGCAACGGCGGTAACGCCCTCGGCCTCTTCGGCGACGGCGGAACCGGCGGCAACGCTGGCACCAGCCCAGGTGGACCAGGCAGCGCGACGGCCAACGGCGGGGCCGGCGGCAGGGCGGCGCTGATCGGCAGCGGCGGCAACGGCGGTGCCGGCGGGTACGGCGAGGGGATTACCGGCGGTAATGGCGGCAAAGGCGGTGACGGCCAATTGTTCGGCACCGGCGGCAACGGCGGAAATCCCGGCCTGGGCACCCCAATGGGCGCAGCCGGCGCCAAAGGCGCCCCCGGGCTGGCCACCTCCAACCAAGCGGTGCTGAATGCCATCAACGCACCTACTCAGGCGCTGTTTGGACGCCCGCTGATCGGCAATGGCGCCAATGGCGCTCCGGGCACCGGGGCAAACGGCGGAGCTGGCGGGATCTTGATCGGTAACGGTGGTGCCGGCGGGGCCGGACCCAACGGTGCTGACGGCGGCTTCGGCGGCAACGGCGGGGCCGCCGGGCTGCTGTTCGGCACCGCCGGCACCGGTGGCGACGGCGGTATCGGATTGGGACCGGCCAGCATCGGCGGGCTCGGCGGGGCCGGCGGGGCCGGCGGTCTATTCAGCGCTGGCGGCACCGGCGGCACCGGCGGGGTGGGCGCCGTCGTCGGTGGGGCGGGCGGCACCGGCGGCGCCGCACTCTTGGGTCAAGGTGGCAGCGGAGGCACCGGTGGGCTATCTATCGCCACCGGAGGCAAGGGCGGCATTGGCGGCGGCAGCGTCTTGTTCGGGCACGGCGGAGCCGGCGGCGCCGGCGGGTTAGGCGCTAATGTCGGCGGGGCCGGCGGGGGTGGCGGCTCCGCGGGCGTTTTCTATGGCAACGGCGGTGCCGGCGGTGCCGGGGGTGCGTCTGGCAGTCCTGGCGGGACGCTCGGCGGGGCCGGCGGTGTCGGCGGCAACGCCGGGCTCTTCTTCGGCACCGGCGGGGCCGGCGGGGCCGGCGGTGTCGGCGACACCCAGGGGGGCGCCGGCGGGCTCGGCGGGAACGCGGCCACCCTGTTTGGCACCGGCGGAGCCGGTGGAGCAGGCGGCATCAGCCCGAACGCTGGAGGGGTCGGTGGAGCCGGCGGCAACGCAGGGGCGCTCGCTGGCACCGGCGGGGCCGGCGGGGCCGGCGGGCTCGGTGTCGGTCTCGGCGGCGGTGGCGGTGGTGCTGGCGGCGCCGGCGGCAATGCCGGGCTGTTCTACGGCACCGGCGGGGCCGGCGGGTCCGGCGGGGGCGGCACCAACGCTAACGGCGGGGCCGGCGGGGCCGGTGGCAGGGCCGCCGTCCTCTTCGGCACCGGCGGGACCGGCGGGGACGGCGGATTCGCCGAACTGACCGCCGGGGCGGGCGGTACCGGCGGAAACAGCGGTGCTCTGGCCGGCTTCGGCGGGTACGGCGGTCACGGCGGCGACGGCGTCACGACCGGCGGAGCCGGCGGTGCCGGCGGCAACGCCCTCGGCCTCTTCGGCGACGGCGGCGCCGGCGGCAACGGCGGCTACAGTGGCAGCAAAGCGACCGGTGCGGGTGGTGTCGGCGGGGCTGGCGGTAAGGCCGCACTGATTGGCGACGGCGGTAATGGCGGCGCGGGCGGCATCAACCTGGGAGGTAAGGCCGGTGGCAGCGGCGGTCGGGGCGGCGACGCCCAGTTCGTCGGGATGGGCGGCAACGGTGGTAATCGCGGCGAGTTGGGCGTCCCACCAGGCGCAGTCGGCGCCGGCGGCACCGGCGGCAGTCTGATCGGGCAGAACGGGCAAAGCGGAAAGTGATCGTGCTGCAGGGTTCCACGCCCGCGCGTGTTCATCGCGGAACACTCTGGGGTCGGCGGTAGCCAAAGCCGGCCGGCGTCGCACCCCGGCGAGCCGGCGGGCAGCCTTCCGGACACAAGCGGTCCGCACGAGTTCACAGCAGCGGATGTCTGGCGTGAAGTAGCGGAATCAGCGGCTGCGCAATTACGGGAGCCACACTGTTAAGTCTGTTAAAGACTCGGAAAATTGTCAGCGGACGACTAGTTCCTGCGCCTTCGGTCTAGGCCATGGCCAACGGTGCCAGGCGTTATCTGGCCCGTGGGGAAGGAACTGATTAGGGGCGGCGACGCGGCCTGG
This sequence comes from Mycobacterium simiae, assembly GCF_008370645.1. GTDB lineage: Bacteria > Actinomycetota > Actinomycetes > Mycobacteriales > Mycobacteriaceae > Mycobacterium > Mycobacterium simiae_A. The sequence goes on from NZ_VTZN01000108.1 coordinate 10,209, forward strand.
CGAGCAACGGTGCCACGCTCACCACAGCCAACGCTGCCGTCACCTACGGCGAATTTGGGGCGCCGGCGGTAGTGGGCGGCATGCTCGATGGCGACGGAGGCCCCGAGGGGAAGGCAGCGCCGAACGATCCGCCGCCAATGCAGGCGATTCTGGCGGACAGGGGGCAAGGCCGGGTGGCTCGGCCTCAGCGGCGCCGGCGATCAGCTGCGCCAACCCAACGCCATGAACGGGTTGGCGTAGCGCCGCGATGTGTCTCAGTCTCGGGCACCCTCGACTGGCCCAGCCCGAGCGGCGGCCCTTGCAGTGCCAGGGAACCCGACAGGTACTTCGACCGTGACGACCACATCAAGGCCCTGCACCCCGCACTGAACGCCGCCGATCCGCATCGCGCGCGCCACGGCCGTCGCACTGGCGCACGCCGCAGCAGGCCCGTGTGGTAGCCGCGCCGCGGCGGCCAACGCGGCAAGGTCGGCCGCCGCTTGCGCACGGTGACGTGCCACCGCAACCGCGCCCAGATAGGCGCCCGCGGCTGTGACGAACAGCAGCACAGCAACCATCGAAACCGCCAGCACGGTGGCCGAGCCAGCATCATCGCGGCTCCGCAGCCGCGACCGCCTGGGCGGAAATGCCCAAGGCGGGCAATAGTTTTGAGCGAGCGACGACCGAAGCGACCCAGTACTGGCCGTCCCGGCGCAGGTAAACCTGAGCCGCAGGCGGTGCAATCCGGCGAGCGACCTCGCTAGCCGAACGTTCGTCACCACGCGCAGCCAGTCGAGCGGCCTCGCGGGCCGCGTCGGTGCATCGCAATTGCATTGATAACGCGGTGATTGCGGCCATGCACAGCACCAGAACCACAACCAGAGTGACGATCGCCAGAGCGGCCTCGACGGTGCTCGATCCGGCACTCGACGCTAAGCCTTGGTGCTCAGCGCCCGACCGATGATGTGGTTGAGCGCCGACACCACCGAATCGCCGGTGACGACCGTGTAGAGGATGGCGCCAAAGGCCGCCGCCGCGATAGTCCCGATGGCGTATTCGACGGTTGACATACCCGACTCGTCGGTCGCCAGCAGCTCCATCCGCGCCAGCACCACTCGAAACATGTTTTTCACCAATGGATTCCTTTCCTTGCGGCTTCACAGCAGACCCGAATCAAATACTTTTCCAGCCAGCCCGGCCACCACCGGGATAATGCCCAGGCACACAAACGCCGGCAGAAAACACAGCCCCAGCGGACCGGCTATCAGCACCCCAGCACGTTCGGCGGCTGCAGTAGCTGCATGCGCAGCATCGCGGCGCGACTGCGCCGCCAGTTCGGCGACGCCGTCGGCCAGCGCCGCGCCCGAGGACGCCGAACATCGCGCCAACCGCAGCAGTGCCTCGGTGTGCGTGTCGAGCGAGCGAGCTGGCAAGCCGGGCGGCGCCGACCACGCCACCGAAGGGTCGGCCCCGAGCCCCAACAGGTCAGCAGCCCGGGACAACAGCTGCGCCAGTCGCGCCGGTGCAGCGGCGGCCGTCGCGGCCGCAGCCGCAGCTACCGCCATGCCCGCTGCCAGGCACACCGCCAGCACATCCAAACTAGACGCGAAGGCCAGCGGATCACGGCCCACTGCCGGCCGCGTCGGCAGTCTGCGCCCGCGCGACGGCGTCCGCGCGCGTGATCGAACCACCGCCGGGCCGGCGCCGACCAACAACGCCAAGGCCAGCAGTAGCGCCGCGGTACTCATGCTGCCACCCGATCGGTGATCTGGTCCGCCCACATCAGCCCGCCGCAAGCCAGCACTACCCCAACGACGAGCAGCCAACCACCCGCATACCCGTTGAACAAGAAGCGCAGTGGCTGAGCTCCGATCAGTTCACCGAGCAGCACCCCCAGCACCGGCAGACCCGCCAGAATATTCGCGGTGGCGCGGGCTCCGGCCAAACCAGACCTCACACCCTCCGAGAAGCGTTGCCGTTCAACGATATCGCGCTGTGCGGCCCGCATCAGCCTGGCGATCGCCAGGCCATGCTGGGTGGCGAGTTCCCAGTACACCGCCAGACGCTGCCACGGCGCGGATAAGGCCGACAGTCGGGCCGCCTCGCGTAGGCCGCCGGCAACGTCAGCGCCCAATTGGGCGCGTGCCGCCACGGCGCGCATGGATTCGGCCACCACGCCGGCAGTTTCGTTGGCGGCGACGCTGAACGCCCGCACCGGATGCGCGCCCACCCGCAGCTCCCCCACCAACACATCAAGCGCGGCTTCCAGCGCCTGAGCCTCGGCAGTGCCGCGCTCGCGCCTACGGCGGCGACGGTAACGCAGGATCGCGGTAGAACCGACCACCGCGACAGCCAATGCTGTCGTCAACGGCAACACCACGGCCAAGACCACCATGCAGGCCGCCACCAGCCAAGCCGCCCATCGCAGCGACCATCTCCGACGGGCAGCGCCAACAGCTGTGACAAGCCGGCGCCTGGGCGACAACGGCAGCACCGCGAGCGCCGAAGCCAACATCAGCGCCGCAACCGACGAGCCGTTCACACTGCCATCCGGAATCGCAGCATGCGGCTCAGATCGGCAGCGTGATCGGTCATTCCGCGGTCGGCGTGCCATGCGGTCACCGCCTGGACCAAGCCGCTATCGGTGCTGCGCAGCACGGCAATTTCGCTGAGGCGGCGTCGCCCGGCCGGGTCACGCGCGACGTGCAGGAGCACCTGAACCGCCGCAGCGAGCTGACTATGCAGCGCCGCTCGCTCCAGACCGCCCAGCGCACCCAACGCCTCCAAGCGCGCGGGAACCTCACCCGGGTTGTTGGCGTGCACGGTGCCGGCGCCGCCGTCATGGCCGGTGTTCAAGGCCGCTAGCAGGTCCACGACCTCAGCTCCCCTGACCTCACCGACGACGATGCGGTCGGGCCGCATCCGCAGCGCCTGCCGGACCAGTTGGCGCACCGTAACCTCACCGGCCCCTTCGACATTCGCGCACCGCGCGACCAGTTTGACCAAGTGCGGATGCCGAGGCGCCAGCTCGGCGGCGTCCTCCACGCAAATGATCCGCTCGGACGCCGAAACGGCACCCAACATGGCAGCCAAGAGCGTTGTCTTTCCAGCGCCGGTACCCCCGCACACCAGGAACGCCAGGCGCGCGGCAATGATGTTGCCGACCAGCTCGGCGGCTTGCGGCGCGATCGCCCCCGCGGCGATCAACGCCGCCAGATCCTGAGTAGCGGGCCGGAGTACCCGCAGCGATAAACACGTGCCCTCGGCCGCTACGGGCGGCAACACCGCGTGCAACCGCACTGCGAGCCGACCTGCGCCGATCCCGCTCAGCTGCCCGTCCACCCACGGTTGAGCATCATCGAGCCGTCGCCCCACGGCCACGGCCAGCCGTTGCGCCAGGCGCCGCACCGCCGCCTCGTCGGCAAATCGAATCTCGCTGCGTCGCAGACCGGTTCCGTCGTCAACCCATACCGCGTCGGGCGCGGTGACCAGCACGTCGGTGGTCCCCTCGGCGCACAGCAGCGGCTCGAGAATCCCGGCTCCGGTCAGTTCGGTTTGCAGCACGCGAAGGTTGGCGAGCACCTCGGTGTCACCCAGTATTCCGCCGGATTCGGCTCGTATCGCTGCGGCAACCACATTGGGCCGCAGCGGGGCGGATTCTGTTGCCAGGCGCTCGCGGACACGTTCGATCAGCGGCCCGCTCACGCCGCCCGACCATTCTGCCGTGCGCTGGCATGCAGCACAGTCAGCACCCTGCGGGCAGCTCCCGCCAACGCCGATCGCGGGCGCAATCGCAAACCACCGTGTTCCAGTTGCTCGACAAGCCGGGGTTGAGCCCTCGCTGACGCCAGCAGCGGCACCCCGGTGATGTCGGCGACCTCGACGGCCCGCAACCCGCCGGGCGACGGACCGCGCACCACCAATCCCACGTTTGGATTGATCACTTTTAGCACCGGAGCGATTGTGGCGGTGGCCGCGCAGGCCCGCACGCTGCTGGGGCAGACCAAAACGACAAGATCCGCCGCGTCCAGCGCGGACTGGGTGGCATCGGTCAGACGACGGGGAAGGTCGCAGACCACCGTGGCTCCCCCTCGCCGACCGGCGTCGACGACCGCGTCGACCGGCCCGGCGTCCAGCTCATGACTGCGCCGGGTGCCGGAGAGGATGCTGATCCCCCGATGGCGAGGCAGCGCCTCACGCATGGCCGACCAATGCAGCCGACCAGTTTGCAGGGCCAGATCTGGCCAGCGCAGGCCAGGTGTCGTTTCGCTACCGACCAGCAGATCGATGCCGCCACTCCATGGATCGAGGTCCACCAGTAACGCCTCGGCGGCCGCCTGGGCCAGGGCTACCGCGAACAGCGAGGCTCCGGCGCCGCCGCAGCCCCCGATGACGGCGACCGCATCGCCGCGGACGCTGTCGGTGCGCGCCGATTCGGCAGCTTCGGCGAGTTCGCGGATCAGGTCATGCTCTTGTTCGGGCAGCCGCAACACATGCTCAGCGCCGACCCCAATGGCTGCCGCCCAGATCGCTGTGACCGCTTCGCCGCCGGTCAGCACCGTGACATGGGCGCGCCGCGGCGGAGCTGATTGACCGTACCGCTCGGCCGCTGTCTGGTCGAGCACCACGGCCGCGGCTGCCGACCATGTCTTCCTGCTCACCGGGTCTGGCCCGTCGCCATGCACGACCCGAAGGCCGACGGCCGCGGCTACCCGCTCCAGCTCGTCGCGCAATCGCTGGTCGGTCAACAATGCCAGCACACCGGCGCTAAAAGCGTTGGTCACCCATCTACCGTGCGGCTAGCCCGGCGTGTGCCACTAGTGCCCACGCCCAATTTGTGGATAGAGACGCAGCTGTGCACAATCGGGCTACCCGACAGCTAGGGAGGGGCTCGGAGACGAGTCTTGGCTAGTATCTCCGCAACGCATTATGAGCCGACCAAAACGGCGCGCAGTGGGAATTTTTACCCCTTAAAAGGGACGACCCCCGCCAGGGGGGGAGGAGGCGGAGGTCGTCGTGCTTCAGCCCCGGGGGGTCGGGCTGATGCACCCTCGGCTCAGCGGCCGAGTAATGCTTACTATACACATGCCAGACTAGATTGACGCAAGTACTGCTTTTCGATTCAAAATACGGCCTGAGCCGTGCAAACGTAGTCGTCAGATCGACAACATTTGTTGTCAGAACACCCGTTTTGGGTGTGCAATCAGAGCCGCACAACCCCCCGACCTATGCTGGGCTGGTGACCGTCCCGGACTCGGCCGCGCAGCAGCAAACCCCACCCCAACCGGCCGGAGCGCCCGCTCCGCGGGTTCGCACTGCTGCGTTTTTCGACCTTGATAGGACCATCATCGCCAAGTCCAGCACACTGGCGTTCAGCAAACCTTTCTTCGCTCAAGGTTTACTCAATCGCCGCGCCGTGCTCAAGTCCAGCTATGCGCAATTCATCTTCCTGCTGTCCGGCGCCGACCATGACCAAATGGACCGCCTGCGCGCCCACATGACCAACATGTGCACCGGTTGGGACGTGGAACAAGTGAAGTCGATCGTCAACGAGACGCTGCACGACATCATGACACCGCTCGTGTTCGCCGAAGCTGCCGATCTCATCGCCGGCCACAAGCTGTGTGGCCGTGACGTCGTTCTAGTCTCCGCTTCCGGCGAAGAGATCGTGGCCCCGATTGCCCGGGCACTGGGCGCCACGCACGCGATGGCGACCCGAATGGTCATCGAGGACGGTAAGTACACCGGTGAAATCGCGTTCTATTGCTACGGCGCAGGCAAGGTACAGGCGATCCGCGAGCTGGCTGCCCGTGAGGGTTACCCGCTGGAACATTGCTACGCCTACTCCGATTCCGTTACCGATCTGCCGATGCTCGAGGCGGTCGGCCACCCCTCGGTGGTCAACCCGGATCGCGGCTTGCGCAAGGAAGCGATCGAGCGCGGTTGGCCCGTGTTGTCGTTCTCCCGAACGGTGTCATTACGAGACCGTATTCCGGCACCGTCGGGTGCAGCGATAGCCACCACTGCCGCGGTGGGCGTCAGTGCGCTGGCTGCCGGAGCGGTCAGCTACGCGCTGCTGCGTCGTTTCGCGTTCTAAATCCGGGCTGTGGAGCGTGGCCCTCGGGCTAGCTCCGGCGTAACAACCACACCAATGGTCCCTGCAGCAAACGCTAGAGCGCACCACCAAAAGCTGTTGCACAACTTTCACGCAATTAGGCCTTGCTGTGCTCAAGCTCCAGTAGTAGAAATGGAGGCACGGAAGCCCGGTGAGGCCAAGGTCGATCCGGAAGAGAAGGTTCGTTCTCCCGACCCGGGCGCCCAGCACGGTTCCCGGCACCCACGCGGAGTCATAGCCGCGATAATGGCAGAAGTGTTGCGGGCCTGCGTAATTGCGAAGTGCAGACGGTACCGACGGCCCCTTGGGTGGGGCTGCAGCTAGAAGCGTCGCAAACGCGCCGAGGCCAACCCACGCAGCCCAGAAAGTGCACGCTTGGTAACCGAGAGCCGTGTTGGCGGGCGGCGATCCGAATACCTTCGGTCGCCGCCCGCTTTGCATTTTTGAATCAATTACTCTGGCAGTGCGCCAGCTATTTTCATCCCGCAGCCGCGGCAATCGTCTGAGCCTCTTGAGCGCCTGCTTCCATCGCCCGGCAACACAACACCAGCCAGGCCGCCACACCATCCGGCGTGCCCTCGGCGAATCCGCGCGCGGCGTCGCGGTATCCCGCCGGGTGGCGCATCCAACTCACCTCCGGAACCCCGAGCCCATGCGGGTCCAGTCCGGCGGCGATCGTCACCAGCCGCGAAACCCCGCGCGCCACCACACCGTCGGCGCTGCCGAAAGGCTGCAACGTCAACAGTTCTCCGTGTGCGACCGCCGCCACCACCGGCCCCGACGCCCGAGTCGGCCGAGTAACCGTATCCACGAGCAACTCCAGACGGACCCCAATCCCGGAGTCGGCCCGGGGGCGGCCCAACCGGTCGGCAGCGACCAAGTCGGCGGCCGCCAGCATGTGCAGGCGAGCCAGCGCCTGCAGCGGCGCCTTCTGCCAGACACCAACCAGCGGGCCTTCGCCGCCTTCGAGCGCGTCCGCCACCCGCAGCGCTCCCCCGAACACCGGATTGCTCATCACTGGATCGCCACCGTCGAGCACCGAGGAGGCCCGCGCTGCGCGCAGTGCCGCTTCGGCGGCGGTGACCGGCCAGCGGCGCAGGTTGGCCCGGTGTCGGTGGGCCCGGCCCAACTCCGCACGCGCACAATCGCTGGCCTCGGGCACACCGGGGAGCTCCATCAACCGAGCCAGCGGGTCAGGCGTCACAGGTTGCCAACTTAGTCTGAAGCTGTCCGGGCGCCGGGAATGGCGTCCAGCAACTGCAGCGTGTACTCGTGGCGCGGCTGGCTGAAGACTTCCTCGGTGGTGGCATGTTCTACTACCCGCCCCGCACGCATCACCAACACGTCATCGGAGATCTGACGGACGACGGCCAGATCGTGGCTGATGAATAAGTACGTCAACCCCAGACTGGCCTGCAACTCGGAAAGCAGGTCCAAAATTTGTGCCTGCACCAGTACGTCGAGCGCCGAAACCGCCTCGTCGCACACCAGCACCTCAGGCCGCAACGCCAAGGCCCGGGCAATCGCAACCCGTTGCCGTTGACCACCGGACAGCTCACGTGGCAGCCGGCCCAGCACCGACGACGGCAGCGCCACCTGGTCCACCAGGTCGCGCACCGTCTGGCGACGCTGTCTGCGGTCCCCGATCCGGTGGACACGCAAGGGTTCCTCGATGGCGCGAAACACCGAATATCTGGGATCCAGGCTGCTGTAGGGGTTTTGGAACACCGGCTGTACCCGACGGCGAAAGGCCAGAGCCTGGGCCCGGTCCAGCCCACCGACCCCCACGCCGTCGAAAACCACTGTGCCGGACGTTGGCTGCAGCAAACCGAGCACCATGCGCGCCAGTGTCGACTTGCCGGATCCGGATTCGCCGACGACGGCAAGGATGCTTGCCCGCCGCAGCCGAAACGACACCGCGTCGACGGCCCGAAACTCCGCCCGCCGCCACGGCGCGCCGCGAGATTCTCGGTAGGACTTGGTCAGCTCCGAGACGACCAGAAGATCATCGGCTTTCTTGGCCACCTGCGTCCGGACCCGCGCCGAATTCCGGACCGTCAACGACGGGGCTGCGGCGACCAGTCGCCGCGTGTACTCATGCCGAGGATTTCGCAAGATATCCTGTGCCGAACCGGATTCCACCACCGCGCCGCCGTTGACGACCACCACCGACTCGGCCCGTTCAGCGGCCAGCGCCAGATTGTGGGTGATCAGCAGCAGCGCGGTGCCCTGCTCGTCGGTAAGCCGTTGCAGATGGTCGAGGACCTGACGCTGCACGGTGACGTCCAACGCCGATGTTGGCTCGTCAGCGATCAACAGCCGCGGCCGGCCCGCCAGGCCGATGGCGA
>NZ_VTZN01000109.1 GCF_008370645.1 Mycobacterium simiae
CAAAATTCGCCATCGTTGACCTCCCACCTCTTTTCGCCGACCGGCGCCCGAGGAGACGTGAGCCTGACATGGAAACGTAGTAATGCGCCACAATGCTACGACGACGCCAGCGTCAACATCCGCTTTTCAACACAGGACTGGCTCGGTAGGCCCGATTTGCCGATCTGGCAACGATGCACAAATTCGACCGGGTTGGCGCCACGCAAGCACTGCGGGGTGATCGTCAACTGTCCATGTTGCCCGCATTCCACGAGCCCGCGTTGGTGCTGCTTGAATTCCCATTGCCCGTGGTGAGGAGTCTCACCCAGGTCAACGCTCGGAAGTCTCTGGATGAGCAGCCTCGACGCGGCGGCGGAGGCGGGCGCATCTTCAGGAAGAGAACTTCACGTCACCGAGTTGCTGACCAGAATGGGATGAACGTGACTCACCCGGCATCCGATGATTCCAGCACTTCGGCGATCGGCGCGCCGGCGGCGATCTTGGCGCGGACCTTCATGACCTTGCCGGGCAACCCGCCGCCGACCACGCCGACCAGCACACCGTCGCGTTCGTAGTAGGCCAGGAACCTGCGGCCATCGTCCTCGACCACATGGACGGTGTCAGTGGCGTGCGGCTCACCCAGACACTGGATCTTGACGTCGTACTGGTCGCTCCAGAAATACGGGACCACCACGGTGGACGGCGTTTGGTGGCCTAGCAGCGCGGGCACGATGACGCGCGCCTGATCGGCAACATTGCTCCAATGTTCAACGCGCACTTGGTGTCCCACTGGATCGCGCCAGGAGGCAACATCGCCGAGCGCCCACACGTTCGGCGCGCTGGTGCGTCCGGCTTCGTCGCAGACCACACCGTTGTCGACCTTGATGCCGCTGCCGTTCAGCCAGTCGGTGGCCGGGTGCGATCCGATGCCGACTACCACCAGATCCGCGTTGAGTTCCGTGCCGTCGGTCAGCACCACCGTGTCGACATGGCCTTCGCCGCGGACCTCGGCCACGCCAAGGCCGGTGCGCACGTCGACACCCTCGTCGCGATGCAGGCGCGCCACCAGCTGGCCGATCTGCTGGCCCAGTACCGAGGCCAGCGGTGTCGGTTGCGGCTCGACGAGCACCACGTGCACACCGAGGCCGCGCAGGCTGGCCGCCACCTCACAGCCGATGAAGCCGGCCCCGATAACCACCGCATGCTTTGCGGCCGCCGCGTGGGTGCGCAGCGCCATGCATTCGTCGTAGGACCGCAGGACCCGAATGCCGTCCAGATCGGGGAAGGTGGGAATGCGCCTGGGCACCAGGCCGGTGGCGATGACGAGCTCGTCGTAACCCAGCACGCTGGTGTCGGCCAGGGTCAGCGTCTGCGCCGCGGGGTCGAGACCCGTGGCCGCCGAACCGAGTCGTAGCGTGATGTCCTTTTCGTCGTACCACTCGCGCGGTTTGAGGGCCACATCGTCGACTTCGCTGCGCAGCACCTCTTTGGACAACGGTGGCCGGTCGTAGGGCAGGTGTACCTCGTCGCTGACGATCGTGAGGCGACCCGCATAGCCAGCGCGACGCAGCTGCTCGGCGGTCCGAGCGGCAGCCAGCCCGCCGCCGACGATCACGATTCCTTCGGTGCCGTTGTTTCCGTTGTCGCCGGCCTCGCTACTGGTCACCTGCAGTTCATACACGATGGCGCGTCAATACTTCAAGGCGCCCTTGTCGACCGGAATCTGCGTTCCGGTCAGCGCGCCGGAGCCGTTTCCCGCTAACCATACCACCACATCGGACACCTCGTTTGGTGTCATAAATCCCCTGGGCTGCAACGGCATCGGCGGGAAACTGTGCACATAGCTACTGTGCTTGGCAAATATCTGCATCATCGCTTCCGGTTCGATCATCGGGCTGTCGACGGAATATGGATGGATAGAGTTGACCCGGATACCGAATTCGCCGAGTTCGAGCGCCAGTGTGTTGGTCAGCGCGGTCAGTCCGTGCTTGCTGGCCGCGTAATGGCCGTTGCCCGGTGTGGCCTTCAGACCCGCCGACGAGCTGACGACCACGATCGAGCCTCCGTTGCCGGCCTCGATCATCGCCGGCACCGCAGCTCGCAGGGTCCGCCAGGTGCCCGTCAAGTTGACTCCGATGACGGTGTCCCACTGCTCGTCGGTGAGTTCCCACAGCCGGCCCCAGCCCAGCACCCCGGCATTGGCCACCAGGACGTCGAGCCGGCCGAACTGCTCGATCCCGTCGGCCACCAGCTGCCGCAGCGCCGCCCCGTCGCGGATGTCTGCCTCGCGCGCTAGCACCTTACGCCCCTCGGCCTCGACCGCCTGGGCAGTTTCGTTGAGCTCCGCGCGAGCCGCCGGCGGGTAGGTGATGCTGTCGGACACCGGCGCACAGATGTCCAGCGCAATGATGTCGGCGCCCTCCCGGGCTAGCCGCACTGCGTGCGACCGTCCCTGGGCACGAGCAGCGCCGGTGACAAACGCGACTCGTCCTTGCAGCGATCCAGCCACGTGCACCCCTTTCGCCGCCTGTCAGGCTAGCAGCGGAATTGGAACGTGTTCTAACTCGCCTCGGGCCGCGCCCGCAGCCTCAGATTTCGGCGATGATCTGGGCGCGCCTGCTGGCGTACTCCTGATCGTTCACCACGCCGCTGGCGCGCAGCGCCTCCAGCTCCTGCAGACGCTCGCCGATCGAGGCCTTGGCGTCGACGATCGGCTGCGACCCTGGTGTCTGCTGCTGGGCCGCCCGCCGCACGACGGCTTGGATCTGCTGGCGCAGACCCGGGTTCGAGCGGATGTCGACCATCCGGTTAAGCGGGATGCTATTGGCCTTGAGGATCTGCAGGATCTCCATCAATGGGCCGGCCTGACCACTCAGGTCGTAGGTCCGGTTGTCTTCGGCCACGGTGAACTGGGCGGGGACCAGGCCGTTGACTAAAGCGCTTCGCTCCCAATCGATCAGATATTGCTGCGTATGTGGGTCGACCAGGACGACGAGTTTGCGTGCGGTGAGGTTGCCGAGTCGGGTCACGCTGGCGATCACCCGGTCTTCACTGTCGAATGGAGCGATTCCGGGACCCGAGATATGTAGGTGCACTTTCACCACCGGTTGTTCGTTGATCCGAGTGCCCGTTTCGGTGAGGCCGGTGATTTGCGCAAGCGCAAGTACGCCCTGCTGTTCGAGAAACTCCGTCTTGGCCGCCGTCTTGGCCCCCCAGTTGGTCAATGCCAGCGCGATAAGCACGTCAGCCACCGTGATGAGCAAGCCGACGTAGAACATCCACGACATCAAGCTGCCCAGCCCAAGGGTGAAGTAAACCACCAGGAAAATGGGCCCTACCAGGCCACCGAACAACAGCACCAACAACTGCATCTTGATGTAGCGCGCCAGCATCTGCCTGCTCCTCACGTCTCCTGCCAGGTGCTCGATAGGTCGTGTCAGACTAACCCCGACGCCGGCGCTACCGATCACATATTGCGGTCCAAGGCGGCGGTGACGCCAGGCCAACACAAACCAGGGCCCGGACTGCCGCGAGGGCAATCCGGGCCTGGCGAAGCTCCGGGAGCGACTATTTGATGATCTTGGTGACCCGGCCGGCGCCGACGGTGCGGCCACCTTCACGGATCGCGAACCGCAGACCTTCGTCCATGGCGACCGGCTGGATCAGCTTCACCGAGATGTTGGTGTTGTCCCCGGGCATCACCATCTCGGTGCCCTCCGGCAGCGTCACCACACCGGTCACGTCGGTGGTGCGGAAGTAGAACTGCGGACGGTAGTTGTTGAAGAACGGCGTGTGGCGGCCACCCTCGTCCTTGGACAGGATGTAGACCTGGCCCTCGAACTCGGTGTGCGGGGTGGTGGTGCCGGGCTTGATGACGACCTGACCGCGCTCGACGTCCTCACGCTTGACACCACGCAGCAGCAGACCAACGTTGTCACCGGCCTGTCCCTGGTCAAGCAGTTTGCGGAACATTTCCACACCAGTGACGGTGGTCTTGGTGGTGGTCGGGCGGATGCCGACGATCTCGACTTCCTCGTTCACGTTGACCACGCCGCGCTCCACCCGACCGGTGACCACGGTGCCACGGCCGGTGATGGTGAACACGTCCTCGACGGGCATCAGGAACGGCTTGTCGGTCTCGCGGACCGGGTCCGGAATCGACTCGTCGACCGCATCCATCAACTCCTCGACGGATTGGACCCACTTGGCGTCGCCCTCCAGCGCCTTCAGCGCGGATACTCGGACCACGGGGGCTTCCTCGTCGAACTCCTGGGCCGCCAGCAGTTCCCGGACCTCCATCTCGACGAGTTCGAGCAGCTCCTCGTCGTCAACAGCGTCGGCCTTGTTCAGCGCCACCAGGATGTAGGGCACACCCACCTGACGGGCCAGCAGCACGTGCTCGCGGGTCTGCGGCATCGGGCCGTCGGTAGCTGCGACCACCAGAATCGCGCCGTCCATCTGGGCGGCGCCGGTGATCATGTTCTTGATGTAGTCTGCGTGACCCGGCGCGTCGACGTGGGCGTAGTGGCGCTTCTGGGTCTGGTACTCCACGTGCGCGATGTTGATCGTGATACCGCGCTGGCGCTCCTCGGGGGCGTTGTCGATCTGGTCGAACGCCTTCGACTCATTTAAGTCCGGGAACTTGTCGTGCAGGACCTTGGTGATAGCCGCGGTCAGGGTTGTCTTGCCGTGGTCAACGTGACCGATGGTCCCGATGTTGACGTGGGGCTTGGTCCGCTGGAACTTCGCCTTCGCCACTTCTGTGTCCTCCTGGACTGTTGGTGCTTATAAAAGCAGTGTTGTTGTTTTTACAGTGATGCCGCGGTTAGTGACCGGGCCAGCTTACTCGCCCGTCGCCTTCGCGATAATTTCCTTCGACACGTTCACCGGCACTTCGGCGTAGGAGTCGAACACCATGGAGTAGTTCGCCCGGCCTTGAGTCTTGGACCGCAGGTCGCCGACATAGCCGAACATCTCCGACAGCGGCACATGCGCCTTGACGACGCGCGAACCGCCCCGCTCCTCCATGGCCTGAATCTGACCACGGCGAGAGTTCAGGTCGCCGATCACATCACCCATGTAGGTTTCGGGCGTGGTGACCTCGACGGCCATGATCGGCTCCAGGATGACCGGCTGCGCCTGGGCCGCCGCCTTCTTCAACACCTGCGAACCGGCGATTTTGAAGGCCATTTCCGACGAGTCGACGTCGTGGTAGGCGCCGTCGAGCAAAGTGACCTTCAGATTGACCAGCGGGTAGCCGGCCAACACACCGTATTGCATGGCGTCTTGCGCGCCGGCGTCCACCGAGGGGATGTATTCGCGCGGGATGCGCCCACCGGTGACCTTGTTCTCGAACTCGTAGGTGGCACCGTCGTCGCCGGTAAACGGCTCAAGTTTGATAATCACCTTGGCGAACTGGCCCGAGCCACCGGTCTGCTTCTTGTGGGTGTACTCGACGGTGTCCACCACGCGCCGGATGGTCTCCTTGTACGCCACCTGCGGCTTGCCGACGTTGGCCTCGACCTTGAATTCCCGGCGCATGCGGTCCACCAGGATGTCCAGGTGCAGCTCGCCCATGCCGCCGATCACCGTCTGGCCGGTTTCCTGATCGAGGTGGACTTTGAAGGTCGGGTCCTCTTCGGCGAGCTTCTGGATCGACAGGCTCAGTTTCTCCTGATCGCTCTTGGTCTTGGGCTCGATGGCCACCTCGATGACGGGGTCGGGAAAGGTCATCGACTCCAGCACGACTTGGTTGTTCGGGTCGGCCAGCGTGTCACCGGTGGTGGTGTCCTTGAGGCCGATCACCGCGTAGATGTGGCCCGCGCTGGCTCGTTCGACGGGGTTTTCCTTGTTGGAGTGCATTTGGAACAGCTTGCCCAGCCGCTCCTTTTTACCCTTGGTGGCGTTGATGACCTGGCTGCCCGACTCGACGGTGCCCGAGTAAACCCGGATGTAGGTGAGCTTGCCGAAGAACGGGTGGGTGGCGATCTTGAAGGCAAGCGCAGCGAACGGCTCGGTGGTGGTGGCGTTGCGTACCACCTCCTCGTCCTCCTTGCCGGGAGCGTGGCCGATGGCCGGAGGAACGTCCAGCGGCGAGGGCAGGTAGTCGACGACGGCATCCAGCATGGGCTGCACGCCCTTGTTCTTGAAGGCGCTGCCGCACAGCACCGGGTAGATCTGGCTGGAGATGGTCAGCTTGCGGATTCCGGCCTTGATCTCGTCGATGCTGAGTTCCTCGCCACCGAGGTACTTCTCCAGCAACGCCTCGTCAGACTCTGCGACGGTCTCGATCAGCTTGGTACGGTATTCCTCCGCCTTTTCGGCCAGATCGGCCGGGATTTCGACGGTGGCGTAGGTCTCGCCTAACTTGGTCTCACCGCGCCACACCTTGGCGTTCATCTCGACCAGGTCGACGACACCTTCGAACTCGGCCTCAGCGCCGATGGGCAGCTGGATCGGCACCGCGTTGGCACCGAGTCGCTCCTCCATGGTGCGCACCGAGAAGTAGAAGTCGGCGCCGATCTTGTCCATCTTGTTGACAAAGCAGATCCGGGGGACGTCGTACTTGTCGGCCTGCCGCCAGACCTGTTCGGACTGCGGCTCGACGCCCTCTTTGCCATCGAATACGGCGACCGCACCGTCGAGGACCCGCAGGTTGCGCTCCACTTCGACGGTGAAATCAACATGGCCGGGCGTGTCAATGATGTTGAGCTGGTTGTCTTTCCAAAATGTGGTGGTGGCGGCGGAGGTGATGGTGATACCGCGCTCCTGCTCCTGCTCCATCCAGTCCATCGTCGCGGCGCCGTCATGCACCTCACCGATCTTGTAATTGATGCCGGTGTAGTACAGGATGCGCTCGGTGGTCGTGGTTTTACCGGCATCGATGTGCGCCATGATGCCGAAGTTGCGGACCCGGCTCAGGTCAGTCAGCACGTCCTTCTGTGCCACAGAAGTCTTCCCACTCTTTCGGTTGCTTAGTTGGTTCGCTATCGGTTGCGCCCAGGCTCGATCGCCGGGGTGTCACCAGCGATAGTGTGCGAACGCGCGGTTGGCCTCGGCCATCTTGTGGGTGTCTTCACGCCGCTTGACGGAAGCCCCGAGGCCATTGCTGGCATCCAGAATTTCGTTTGCCAAACGCTCGATCATGGTCTTCTCCCGGCGCTGGCGCGAGAATCCGACGAGCCAGCGCAGCGCCAGTGTGGTCGACCGGTCCGGCCGCACCTCGACCGGCACCTGATAGGTCGCACCGCCGACACGGCGGCTGCGCACCTCCAGAGCCGGTTTGACGTTGTCAAGAGCGCGCTTGAGCGTAATAACAGGATCAGTGCCGGTCTTATCGCGAGCCTGCTCCAGCGCACCGTAAACAATGCGCTCGGCCAGCGATTTCTTCCCCTTGAGCAGAACTTTGTTCACCAGCTGCGTGACCAGCTGGGACCCGTAAACAGGGTCGTTGACCAATGGACGCTTGGGCGCCGGCCCCTTGCGCGGCATCAGCTCTTCTCCTTCTTAGCGCCGTAACGGCTGCGGGCCTGCTTGCGGTTCTTCACACCCTGGGTGTCGAGCGAACCACGGATGATCTTGTACCGCACACCGGGCAGGTCCTTCACCCGGCCGCCACGCACCAGCACCATCGAGTGCTCCTGCAAGTTGTGGCCCTCGCCGGGGATGTACGCGGTGACCTCAACCTGACTCGTCAGCTTCACCCGGGCAACCTTCCGAAGCGCCGAGTTGGGCTTCTTCGGAGTGGTGGTGTACACGCGAGTGCATACGCCACGGCGCTGCGGGCTGCCCTTGAGAGCCGCGGTCTTGACCTTGCCGATCTTGTCCCGACGACCCTTGCGGACCAGCTGCTGAATGGTTGGCATCTACCGGCTTTCTGTGTTGCTGTTGCTGACCCCGCTGCGGGCCCCGTTCGTTGTCAAGTCTTTGTACTGCAGTTTTGCCGCACCACGGAATAAAAAGCCTTACCCCGCGGCCGGGTGTGTCGGATGCGACGGCCACCGAACTCAATTAGCCGGCCCAAGACATCTCTGCGACATCGTGGACATGCAAATTGGCCCGGCATCCACGCCCTCAAGTCAGGCGCTGTAGGCCGCCAGGCACGAGCAACCACAATACCGGTCGCCGGTCACGCAGGTCAAAGCGGTGCCCGAACTGAACGGGGACCGGGCCGACGGCACCGGTTCGGGGTTGCTTGACCTTTTTCAGGGCCCTTGCTCAGGGCCTCGTTGGGCCCTCTCCGTCGTCTCCCGCGGGCTTCAGCCGCGCTCAGCACCGTCTTGCGTGGTGCGCTTCTCCATACCCGCGACCAACCGCAGCACCATGTCGGAGAACACCGCGTCGGTGTCGATCTCATCCATCACACCAGTCATCTCCAACAACACAAACCCGTGCATAGCCGACCAAAACTCAAGTGCCGCATAGAAGGCCTCGTCACCAGCCAGGCCGAAGGAAGCCAGGACGGCGATCACCGGCGCGGCGGCGCTCCGGGTCGCGGCGGTGTACTCGGGGTCGTCACCGCCCAACGGCATCCGGGTGAACGCCGAGTACCGCCCGGGATGGTGGTGAGCATAGCTGCGGTAGGCACCGGCCATGACCAGCACCGCGTCATCGCGGGCCCGACCCTCGCCGACTCTGTTCAGCATCGTAATGAGGTCGTCGATGACGCGGATCCGCACCGCGCGGCGCAGGTCCTCGAGGCTGTCGACGTGGTTGTACAGCGACGGCCCCTTGGTCCCAAGTTGTGCCGCAAGCGCATTGATGGTCAGCGAATCCCAACCCTCCCGGTCCAAAAAAGTCAGGGCGCCGTCGATGATCACATCGCGGCTCAGTTTGGCCGAGCGCGCCACGGATTTGGTGGCCCGCTGACGCCCAGCCGCCAACGGCGGTTCCGGCGAAGCTGCCATGACGATCGCCCTTCATTGCGTACGCAGGTGGGAGTCCAGGTCAACTAACGACTCTAGTTGACGGGGTCGTGCGTTGAGTGACCCTGCCGCGCAAATGTGCTGAAGGCTGTCGTCGCGCAAGGCCATGCCCTTAGGCTAGGTGCACAGCTCAATCGAGTGCAGTTCACGCGCCCAACGAAGGGGGCCCGCAGGTGCAATGGACAACCGTCGCCGGGTCGCTGGCTACCTGCGTCCTCACCATCGCCGCCATCCCAGCCGGCCCCCCGCCGGCAGCGCACGCGAAAAACGGCGACACCCATGTGACCGGGGAGGGCATCGAGCGGATATTGGACTGCAACGATTCCACGCTGTTCGTCAATGGCACGGAAAATTACGTCACCGCCAAAGGAACGTGCTGGGCGGTGACGGTGATGGGCTCGTCCAACACCGTCGTTGCCGACACAGTGATCAATGACATCACCGTCTACGGCTGGGATGAGACGGTGTTCTTCAAGAACGGTGATCCGTTCATCTGGGATCGCGGCCGCGAACTGGGCATGGTCAACCGGCTCCAGCGCGTAGGCCCCTAAAGGATGGGAGGAAGGTCATGCGCGCTGATGTCCGTGCGCCGCGGCAGTCGGCGATCGCGGTGGCATCGGTGGTTGTCGCGGCTATCGGCCTGGTGGGATGCAGTTCGACAGCGAATCCCCCGGCAGCCACCACCACCTCCGGAAAGCCTGCCACCACCAGCAGCGCCACCGCGGCGCCGAGCACGTCGGGCGGCCCCACCACAACCGCGTCGATCGAGATCGGCGACACGCTGACCTATGGATCGATCGGGACGACCACCACGCTGGACTGCGCTGAGGGCAAATCGTTGAATGTGGCCGGTTCTAACAACACCCTGACCGTGACCGGAACCTGCACGACAGTGACTATCGGCGGAACTGACAACAAGATCACCTTCGACAAGATCGACCAACGCCTCAGCGTATTGGGTCTCAACAACACAATTACCTACAAAGACGGTGCCCCGAAGGTCGACAACATCGGATCGGGCAACACCATCAACAAGAGCAGTTGACCGTTAGGCCGGCGCGCCGTGACGGCCGGCACCCGCGGCAAAGCGTCCAGCCCCCTGCAAGGCCTCGGCGGAAACCCGGGAAATGCTCGCGAATTCCAGATCAAGTGCCGCCGACTCAGGCAGGCCCCACTGATGCAACGCCGATAGCCGATCCGACCGCAGGCACTGTTGCGGCAGAGCGGCCAGCTCGGCCGCGAGCGCTTCGGCGGCTTGTCGGGCCTGCCCCTTCGGCACCACCCGATTGGCCAAACCGATCGCCAGTGCCTCGTCGGCCGCCACCGCCCGCCCGGTCAGGATCATGTCCATCGCCCGGCTGTGTCCGATCAACCGCGGTAGCCGCACCGTGCCTCCGTCGATAAGTGGCACTCCCCAGCGCCGGCAGAACACGCCGAACACGGCGTCCTCCTCAGCCACTCTTAAGTCACACCACAACGCCAGTTCCAGACCGCCGGCAACGGCGTAACCGCTGACGGCAGCGATCACCGGTTTGGACAACGTCATTCGTGACGGCCCCATCGGACCCGGGCCTGTCCGGTGTACAGCATTAGCCTCCGGTGTACCGAAAGCCTTCAAATCGGCCCCGGCGCAAAAGGTTCCGCCGTTACCGCACAACACGGCCACCGAAGCGGTGTCGTCACGGTCGAATTGCTCGAACGCCGAGTACAGCGCGGCCGCCGTCGGGCCGTTCACCGCGTTGCGCGCCGCCGGCCGGTTGATGATCACCGTGGTCACCGAATTGTTGCGCTCTACCCGAACCAGATCACTCATGTCGCCTCCAGGAGTTGGGTCATGTCGCGGCTTTTCGCCAGCTCGCTGGCGAAGTCGTGGTACGCGGCGCGCAGCCGGGCGCCCGGCCAGTCGGCGGGTAGCAGGTCGCCGGGCAGAATTGGGTCGGTGAGCAACTGACGGACCATCGCGGCGGCCACTATGAACCGCCCGGGAACATCCGCCGCGGAACCGATCTCGTCCAGCAAGCGTTGGCCGGCGTCGACCCACCCAGATAGGTCCCACAGTTGCGCCGCCAACTCAGCGGGCATGTCATCGCGCGCTTTGAGCACCCGGACCCAGGCCTGCATATCGGGGCTGAGTTCTAGGTCGAGGTTGTCCGGCCTCAGCCACACCCCTTCCCGTAGTTCGCCAAACCGCTTGTGCTGCATGGTAGTTCGCAGCGCAGCTCGGGTCCTGGCATCGTTGCCGACGGTGGTGACGACAACCATGTGCCAGTACCCGCGCCAGGCCCGTACCCGCGGGCGCATCGCCTCGTCCTGTCGCCGCTGCCGGGCCAGCAACCGGTCCGAAAGCCGATAGCCGTCGGCGGTGCGGATCAGGTCACCAGCGCTGACCATCCGGGTCAGCGCCACCCGCAAGGTCGTCTCCTTGATGCCGAAATCTGCTGTCAGCCTTATCAGTTCGCTGGCGCTGGCCCACGCGGGGTGCGCGCCTAGTAGCACGCTGAGCACCACCGAGCGGGCTGTCATGGTCGGCACGGCCTTACACCCCGGAAGCCTGACGGCCGTAGTCACCGAACGGCTCGTCGCGGTGGCGTACCGCCGCCCGGAAGCCGTGCTCGACCGCATCGGCCACGAAGGCGTGCCCCTCCGGCGTGTGCCGCGCAACGCCGTCGAACACCGTGCTGACCATCCTGCTGGTGGCCACACCCTGTTGCAGCAGAGCGGAATTCAGCGCCAGCTTGACCATGATCAGCTGATTGACCGGCACCGCGGCGATCCGGGCCACCAGCCGCTCGGTGCGTTCGTCGAGGTCCTGGGGATCCGGTGCTTCCACCGCGAGGCCCCATTCGGCGGCTTGCGCGCCGGTGATGCAGTCGCCGGTGAGCAACAGGCGCTTGGCGCGCTGGTCACCAAGCCGGTGTGCCCATAGACCGGCCGCCGGCACACCCCAGACCCGGGTCGGCGGATAGCCGATCTTGGCGTCGGCGGCAGCGATCACCTGATCGGCGTGCAACGCGATGTCGGTGCCGCCGGCCACGCAGTAGCCGTGGATCTTGACCACCGTGGGCTTGTCGGCATGCATCAGGCTGGAGAAGCCGCGCACGAACCGACTCATCATCTGGTAGTCGATCATCGGATCCCACGGCTGGTTGGGCAGGTGATTGACGGCCTGGGTCTTACCGTCCAGCACCGTGCCGCCATACCCGCCGTCAGCGCCGGCCGATGACGACCCTTCGGCATACGCGGACAAGTCGAAACCCGCGCAGAAGCCCTCGCCGCGGCCGGACACCAGGATGACGTGCACATTCGGGTCCAGATCGGCACGTTCCACCAGCGCCGAGAGCTCCAGCGGAGTGTCGGCGACAATCGCGTTGCCCTTATCCGGCCGGTTGAAAGTGATCCGCGCGACCCGATCGGTGACCTCGTACGTCATGGTCTTCAGGTTGTCGAAGTCGACCGGCCTGATCGCGTGCGTCATAACCGCCGCTCTCCCCCGCAAGCGGGTAAGGGTACCTCCCACTCGGGGGAGCGTGCCCCCACCTCATCGTCGCCGGCGCGTGTCATCCCTTGACTAAAGCACGCTCGAGGATGGGCGCCAGATCCAGTCCAGTCGGCATGGTGCCGAACGCCCCGCCCCACTGCCCGCCGAGCCGGGTGGCCAGAAAGGCCTCGGCGACGGCAGGATGCCCATGCCGCACCAACAGTGACCCCTGCAGCGCCAGGCAGATGTCCTCGGCGACCTTGCGGGCCCGGTATTGGATGGTGTCCAAGTCGCCCAGTTGTTCCCGCAGCTGCTCGACGTGGCTGTCCAGCCGGGGGTCCTGGCCCGCAGTGCGGGCCAACTCGTCGAACAACACCTCGACGCATTCGGGGCGAGTTGCCATGGCGCGCAACGTATCCAGTGCGCTGACATTGCCCGAGCCTTCCCAGATGCCCATCAGCGGCGCCTCCCGGTACAGCCGCGGCATGCCGGAGTCCTCGACATAGCCGTTGCCGCCCAAGCACTCAAGCGCTTCGGCGGCGTGCGGGGTGGAACGCTTGCACACCCAGTACTTGCTGGCGGCCAGCCCGATGCGGCGCAACAGCGCCTCGGTCTCGTCGCCGCGCACCGCTTTGTCGGTGGCGCCGGCCATCCGCATGGCCACGATGGTGGCGGCCTCGGCTTCCACCGCCAGATCGGCCAGCACGTTGCGCATCAGCGGCTGGTCAATCAGGTAGGAGCCAAAGGCCTTTCGGTGCTGGGCGTGGTGGATGGCGCGGGTCAGACCGGTGCGCATGCTGGTGGCGCTGCCGAGTGCGCAATCCAGCCGGGTGAGGTTGACCATCTCGATGATGGTCGGGACACCGCGGCCCTCCTCGCCAACCAGCCACGCTGTGGCGCCGTCGTATTCGACCTCGCTGGAGGCGTTGGCATGGTTGCCGAGCTTGTCCTTGAGGCGCTGCACGAACATCCGGTTGCGGGTGCCGTCGGGGAGTATCCGCGGCAACATGAAGCACGACAGCCCACCCGGCGCCTGCGCAAGCACCAAGAAGATGTCACACATCGGTGCCGAGGTGAACCACTTGTGTCCAGTCAGGCTATAGGTGCCGTCAGCGTTGGGGCCGTTCGGGCTTGCCTGGGTGGTGCCGGCCCGCACGTCGGACCCGCCCTGCTTCTCGGTCATCGACATGCCCGCGGTGATGCCGGGCTTCGTAGTGGCCAGCTTCAGCTCCGGGTCGTAGGCACGACTGGTCAGCAGCGGCTCGTAAACCTTTGCCAGCTCGGGGTTGTAGCGCAGCGCCGGCACGACGGCATAGGTCATCGAGATCGGGCAGACATGGCCCGGCTCGCAGTTCCAGGCCGACATCTTGGCGGCCCGCACCACATGGCTGCCCGGCCGGTCATCGCTCCACGGCGCGGCGTGCAGGCCGTGCCCGATCGCGGCGCGCATCAGCTCGTGGTACGCCGGGTCGTATGCCACCTCGTCGACACGGTGCCCACAGCGGTCGTGAGTATGCAGCGTCGGCCGGTTGCGGTCGGCCAGCTCGCTCCAGCGGATGGCTTGGCTGGATCCGGACAGCGCCCCAACCTCATTGACCTCTTCCATGCCCCATTGGCCGCCCTCACGGAGCAGGGCCTCGGTGAGCACCGCCGACGCGGCCGGGTTGTAGTTCTCCAGGGGCGGTACCTGGTTGGTGACGACATGGGTATCTGGCATGACAACGATGTTACATTTTTCCGACAACCGCACAAGAGACGTAATGTTGGCGTTTAGCGAGGGTGGGCTGCGAAGAATTCCCACAGCGTCTCGGTAGCCACGGAGGGCCACTCGTGGCCGCCGTCATCGAGGGTGACCAGCACGACGCTGCGATGGTCGGCGCATGCGGCGATCGAAGTCGTGACCCTGCCGCTGGTCGTTGCTGTCGGGGCGCCGCACTGATCTACCTTGCGCCAGAAAGCATTCAGCTGCTCGACCGGTGGACCGTTGATGCGGGCGATGCCCGCGCCGGGCCCGCCGTAGTAGCGCACCAGCGGATCGCCGGTGCCATGAATGTGCATGACCGACACGGGATGGGGGGTCGGGCAGGGGTCCAGCTGCGTCCCGGAGACGGGGCCGATCGCCGCGAACAGGTTGGTATTGCACGCCAGCGTGTAGGACATGATGGCGCCGTTGCTCATGCCGGTGGCGTAGACCCTGGCGGGGTCTATGCGGACGTTACGGGAGACGTCAGCGATGGCCGCGCTGATGAACGCGACGTCATCGACGCCTTCGCGTGCGGACCGGCCGCAGCAACCTCCGCCATTGGCATTCCAGGCCCGGTGGAGGCCGTCTGGATAGGCGACGACGAACTTCTCCGAATCGGCCAATTCATCCCAGTCATAAGACCTTTCGGCCTGTCTGGCGCTGCCGAACCCGCCGTGCAGCATGACGACCAGCGGTGCCGACGGTGGCAATCCTGCGGGCTTGTACAGCCGGTAGGTGCGTTCGACTCCGCCAACTTCGATGCTGTGGAAGCTGGTGCCATTCCCAAAGCCGGCCGGCGGCGGTGCTCCCCGATGGACGCAGCCGGCGAGCACGAGTACGACACCGAAGAGCGTGACGACTCGATGAAGCATGCGTTAACCGTAGGCGTCGAGACCTGGGTTGGAAACGCTTTAAATTCAGCCGGTTGTTCTTTCCCGCAAGAACGCGATGTCATCCTTGCGCCCCTCCTCGGCGGTTTCGCAGATAACCGGCGCACCGGCGGCCATCACGACAGCAACCAGCAGCTCTGGATCGATCTGACCGGTGCCGAAGTTAGCGTGCCGGTCGGCGCCGGAGCCCGCCGCATCCCTTGAATCGTTGCAGTGAACCAGGTCGATGCGGCCGGTGATGGCCTTGACCCGATCCACGGCATCGACCAGGGCCTCACCGGCCGCCCAGGCGTGGCACGTGTCGAGGCAAAAGCCGATTCCGGTGTCGCCGATGATGTCCCAGAGCCGGGCGATGGTGTCGAAGCGGCGAGCGATCGCGTGATCGCCACCCGCCGTGTTTTCGAGATAGACCGGAACCGCGGTGTGCAGCTGGTCTAGCGCCTTACGCCAGCGCTGGAACCCATCGTCGAGGTCGTTGTCGGCGGCGACATGGCCGCCGTGCACGATCACCGCCGCGGCACCGATGTCGGCCGCGGCATCACAGGTCTGCTGCAAGATCTTGCGCGACGGGATGCGCACCCGATTGTTCGCCGACGCGACGTTGATCAAGTAGGGCGCGTGCACGTACACCGGTAGGGCGGCCGCTTTCAGCGCGGCGGCATCCGCGCGCGGCTTCGGAGCCTTCCAGCTCTGCGGATTGCCGAGGAAAATCTGCACCACGTCGGCGCCTTCGGCCGCGGCCGCGGCGAGTGGATCCCGTGGGCTGACATGCGAACCGATGAGCACGTTCGTCAGTCTAGTGACGCGGACGGACCCGAGCGCGCCGCCAGCTCACGTTCGACACTGGTCGCGGAGCGAAAATCTCGGCGCATAAGGTGGTTGTCGCGGACAGCGCGTCGGAGACCGCCGCGACATTTGCCGTTGTGGAGGATGAGGCAATGCTTTCTGTGGGGCGCGGCATCGCCGACATCACCGGTGAGTCAGCGGATTGCGGCATGCTCGGCTACGGGAAAACCGATCAGCGCACCGCCGGTATTCACCTTCGGCTCCGGTCCCGCGCGTTCGTCTTTGACGACGGGAATGCGCGATTGCTGCTGGTTGTGACCGACCTGCCGGTGCCCATGCAAAACGTGACCGATGAAGTGCTGCGCCGCCTGGCGAAGTCGTATGGCGACACCTACTCGGCGCGGAACACGCTGATTACGGCGACGCACACACACGCCGCGCCCGGTGGGTACTGCGGGCACCTCCTGTACAACCTGTCGACGAGCGGTTTTAGGCCGGCGACATGCGCGGCGATCGTCGACGGAATCGTCGAATCGGTGCAACACGCGCACACCGATCTGGCGCCGGCCCAAGTGACGTTGTCGCACGGCGAATTGAACGGCGCAAGCATCAATCGGTCACCATCCTCGTTCGACCGCAATCCGGCGGCCGACAGGGCGTTCTTCCCCAACCGCATCGACCCGCACACCACGCTGGTGCGTATCGATCGCGGCGAGGACACCGTTGGCGCAATCCATTTCTTCGCCACCCACGGCACCAGCATGACCAATCGCAACCGCCTCATCTCCGGAGACAACAAGGGCTTCGCTGCCTACCACTGGGAGCGGACGGTCGGCGGCGCGGATTACCTTTGCGGTCAGCCCGACTTCATCGCCGCCTTCGCACAAACCAACGCAGGCGACATGAGCCCGCACGTCGACGGGCCCATCACCGGTGCGTCCAGATCGCCCCGCGAGCTGGAGAACACCCGCGATATCGGGTTGCGCCAATTCGAGGATGCTGTCGGGCAGCTGAGCAGCGCGACGCCGATCGGCGCTGGCATCGATGCCCGGTTCAGCCACGTCGACCTCGGCGCTGTCCTCGTCCGTGGCGAGTACACGCCCGATGGTCAAGAGCACCGCACCGGGCGCCCGATGATTGCCGCCTCGATGATGGCGGGCACCGACGAGGGCGAGGGGTTCCCCGGCTTCCGCCAAGGTCGAAACCCGTTCTGGGACAGAATATCCCGTGCCATTTACCGGTTCGCCGCAGCCGTGCGGGCGGGGCACGCCCCCAAGGGCATCGTGGTGCCCGCCCATTTGGTGAACCGGCTGTCGCCCTTCGTCCAGGAAATCGTTCCCGTGCACCTGGTGCGCATCGGGCGCCTGTATCTGATTGGCATCCCGGGCGAACCAAGCATTGTCTCGGGGCTGCGGTTGCGTCGCACGGTGGCTTCGATCGTCGGCGCCGACCTGGCCGACGTGCTCTGCGTGGGCTACAGCAATGCCTACATCCACTACGTGACCACGCCCGAGGAGTATCTGGAACAGCGCTACGAGGGCGGCAGCACGCTGTTTGGTCGATGGGAATTGCCGGCGCTCATGCAAGCAGTGGCCGGACTCGCCGAGGCGATGCGAGACGGCCGTCCCGCGCCGCCCAGCCGTGCCCCGCAGCCCAGCGAACCACGCAGCTGGCTGCGCGCGGCCCCCGCCGACGCCGGTTCATTCGGAACGGTGGTCACCGAGCCGGCCGCGACCTACCGGCCCGGCCAGGTGGTAGCGGCCGTATTTGTCAGCGCGCTACCGAACAACGATTTGCACCGAAACCGCACCTACCTCGAGGTGGTCCGCCACGAAGGCGGCCAATGGGTGCGAATTGCCGACGACGGCGACTGGGCGACGACGTTTCGCTGGCAGCGACAAGGCAAAGGCGGCTCGCGTGTCACCATCGGCTGGGACATTCCCGGCGACGCCACGCCCGGGCGATACCGCATCGTCCACCATGGCGCGGCGCGCGACCGCGACGGCACGCTCCGGGCGTTCACCGGAACGACTCGTGCGTTCACGGTTGGCTGACGCACGGGACGTCCGCCGGCTCGACCGGTAGGACGGGACGCGCGTGCGCCGCGGCGCGGGCCTCTTCGGCAGGCCGACGACCACATGCTCCGTCAGACCGCCGCACCGGTTAGCTACGCGCAATCGTTGAGGTGGTCGATGATCGCTGGGTGCACGATCTCGGCATGGTCGAGATGAGCTGCGTGCCGCGCACCTTTGATCCGGCGCAGTGTCGCTCGCGGAAACACTGCCAGCACCTGCGCCGCGGCCGCAATGGGCGTCACCGGATCGTCATCACCCCACACCACGAGCACCGGACGAACATGTTGGCCGGCGGCAATCCATCGCCGGGGAGGTGTGCGGGGGAAGTTGACCAATGCCGAGGCAACAGCCCGCTGAAAGCCGGGAAAGCTCATCTGTTCCCGCACCCGCGCCGCCAAATCGGGGAATCGCTCGGGACGGCTCAGATCAAAATCCACGCGGTCTGCGATACGACCGATGCGCCGGGCCACTAGCGCGCTTGAGCCAGGCACCCGCAGCAACATCTGCGACATACGTGAGCGGGACATAAACAATGCTGGCGAAATTAGCGTAAGGCTGCTGACCCGACCGGGATGCTGGGCGGCGAAAGCTGTGCTGATCGCGGCGCCCAGCGACCAGCCGATCAGATGCATAGCATCAATGCCAAGCTTGGCGGTCAGTTGGTCCAGCTGCCGGATAAATACGTCTAGCCGATAGCGTATCGCCGGCCGGTCAGACCGTCCGTGACCGAACGCGTCGTAGTAAAGAACCCGAAAACCCTTTTCTGCTAAA
>NZ_VTZN01000011.1 GCF_008370645.1 Mycobacterium simiae
GTTGGTAATTACATCGTCCGGGATCGTAAATAGTTAAGGCCATATCCGCCAAAAAAATAAGGCATTCTCGCCCAGTCGTTAACGGCTTGCGCGAGTAATGACTGCGCTCAATGTCTACGAAAGACATTGGGGCACAAAGTGTTAGGAATTTTAGGTGGCAATCAATGGACGACGCCTCGCCGTCACGGCAGTACGCCGACCCGTGTCAATTTCATTGACGAATCGAGCAATCTGCCGTTGTCACGCAGATTAAAATGGCCGATACAGCGCACATTGGAAAACAATTCGAGAGCTTCGATGTTCACCGTTTAGCACGCTTCGCGTTCAGTCCAAACAATTGCTAATTGTCAATTAATTTGACACGGCCTGCCACGCCTGGACGTCTTGCGATAGCCGCAGCAGAGCCTCCGGCTCAGCCATTACCGCCTGGCGAGCCGAGTGGCTTCGCGTCGGAGTGCAAAATCGGCCGCAGCCTTTCGGTCTTAGCCTGAGTCCAGCCCGGCGGCGACAACACCGCGGCCCAGCCGTCGGCAGCGTCAGCGACGTAGTGGTGCCCGTGTCCGGGTGGCACGTCCACCGCCACCGCCATGTCCGCGGTGACTTGTATGAACGTGACCACCGGAATCCAGCGGGTCTGCGGCAACACGTCGTAACCGCGCTTTTCCCGCAGCCAATCCGGCTTGCTGAACAGCAGATTGGGCGTCCACCACGCTATCGGATCCGACGCGTGCTGCAGATAGACCACCCGTGGCTGTCCCCACGGCGCGTTGGGGCGCAGCAGATCACCCGGGCGCGCGACGAATCGTACGTGGGCGCCGTCGTGGTAGATCGGTAGCCACTGCGGCGAACCGGCATCGCGGGTAGCGGTCAAGTCGGTCCAGATGGTGTTGTTGAACGTCGGTCCGCTGAATAGGGCCCCGTCGGTGCGGGCGAGGATGTTGTTGAGGCTCATGAAGGGTGCCTCGCCGCCGAACGATCCCAAACTCTCGCCGAACACGACAAGCTTGGGACGCTTGAATTCCGGCATCTGCCGGATCAGCTTGTCCACCGCCTCGAACAGGGCCTGCCCGGCCTGCCGGGCATTCTCCTTGTCCACCAGGAAGGACAGCCAGCTGGGCAGATAGGAGTACTGCATGCTCACGATCGCGGTGTTGCCGTTGTACATGTACTCCAGCGCATCGGCTTCCGCCTCGTTGATCCATCCGGTGCCGGTGGTGGTGGCCACCGCGACGACGGCCCGTTGCAGGCCGCCGGTGCGTTGCAGCTCCCGAGCCGCCAACTCCGCGGCCGCCGTGATCCCGTTCGCGGAGTCCAGGCCGGCGTAAGCCCGGATCGGCTCGGTGGCCGGGGTTCCGTTGAACGTGGTCAGCTCGGCGACGGTAGGACCGCCCTCCACGAAGATGCGACCTTGATGACCCAGCGAATCCCACGACACCAGCGACTGCGGGCCGCCTGAGCGCAGGGGAGTCTTCGGGGGCGCAGTGTCGGGATTCATCTCGTCGTTCACCGAGGCGAAAGTGCTGTTCATGGAGTTCATCGCGAACTTGAGCACGACACCGTTGAGCAGGGCGATCGTCAGCACCACCAGCAAGACCACCACGATGGCCGCCGACACCCGAAACGGCGCAATCCGGTCACACTGCCGCACCAGAAAACCAACCAGCAGGCGGATGAACTGGCCGATTTCGACGAGCGTGAACAACACGATCAGCGATACCATCGCAGCCAGCGGGTAGTCGTACCACTTCAGGTGCTCAACACCCATCAGATCACGGACGCCGTCCTGCCAAATGTGGAACCAGATCGCCATCAGGACCATGCCGACCGCGCCCACCCCGACCAACGGCACCCACACCCAGCGTGGTGGCGGGGGGCTGGAATCCTGCGACCGCATGTACCGGATCAGCCAGACTCCGAAGACGCCCAAGCCGTAGCCGATGGCGCCGGAAATGCCGCTGACCAATCCCTGATACAACGGACCACGCGGCAACAGCGACGGGGTCATGGAAAACCACAGGAAAACCAGGCCGATCGTGCTGCCGGTGAATGTGTAGTGCCGAATCCACCATGCCTTCCGGACCGATTGTGGCACAGGGGTTTTCATGGCCGGAGCATCGGCCGATGCCACACCGGCTGCCGCGCCGGTGTCGGCGCTGGTAGTAGAACCCGAATCGCTCATCGGTGGGTGAAATTGGGCGGACGCTTGTCTATGAAGGCCGCCATCCCTTCGGATTGATCATCAGTCGCGAACGCTGCGTGGAAGAGCCGGCGTTCATAGAGCAGTCCTTCGGCCAACGTCGATTCGAAGGCTCGGTTGACGGCTTCTTTGGCCATCCTGGCCGCAGACCTCGACATTTGCGAAATCGTGGTGGCCACGGCCTTGGCCTCAGACATCAGGTCGGCGGCGGGCACCACTCGCGACACCAACCCGCTGCGCTCGGCCTCGGCGGCGTCGATGGTGCGCCCGGTCAGGATGAGGTCCATCGCCTTGGCTTTACCGATGGCCCGGGTCAGCCGCTGGGACCCGCCCATGCCGGGTAGTACGCCGAGCTTGATCTCCGGCTGGCCGAACTTCGCAGTGTCGGCGGCGATCAACACGTCGCACATCATGGCCAGCTCGCAACCGCCACCAAGCGCGTATCCGGCTACCGCGGCGATCGTCGGGGTGCGCACAGCGGCCAGTTTGCCCCAGGCGGCGAAGAAGTCGGCGTCAAAGGCGTCGGCAAACGACAAAGCGGCCATCTCCTTGATGTCGGCGCCGGCCGCGAACGCCTTGGCCGACCCGGTAATGATGATCGCTCCGATGCCGGCGTCGTTATCCAATTCGGTTGCCGCACTGGTGACTTCATTCATCACCTGAGTGTTGAGCGCATTGAGCGCGTGTGGCCGGTTGAGGGCGATGAGGCCCACCCGTTCGTCGCGCTCGACCAGGATGGTCTCGTAGCTCATGGCCTACCTTTCTCGAAACTCAGGTCGTCATCCACCGGCTCGAAATACGCTGCGACGTCAGCCGTGGTGATCTCGGCCAGTGTCGCCGGCGACCACACCGGCTTGCGATCTTTGTCGATCAGTTGCGCCCGGATGCCCTCCACCAGATCGTGTGAGCGCAACGACGCCGACGACACCCGATAGTCCTGGATCAAAACGTCTTCCAGCGTTTGCATTTTTGCGGCGCGGCGGACTGCCTCCAACGTCACTGACAGCGCGATAGGGGAGCGAGTGGCGATCAGGCCGGCCGCCTCGTTGGCTGGTCCGGCACGGTGGCTTCGCAGTGCTGCGACGATGTCGGCCACGGTATCTCCCGTATAGCACTCGTCGATCCAATCACGTTGTGCTACAAGCTCACTGGGTGGGGGCTCGATCGCGTGGTGGGCGAGCGCGCTCGCTATTCCATCGGAAGCGATTGCCGCGGTGAAGGCGTCGAGTTCGCTATGCGGCAGGTAGTGATCAGCGAAGCCCATCGCGATGGCGTCGGCACCGGAAAACGGCGCCCCGGTCAGTGCAGCGTGCAGTCCCAGCCCGCCAGGAGCCCGCGACAGCAGGTAAGCCCCCCCGACGTCGGGGATGAATCCGATGCCGACCTCAGGCATCGCGATCGTGGACGTGTCGGTAACGACTCTGGTGTTGCCGTGAGCGCTGACTCCGACGCCGCCGCCCATCACGATGCCGTCCATCAGCGCCACGTACGGCTTGCCGAACCGGCCGATCTGGCCGTTCATCAGATACTCAGCACGCCAGAACCGCCGCGCTTGCACACCGTCCCCGCGGGCGCTGTGGTAGACGGCCACCACATCGCCGCCGGCGCATAATCCGCGTTGTCCGGCTCCGGCGACCACCACCGCGCGCACTTCGTCGTCGCGTTCCCAGCGGATGAGGACCGTGCCGAGCAATTCCACCATCGTAAGGTTCAGCGAATTGATCGCGGTGGGACGGTTGAGCGTAATGAGGCCGATACCGCCTGCTACGCGGGTCAGCACTGCGGCGGATTCCCCGGTCACGGCTGCGGTCAAGATTTGGTCTCCCCTCGGCCGGAATCCGGCTCAAGTCTGCCGATGAGTTTGACGTGCAATCTAGATCGTGACTCGCTCCGGAGCGTCCGCGGGGCTAAGGTTTAGGGTGAGCCGGACGACAAAACAGCAGCTGCGCTGGGAACCCGGCGGTGCCATTGATCGTTGAGTAGTTGTTCGCACAGCTCGATGCTGTAGCCATATGTGGAGCCACTAGAGAGGATCCGACGGTGCGGGAGACTAGTAACCCGGTATTTCGTTCGCTGCCGAAGCAGAGGGGCGGATACGCACAGTTCGGCACGGGCGTCGCCCAGCCGGGATATGGGGCGGACCCTTACGCTCCTTACCAGGAGACTCGGGCGTCTCGCCCGCTGACTATCGACGATGTCGTCACCAAGACCGGTCTGACGCTGGCCATGCTGACAGCGAGTGCGGTGGTTTCCTACTTCCTGGTCGCTCAGAACCTCAACCTGGCAATGCCGCTGACCTTGGTCGGTGCGTTCGGTGGGTTGGCGCTGGTGTTGGTTGCCACGTTCGGCCGCAAACAGGACAACCCGGCCATCGTGCTGAGCTACGCCGCACTGGAGGGTCTGTTCCTGGGCGCCTTTTCGTTTGTCTTGGCCAATTTCTCGGTGGGCTCCGCCAATGCGGGAATGCTGATCGGCGAGGCGGTCCTGGGCACCCTGGGTGTGTTCTTCGGCATGCTTGTCGTTTACAAGACCGGCGCCATCCGGGTCACGCCCAAGTTCACCCGCATGGTGGTCGCGTCGCTATTCGGTGTGCTGGTCCTGATGCTCGGCAACTTTCTGCTGGCGATGTTTGGGGTCGGCGGCGGAGCGGGCCTGGGCCTGCGCAGCGGCGGACCGTTGGCAATCATCTTCTCGCTGGTTGTGATTGCTATCGCGGCGTTCAGCTTCCTTATCGACTTCGACGCGGCTGACCAGATGATCCGGGCGGGAGCGCCGGACAAGGCGGCGTGGGGTATCGCGCTGGGCCTGACCGTAACGCTGGTTTGGCTCTACATCGAGATTCTGCGTCTGCTCAGTTATCTGCAGAACGACTAGCTTGCTCGACGAAGAAAGCCGGCACTGGTGGTGCCGGCTTTTTTCGTGCCCGGTGGGTTGGGTGTCGGCGCGGCGTGTCGCGCCCTGGCCGCACTCTCGACCGGCGAGCGGCGCTAACTGAGCCGCTCGATCACCATCGCCATACCTTGGCCGCCTCCCACACACATGGTTTCCAGACCAAACGTTTTGTCGTGGGTTTGCAAATTGTTCAGCAACGTGGTGGTGATGCGTGCGCCGGTCATGCCGAATGGATGTCCGAGGGCGATCGCTCCACCCGAGACGTTCAGCTTGTCCTGGTCGATGCCCAGTTCGCGGGCCGAGCCCAGCACCTGCACCGCAAAGGCTTCGTTAATCTCGAACAGGTCGATGTCGCCAACCGACATGCCGGCTCGTTGCAGTGCCTTTTTGGAGGCCTCAATCGGGCCAAGGCCCATAATTTCCGGGGACAGGCCGCTGACACCGGTGGACACGATGCGCGCCAGCGGTGTCAGGCCGAGTTCTTTGGCCTTGGTATCACTGGTGATTACCAGCGCGGCGGCGCCGTCGTTGAGGGGGCAGGCGTTGCCGGCGGTCACCGTGCCGTTGGGTCGGAACACTGGCTTGAGTTCGCTCACCTTTTCGTAGGTGGTACCGGCGCGCGGGCCGTCGTCGGTACTGACCGTGGTGCCGTCCGGGAGCGTGACTTGAGTGATCTCCCGCTCGAAGAATCCGTTCTTGATCGCCTCCTCGGCACGGTTCTGGCTGCGCACTCCCCAGTGGTCCTGGTCTTCGCGCGAGATTCCGGTAAGGATCGCAACGTTTTCTGCGGTCTGGCCCATTGCGATATAGACGTCGGGCACTTTCCCGTCGGCGCGCGGGTCGTGCCATTCGTCGACGCCGGCCGCCGCGGCAGTCGAGCGTTGCTGGGCCCCGTCGAATAGCGGGTTCTTGGTATCCGGCCAGGAGTCGGAGCTGCCCTTGCCGGATCGCGACACGGTCTCCACGCCCGCGGAGATGAATGCGTCGCCCTCACCGGCTTTGATCGCGTGGAATGCCATCCGGGTGGTCTGCAGCGACGACGAGCAGTAGCGGTTGACCGTCGTGCCCGGCAGGAAGTCGTACCCGAGCGCGACTGCGACGACGCGCGCAATGTTGAAGCCCGACTCACCACCGGGCAGGCCGCAGCCCATGATGAGGTCGTCGATGTGGTGCGGGTTCAGGGCGGGCACTTTATCCAAGGCGGCGCGCACCATCTGAACAGCGAGGTCGTCTGGGCGCATGTTGACCAGCGACCCCTTCATGGCGCGGCCGATGGGCGAGCGGGCGGTCGAGACGATGACGGCTTCTGGCATGACGGGCTCCCTCCATTGGGTCTGGCGTAGCCGAATCTAGCCCGGCGACGATGCGGCTCGCGCAGCGGGCTGAGGTGGGCACCGCCCGCTTGCGGGGGAGAGGCGGGCAGTTGGGCCTGACATCGCAACGGATTTCGACTGGCTCACCGACGCTACGTGCACCCGCGCTCGCCAAACTCGCTGCGACGACGGGCTACTGCACATGAGCCTTTTGACCTCTGCTTTAACTTCGCCGCTCATGTCTCTCGACGAATGCGACCGGGTGAGCTCGCTGGGATTGGTCAGCGTCGCACTCGGTTCATCTCGGCGTTCATCTCGGCTTGGAATCGGCAGTACTGTTCAGTGCGGGACGGCCGGCGCCGGAGGATCAACCAGCCGGTCGCAAGGACGCCGAACCATACTGGGAACCATGCCAATGCGATTGCGGTTTCGGTTCCGGTGGTGAGCGTCCAGATCACGAATGCGAAGAAGCCCAGGACGGTCCACGCCATTAACGCGCCGCCGGGCATTTTGTAAGCCGAGTCGGCGTGACGCCTCGGATGCCGGCGACGGTAAACGAGATAGCTGACGATGATCATCGTCCACACGAACATGAACAGCAAAGACGAGACGGTCGTAATAAGGGTGAAGGCGCTGATCACTGAACCGCCGGCGTACAGCAGTGGGATAGCGGTCAGCAGCAGGGTGGCCGTCAGCAGCAGGGCCGGCGCCGGTACACCGGCGCGGTTGAGTTTGCCGAAAAATGCCGGGGCGCTGCCCTCGTCCGCCAGACCGTAAAGCATCCTCCCGGTGGAAAAGACACCTGAGTTCGCCGAGGAGGTGGCCGACGTGATTACGACGAAGTTGACGATCGACGCTGCAGCAGCAAATCCGGCCAGGGAGAACATCATCACGAACGGGGACTGTCCGCTGGCGAACTGCCGCCAAGGAACGACGACCAGAATTGCCAGTAGTGCCGCGAGATAGAAGATCGCTACTCGCAGCGGTACTGCGTTGATGGCGCGGGGAAGGGTGCGCCGCGGGTTTGCTGTCTCGGCTGCGGCGGTGCCGACGAGTTCCGAACCGGTGTAGGCAAAAAATGCGATCTGAAATCCCCTGACCAGACCCATGAACCCGGTAGGGAAGAACCCGCCGTCATTCCAAAGATTCGCTGCTGCTGCGTGGGCGCCATGCGCAGAAACGAAGTCAGTTGCTACCAGGACCATGGCTACGATGATCAGGCCGCCGATCGCCGCGAGCTTGATCAACGCGAACCAGAACTCCATTTCCCCGAAACTGCCAACGCTGAGCAAGTTGCAGATCAAAATCACAGCGACTGCGACCACAACCGGTAGCCATAGCGGCAGGTCGGGCCGCCAAAACTTCGTGTAGCCGGTGATCGCTACGAGGTCGGCGATACCGGTGACGATCCAGGCGAACCAGTACGACCACCCCACTAAGTAGCCCGCCGCAGGCCCCAATAGGTCGGCGGCAAAGTCGACGAACGATTTGTAGTTCAGGTTCGACAGCAGCAGCTCGCCCATCGCACGCAGCACGAAGAATACAAAGAATCCGATGATTCCGTACACCAGCAGCACGGCCGGACCGGCGAGGGAGATCGTTCGTCCGGACCCCATGAATAGACCGGTGCCGATCGCGCCTCCGATCGCAATCAACTGAATATGTCGGTTGGCAAGACCCCGATGCAATCGAGGGACATGCTCTGCGGAATCGGGCGCGGCGACCGTGCTAATCGGGTCTGAGGTCGTCATCGGATGATTCTGACGTGTATCGCGCTAACCCGCGAACGGTGGCCGCACGATCACTTTAGGACGGAACCCATATCGGGGACCGCTACCTGCCGGACCCGCCGCACCGGCCAGTGGCATGCCGCCAAGCATGCTGCCGGCGGGAGAAGTTGTTTCTGGTTCAACGAAGTTGCTGATCAAAGGTACGGATTCAGAACCTACTGCAGGAGCCAGTTCCGGGCCGAGTGACCAGGTGGGTGGTACCGATAACTTGCCCAGTGCTGCCGCATCGCCCATGCTTGCGGCGATTGGCCCGCTGGCACCGAGCATTCCTGCGGCCTCCGTCGCGGCGCCTTCTGCGATACCCACCGATGCAGCGACCTCCGGACCGATCGCCCCTACGGCGCGCGCAGTCGATGCCAGGCTGTTGGTGATACCGATGCCGAAATACGGCAGGCCGGTGACGTTGTAAAACGTCCCTGTGAAGGGCGAAATAATGTTGAAGAAATCCTCTAACCAGAGCAGCCACGCAGGCGGTGTTGGAATAGCTCGGGCGGAGGCCAACAGACACGAGAGTGGCGATGCGAGGTCCAACAATGCGTTCGGCGCCTGAGAAATGAGCTTTGTCAGCGCGCTCTGCGTCGCGCCAGCTGAGGTGCCGGCGGCTTTCGCGACAGCGGCGCCCTGCAAGGCAGAGGCTGCTGGGTTGGTGGTGTGTGGCGGGGGAGCGAACGGTGTCACCTGCGCGATGCTCGCGGAGGCCGCAGCGTAGACATACATCGCTGTGGCGTCCTGGGTCCACATGTCGCTGTATTCTGCTTCGAGGAGCGCGATCCGTGCCGTGTTCTGACCAAGGATGTTGGTCGACAACAGCGACGCCGTCTGAGCGCGGTTGGCCGCCACTAGTGGCGGGGGCACTACTGCGGCTAGTACGGCATCGTAGGCTGCGAC
This sequence comes from Mycobacterium simiae, assembly GCF_008370645.1. Classification (GTDB taxonomy): domain Bacteria; phylum Actinomycetota; class Actinomycetes; order Mycobacteriales; family Mycobacteriaceae; genus Mycobacterium; species Mycobacterium simiae_A. Next base: position 9,081 of record NZ_VTZN01000011.1, read on the forward strand.
CGCCATCCGCGCCTGGGTCGCCGCCTGCTCGGCTCGGGCAGCAGTCTCTCGCATCCAGGCCAGGTATGGTTCGATCGCATCGATCATCGATGTCGCCGCGGGGCCGGTCCAGGTCTCACTGTGCAGCGTGGCGATCACCTTTTCGTAATCCATAGCGGCCGAGGTTAATTCGGCAGCCAATCCGTTCCAGGCCGATGCGGCGGCCAGCATCGGCGTCGACCCTGGACCGGAATAAACGCGTAGGGAGTTAATCTCCGGAGGTAAAGCGCCAAAATCGATCATTGCTATCAGTTCCTCACTTCGTCGCGGTCAACATCTCGGTCGGTCTTGCGGCTCGGTTTCGTGTTTAGGGAGGCGGGCCGCTAGCCGATCGCCCGGGGTCCGATCACCCTGACTGGTGAGCCCTGTCTGCGGTTAGCAAAGTGTGAGCCCGCTGCCGACCCACGTATCGGTACGCCGCGAACTAGGGCCGATGGACTGTTGTCCGGTCCGGTGGCATAGCTGATGGCGTTGGAAACTCGCACAGGGTCAGCTTTTGCTAAGGGAGCCGAGGCAACCCAACTGGGCGGCGTTGACAATGGCCCGATCTTGCCGGCTTGGCCCAAACTTGCCGAGACTTCACTAGCTCCTAGGCGGGCCAAGCCAATTCCTGCGCGATGCGCGCCGGCACTACCTGCTGCCACCGCGGCATCGGCCGTTGCGATCGCCGGCGCCCACGCCAACGACTGCAAGATCTGTAGGGCATTCAGCTCGAATCCTTGGGTGGCATAGATGAGCTCCCCGTCGGTGTATTCAAGGTTCAGCAGCTCAATCCACACCTGTATCGGAATGCTCTTGAAGAAATCCCAGATCTTGGCATACCACGGCGTCTTTGACGGCAGTTGTTGTAGCACGTGGACTAGCGAAGAGCTACCGATCAGTTTTGCGGATATCTGCGCTATCCGCGCCGCGGATGTGCCTGCCTGTGTGGCCGCGGCTTTGGTAACCGCCGCAGCCTGCTGGGGCAGTCCGGCCGGGTTGGTTGTTGTTGGTGGTGCCGTGAATGGGGTCAGCCTGGTCGCGGTCACAATGGAGTCGGCATAGCAGTACATTGCGGCGGCGTCTTGAGCCCACATCTCGGCGTAGTGGAACTCGGTGGCTGCGATCGCCGGCGCGTTCTGCCCGAGAATATTGGTTGCTATCAGCGTCTGCAGCAAGGCCCGGTTGGCCATAACGGTCGGCGGGGGCACCGTCATTGCGTGCGCAATTTCGAAGGCCGATGCCGCTGTCCTCGCCTGTGTTGCAGCCAGTCCAGCTTGCTCCGCGGTGGCGCTTATCCAGTCGGCATACGGGGTAGATGAGGCCGCCATAGCCGCCGAAGCGGGGCCTATCCACGGCGAACTGATTAGCTCCGCAACCACCGACCGGTAACTCCCGGCTGCCAATGCCAGTTCTGCCGCGAGAGCATCCCAGGCCGTCGCTGCGGCGATCAAGGGACCCGACCCCGGGCCGATGTACATGCGCGCCGAATTGATCTCCGGAGGGATTGCCCCGAAATCAAACATAGTTCGGAAGTGGACCGGTGGCGGTGCCGCAATGGGGTGGTCGATAGCGGCGCCTGGTGTGTTGACCGTTGCGCTGGATGCGTGGAGTGACTCGGCAGCGGGGACAGGTTCCGACGCGGCGGTGCCAGGCCCCAGGAGGCCAGCCGCTCCGAGCATGTTGGTTGCCACTACGGCATCACCGCGCGCCGTCGTTGCCGGATCTGGCTGGGCTGGAAAGGGTTTCGCTGATCGCGATCTCAAAGATCATCAAGCCTCGCAACGTGAAGGGTGGCGGGGAGCAACATCGGCATGCTCGAAAGGACGTTCACGACATTGTGGTGGGCATACATCGTTGTAGATGGCAATAGTAATTTATCGCAATGATTTCTTCTACATATCTACTGATGTTGCTCCGCGGGGGACGTCGGGGCCGGGCCTGGCCCGGCGCCGATACGGCCTGCGCAACGGGCCGAGAAGGGGCCGGGCAATTGGCCTAGCAGGGCGACGATGTGGTGGGCAAGCGGGCCGGGCTAGCCGCCGGCCGGGACGACGACGGGCGCAGACGCGGTCGGCAGCGGACGCCGCCACAGCCGCGAGACCATCCTGCCCCGCGCGTGCCCGTAACCGAGCGCTGGTGCAGCAGATCGTGACGGCGCATCCAGCGTTGCCGTGCCGACCTTGGCTCGCAGCGCGTCGCGCAGCGCCACCAGCAGCTGTTCGGCTGCTAAGGCATATGCGGTCGCCGACGGGTGATAGCGGTCGGCGGAGAACATCAGTTCGGGTGCGGCCCGGAATTGGGGCGCCAACAAATGTGCGAGCGGCACCGGCATACCGCCGGCCGTCTTGACTGCGACGGTCTGGGCGCGGGCCAACCGCGCGGCGCGGGTGTGGGCCAGGGCGCGCAGTGGTTGGGGGATCGCGGTGATGACGCCGAAATCTGGACAGGTGCCCACGACCACGACCGCGCCGCGGGCGCGCAGCCGACGCACCGACGAGGCGAGCCGTTCTGCAGACTCACCGATGGCGTTGAGCGACGTTACGTCGTTGGCGCCGATCATGATTACCGCCGCGTCCGGTGGCGGTCCGGCCACGAACATGGCATCGACTTGGCCGCAGACGCCGGTGGAGGTGGCGCCAACAATCGCCTTGGTGCTGAGCCGCACCCGCTTACCGGTCTGTTCGGCTAGTTTTCGCGCCAGCAGCACGCCCGGAACTTCCTCGGCGGTGCGACAACCGTAGCCGCTTGCGGTCGAGTCACCAAACATCATCAAGTGCACATCGAACGGCGTTCCGCGCCGCCAGCGTTGTACGGGACCGCCGCCACGCATGTATACCCCGTCGGCGCGCGGCGGGGGTTCGAAAGCTCGGGGAATGACTGTGCGCGCGTGTGTCGCCTGGCCAACCAGCAGGTTGCGTGCACTCAGATAGGCCGTGCCCGTCGAGGCGAGTGCACCCGCTGTGGCCAAAGCGATCGTGGAACGCCGCGGCACGCGCATGCTCACAAGACCTAGTTTAGGTCGGCTTGCAGTGGGTAGCTGGTGAACGGACGGATTACGTTGTGGAACTAATGTGATATCGAATCAGACTCTTGGGCCACGGCCGTGAATCAAGCTGTCAAGCTAAGTTCGCGGGGTTGGCCGAGGGCCTGACAATCAGGTGAACCAGAGCCTCAGCCGAACCGTCACATGCTGTATCGGACTACAACGTCGTAGGAAGTGTTGGGCATGACTGCTCCTAGTCGAGTATCGGGTTCGCCTCGTGCTGCCATTCGGCCACGCGACGTTCTCAAGGCACGTAGACTGCAAGCACGCAGATTTGCCATTAGCGACGGCGCTCCAGTCGAGGTCGTCGAGTCCGGCCCGAGCATTGCTGCGCGCGTTGCTACCCTGGCGTCGTGGATGACAATCCGGCCGGTTTTGACGGTCGGTAGTTATGTCCCGCACCTGCCTTGGCCGTGGGGTCTGATCGATCACGCCGCCAAGGCCCTGCTGCCGGCGTCGGCCACCGTTCGGGCGGCGGTAACCTTGCCGAACGCCTGCGCGCAACTGGTTCGGGCGGGCGGTGTACTGCCCGCGGACGGTACTCGGCGAGTCGTTCTCTATCTGCACGGGGGCGCGTTTCTGACTTGTGGAGCAAACTCTCACGGTCGACTGGTCGAGCTGCTTTCGCTGTTTGCTGATGCGCCTGTCCTGATAGTCAACTATCGGTTGATGCCCAAGCACTCGATCGGAATGGCGCTCGACGACTGTCACGACGGCTACCGGTGGCTGCGGCAGCAGGGCTACAACCCGGAGCAGATTGTGTTGGCCGGCGACTCGGCGGGCGGATACCTTGCCTTGACGCTCGCGCAGCGGCTGCAGCACGAAGAGGAGGAGCCCGCAGCCCTGGTAGCGATCTCGCCACTGCTGCAGCTGGCAAAGGAAGACAAGCAAGCACATCCGAACATCAAGACCGACGCGATGTTCACCTCCAAGGCGCTCGACGCGCTCGGTGAATTGGTTGCTAGCGCGGCTGCCAAGAACCTCGTCGACGGCAAGCCGGAAGAACTCTACGAGCCTTTGGATCACATCCGCCCGGGGCTACCGCGGACGTTGATTCACGTCTCCGGATCCGAGGTGCTGCTGCACGACGCTCAGCTGGCGGCACGCAAGCTGGCTGCCGCTGGAGTGCCGGCCGAGGTACGGGTCTGGCCGGGCCAGGTGCACGACTTCCAGGTCGCGGCGCCGATGGTGCCGGAGGCGGTTCGCTCCCTGCGTCTGATAGGGGAGTACATCCGCGAGGCCACCGGCTAGCGCCGAGCCGAACCCGCCTAGCAGATGTGCATGATCCGCCTGACACGATGAACGCATGCGGATTGCGCAGCACATCAGTGACCTCATCGGCGGCACACCACTGGTCCGCCTGAACTCGGTCGTCCCCGCTAAGGCCGCAACGGTGGCGGCAAAAATCGAATACCTCAACCCGGGAGGCAGTTCCAAGGACCGGATCGCGGTGAAGATGATCGATGCTGCAGAGGCCAGTGGTCAGCTGAGGCCGGGCGGGACCATCGTTGAGCCCACCTCCGGCAACACCGGTGTCGGACTGGCTTTGGTGGCACAGCATCGCGGCTATAAATGCGTGTTCGTCTGCCCCGACAAGGTCAGCGAGGACAAGCGGAATGTGCTGCGCGCCTATGGTGCCGAGGTAGTGGTGTGCCCGACGGCGGTGCCGCCCGACGACCCCGATAGCTACTACAGCGTCTCCGACCGTTTGGTCAGAGAAATCGACGGAGCGTGGAAGCCTGACCAGTACGCCAACCCGGAGGGGCCGGCCAGCCATTACGCAACCACCGGCCCGGAGATCTGGGCCGATACCGACGGTAGGGTCACTCATTTCGTCACCGGAATTGGCACTGGTGGGACGATCAGCGGTGCGGGCCGCTATCTCAAAGAGGTATCTGGAGGCTCGGTCCGCGTGATCGGTGCCGACCCCGAAGGGTCGGTGTATTCAGGCGGTGCCGGCCGCCCCTATTTGGTGGAGGGGGTCGGCGAAGATTTCTGGCCAGCAGCCTATGACCCGTCGGTGCCCGACGACATCATCGCGGTGTCGGACTCCGACTCGTTCGACATGACCAGGCGGCTTGCTCGCGAAGAAGCGCTGCTGGTGGGCGGCTCGTGCGGGATGGCCGTGGTTGCGGCATTGAAAGTTGCCGCAGACGCGGGGCCCGACGCTTTGGTTGTCGTCCTATTACCGGACGGCGGCCGCGGCTACATGTCGAAAATCTTCAACGACGCCTGGATGTCGTCATACGGGTTCTTGCGCAGCCGTCTCGACGGGTCGACGGAGGAAGCCACGGTCGGTGACGTTTTGCGCCGCAAGTCTGGTGCGTTGCCCGATCTGGTGCACACCCACCCGTCGGAGACGGTGCGCGACGCGATCGGGATTCTGCGCGAGTACGGGGTGTCGCAGATGCCCGTTGTCGGCGCCGAACCGCCGGTGATGGCCGGCGAGGTCGCTGGCAGCGTCTCCGAACGCGAACTGCTGTCGGCCGTTTTCGAGGGCCGGGCCAAGTTGGCCGACGCCGTATCGCAGCATATGAGCCCGCCCTTGAGGATGATCGGGGCCGGCGAGCTGGTCAGTATGGCCGGCAAGGCATTACGGGACTGGGATGCCTTGATGGTGGTGGAGGAAGGCAAACCGGTCGGTGTCATCACCCGCTACGACTTGCTGGGCTTCCTGTCCGAAGGCACCGGCCGGCGCTAGTGCGAAAGTCGCGCCGCGAATGGGTTCTGCCCGCAGCCGGCGCTAACCCTGGTTTCGTCCGGCTGCGCTCCGTGACAGCCCAACCTCGGGTACTGTAAGGCCGCCCGAGAGCTAACCCCGAGTGGAAGGTTGCCAATGACCGATCAGCCGCCTCCCGGCGGGTCTTACCCGCCACCGCCCCCACCTCCTGGGCCTGCTGGGGGGTATGTGCCACCACCACCACCTTCGGCGCCTAGCGGTGGTTCCTACCCTCCGCCTCCGCCCCCTGCACCGCCCGCGGGCGGCTACCCGCCGCCACCTCCTCCGTCGGCCGGCGGGTACGCGCCGCCGCCGCCGGGACCGGTTATCCGGTCGCAGCCCACTGAGTCCTACACACCGTGGATCACCCGGGTGCTCGCCGCCTTGATCGACAATGCCCCGATCGTTGCGGTCTACGGCATCGGTTGGGTGATCGCGTTGGTCACGCAGCAATCGTCGTGTGTCACCAGCGTCAACCAGTTCGATGTAAGCCAGTACTGCTACGCGCAGGATTCGATCATCGGTGGGTTGGCGCAAGGGCTGGCCTCGCTGCTAATACTGGCGTACTGGGTGTGGAACTGGGGCTACCGTCAGGGCACTACCGGATCGAGCCTCGGCAAGTCGGTAATGAAGTTCAAGGTGGTCAGCGAGACTACGGGACAGCCGTTGGGCTTCGGTTTGTCGCTGGTACGCCAACTTGCGCACTTCGTCGATGCGATCATCTGCTACGTCGGCTTCCTGTGGCCGCTGTGGGACGCCAAGCGGCAGACGCTGGCCGACAAGATCATGACGACGGTCTGTTTGCCGCTCTGATCGAGACTGATCAAGGGTGGCAACCTAGCGACTCGCCACGGCGGTGGCTGTGCGGCTACTAGGCTGTGCACCAATGAACGAGCGCCAGGGACATCACCAGTTCACCGGACTGGCTACCAAGGCCATCCACGCCGGTTATCGTCCGGACCCGGCAACCGGAGCCGTCAACGCTCCCATCTACGCGAGCAGCACCTTCGCCCAAGACGGTGTCGGGGTGCTGCGCGGCGGGTTCGAATACGCGCGCACCGGCAATCCGACCAGGGCTGCGCTGGAGGCTGCACTCGCCGCGGTCGAGGAGGGCAGGTACGGCCGGGCGTTTAGCTCCGGGATGGCGGCCGGTGACTGTGCGTTGCGCGCCATCCTGCGCCCCGGCGACCACTTGATCATTCCCGACGACGCCTACGGCGGTACCTTCCGGTTGATCGACAAGGTGTTCACGCAGTGGGGTATCGAGTACACGCCGGTGCCGCTCGCCAACCTGGACGCGTTGCGCGCCGCGATCAGGCCGCAGACGCAGCTGGTGTGGGTGGAATCACCGACCAACCCGCTGTTGACGATCGCCGATATCGCGGCCATCGCCGACATCGCCGCCAAGAACTCGGCAAAAGTATTGGTGGACAACACGTTTGCATCGCCGGCGTTGCAGCAACCGCTCACGCTGGGCGCCGACGTGGTGCTGCACTCGACGACGAAGTACATCGGCGGTCACTCCGATTTGGTGGGCGGTGCGCTTGTCACTGACGACGAAGAGCTGGACCAGGCTTTCGCGTTCCTGCAGAACGGAGCCGGCGCGGTGCCCGGCCCGTTCGACGCCTATCTGGCCTTGCGCGGCCTGAAAACTCTGGCGCTGCGGATGCAGCGGCACTGCGAAAACGCCGCCGCCGTAGCGGAATACCTCGCGCAGCATCCGGCGGTCAGTGCCGTGTGCTACCCCGGACTACCGAGTCACCCCGGGCATGATGTGGCGGCGCGGCAGATGCGCGGCTTCGGCGGCATGGTCTCGGTGCGGATGGCAGCCGGCCGGAAGGCCGCCCAGGATTTGTGCGCCACGACCACCATTTTCATCCTGGCCGAATCGCTTGGCGGCGTGGAGTCGCTGCTCGAGCATCCCGCCGCCATGACGCATGCGTCGACGGCCGGGTCGCAGCTGGAGGTGCCCGACGACCTGGTACGGCTTTCTGTCGGAATCGAGGACATCGCCGACCTGCTCGCCGATCTGGAGCAGGCGCTCAGCTAGCCCTTCGCTCCGAACGCGAATTACACGACGAGACACGCCGCTAGCGGGCTGTTGCGAAATTCACGCTTGGCGGCACCAATTAAGAGTGATACGGCTCCGCGCTCACCAGCGTGACTTTGACGGTGCTGCCGTTGGGCACCTTGTAGCTGCGGGTCTCACCGACCTTGGCATCAATCAGGGCGCCGCCCAGCGGCGAATTCGGTGAATAGACCTCGAGCTTGCCGTCGTTGACGCCCTCCTGGCGGGTGGCGATCAGGAACGTCTCGGTGTCGGACTTGTCGCCGTTGTAGTAGACCTTGACCACCGAACCGGGCAGGGCAACACCGGACTGCTTGGGCGCTTCGCCGACCTTGGCATTGCTGAGCAGATCCTGCAGCTGACGGATGCGGGCCTCTTGCTGGCCTTGCTCTTCGCGGGCAGCGTGGTAGCCGCCGTTCTCGCGCAGGTCGCCTTCTTCGCGGCGATCGTTGATTTCGGCGGCGATGACCGGACGATTGGCGATCAACTGATCGAGCTCGGCCTTGAGTCGGTCATGTGACTCCTGGGTCAGCCAGGTCACCTGAATATCCGTCATCTCGTCGCGCTCCTTGTGTTCTCTGCCGCGTAATCGCGTAGGTTTTGATCGCCGTGAACTCATCTGCCGGCGGGTTCCCGCCCCGGGTGCTGCCACTCCGTTCTGCTCACGGCCATTAATGCAGCAATACACGGTCCAAAGCGGACCGTGCATTCACCTATGTTACCACTGAGCTAACACTCGATGACGGCATCTGCGCAGTTCGGATCAAGACGACCGAAGGTAAGCGGGTACGTCTGTGCCGCAACCATATATGTCGGCCATCAGTGGCGGCTTGGCCGATTTCAGCGTTGTCGTCACCTGCACCGTGGTCTGATCGGACGGCGGCACCAGCACTTCGCGCCGGCCCGTCTCGCTGCCGTCGTTGGACCTAACCCGCACGATGCAGTCCACCGCGCGCGACGGGTCTTTGCGCGTCACGCTGATCGTCACCGATGCCGTCTCGTCATCGATCACTTGGTAGCCGGCCAGCGCCCCGCTGACGTCGCTGGTGCTGATCCGTTGGTAGCCGATGACGGCCAGGCCGGTGCCGGCCGCCGCCACCAACAGTGTCGAAGCGACGGTGACGCGGCGCCGCGATCTACCGGATAGCCGCCGCTGACCGTAGCGGGCTTCGGGACGGGAAACGGGTGCTGAGTTCATGCCTGGTTCGTGGCCGGCCAGTTGACGGGGCCTCCGGCCGAGGAGGATGTAACGATCGAGAACTGGAATTATAGGCTCGCAATCGGGCGACCAGCTGACCCACCGACCGGCCGAGAGACAAGGGGGCACGTGAGCGAACTGCGGTTGATGGCGGTGCATGCCCACCCCGACGACGAGTCCAGTAAGGGCGCGGCCACCCTTGCTCGCTACGCCGACGAGGGTCATCGCGTAGTGGTGGTGACGTTGACCGGGGGTGAGCGCGGCGAGATTCTCAACCCGGCGATGGACCTACCTGATGTACATGGGCGCATCTCTGAAATTCGCCGCGACGAGATGGCGAAGGCTGCCGAAATTCTCGGCGTGGAGCACACCTGGCTGGGCTTCGTCGACTCCGGACTGCCCAAGAGCGATCCACCGCCGCCACTGCCGGACGGCTGCTTTGCGCTGGTGCCGCTCGAGGAGTCCATTGAGGCGCTGGTGCGCGTGGTCCGGGAGTTTCGGCCACACGTGATCACTACGTATGACGAGAACGGCGGCTACCCGCATCCTGACCATATCCGCTGCCATCAGGTCTCCATCGGCGCCTATGAGGCGGCCGGCGACTACCGTCGATTCCCGGATGCCGGTGAGCCGTGGACGGTGTCCAAGCTGTACTACATTCACGGCTTCCTGAGGGAACGCATGCGAGTCCTGCAGGACGAGTTCATCAAGCGGGGCCAAGAAGGTCCGTTCGCGAAGTGGCTCGAGCACTGGCATCCCGACCACGATCCCTTCGCCAACCGGGTGACCACGCGCGTTGAGTGCTCGAAGTACTTCGCTCAACGTGACGACGCGCTGCGTGCGCATGCCACCCAGATCGACCCGAATGCCGAGTTCTTCGCCGCCCCGCTGTCCTGGCAGCAGCAGCTATGGCCGACCGAGGAATTCGAGTTGGCGCGCTCGCGTGTCCCGCTACGGTTACCGGAAAGTGAGCTGTTCGCCGGAATCGAGCTCGACCGGTGAGCCGCCTTATGCTCACCGTGATTGCGGATGAGGCGCCCCGCAACCATGGGCCTGATTTCGGCAAAGCCAGTCCGCTGGGGCTACTGGTCGTCGTGCTACTGGTGGTGGCCACCCTGTTCCTGGTGCGGTCGATGAACCGGCAATTGAAAAAGGTGCCCGAATCATTCGACCGCCAGCACCCCGAGCCCGACCAGGCCGCCGACGAGGGCACGGATGCGGTTAACTCCGCGGAGCCGCCCGGCAGCGCGGCCGACGGAAACGCCCGACCAGCGGGACCCGCCGATGAACCCGGTTGATTCGTCTGGGACGAATAACCTCGCGCAGGCTACCAGCCCCTACCTGCGCCAACATGCTGACAACCCGGTGCATTGGCAGCAGTGGACGCCGCAAGCACTGGCCGAGGCGTCCGCGCGCGACGTGCCGATCCTGCTGTCGGTCGGCTACGCCGCGTGCCATTGGTGTCACGTGATGGCCCACGAATCGTTCGAGGACGACGAGGTGGCTGCCGTGCTGAACGCCGGGTTCCTCGCCATCAAGGTAGATCGCGAGGAACGTCCGGACATCGACGCGGTCTACATGAACGCCACGGTCGCGCTCACCGGGCAGGGCGGTTGGCCGATGACGTGCTTCCTCGCCCCCGACGGCCGCCCCTTTTTCTGCGGCACCTACTACCCCAAAGCCGCCTTTCTGCAACTACTTTCGGCCATATCCGAGGCGTGGCGGGAGCGGCGCGGCGAGGTGGAGCAGGCCTCCGACCATATCGCCGGCGAGTTGCGCTCGATGGCGTCGGGCCTGCCCGGCGGCGGTCCGGACGTGGCGCCGCAGATGTGCGACAACGCCGTCGCGGTGGTGTTACGCGAGCAGGACACTACGCACGGCGGCTGGGGCAACGCACCCAAGTTTCCGCCGTCGGCGCTGTTGGAAGGGCTGGTGCGGCACTACGAGCGCACCGGGTCACGCGCAGCTCTGCAGGCGGTGTCGCGCGCCGGCACCGCGATGGCCCGCGGCGGCATCTATGATCAGCTGGCCGGTGGCTTCGCTCGATACAGCGTCGACAACGCCTGGGTGGTACCGCATTTCGAGAAGATGCTGTATGACAACGCGCTGTTGCTGCGCGCCTACGCGCACTGGGCCCGGCGCACCGGCGACCCGCTGGCTCAGCGAGTCGCCACTGAGACGGCGCGGTTTCTGCTTGACGACCTGGCCGAAGGTGACCTGTTCACGTCGTCGCTGGATGCGGATGCCGACGGCCGCGAGGGTTCGACCTACGTTTGGACCCCGGCGCAGCTGGTCGACATGCTCGGTGCTGACGACGGGCGTTGGGCGGCAGGGATTTTCGCGGTTACCCAGCCCGGCACGTTTGAGCACGGGACCTCGGTGCTGCAGTTGCTCAGCGACCCCGACGACCCTCAGCGTCTGCAGCGGGTCAGGGCCGTTTTGTTGGCGGCCCGGCTGACCCGAACCCAACCCGGGCGCGACGATAAGGTCGTCACGTCCTGGAACGGGTTAGCGATCACCGCGCTCGCCGAGTCCAGTGTGGCACTGCAGCAACCCGAACTGGCCGAAGCTGCACAGCGCTGTGCCAAGACGCTGCTGGACCTACACCTCGTTGAGGACCGGTTGCGGCGAGCCAGCCTAGGTGGGGTGGTCGGCGACAGCGCCGCCATTCTGGAGGATTACGCCATGCTGGCCACCGGGCTGCTGGCGCTCTATCAGCTCACCTCCGATGCCGCCTGGCTGACCGCGGCCGCCGGTTTGCTGGATACCGCGCTGGCGCACTTCGCCGATCCGCAACGCCCTGGCCGCTGGTTCGACACCGCAGACGATGCTGAGCAGTTGGTGCTGCGGCCCGCCGATCCGCTAGACGGGGCCACACCGTCGGGGGCTTCGTCGATTGCCGAGGCATTGCTGACCGCTGCGCACCTGGTGGACGGGGTCCGCGCCGAGCGGTACTTGCAGGCGGCCGCCGATACGCTGCGCGAACACTCGATCCTGCTGGCCCGCGCGCCACGGTCGGCCGGCCACTGGCTGGCTGTCGCCGAAGCCGCCGTGCGTGGACCGCTGCAAATCGCGGTGGCCTATGACGGCGCGCAATCCGCGCTACTGGCCGCCGCCCGCCGGCTGGCGCCCGGCGGGGCGATCGTCGTCGGCGGCCACGTCGATTCGTCAGCGCTGCTGGCGGGTCGGGATCGGGTGGACGGTGCGGACGCTGCCTACGTGTGCCGCGGACCGGTTTGCGATCTGCCGGTGACCAGTGCGGATGAGCTGGCGGCCGCCCTAGGGAGTGGCTCGCGAATGTGAAGCTGGCTTCACGCTCGGCGCCGAATGTGAAACTGGCTTCACGCTGGTCGGGGCAGGTCGCTTAAAACACCACAAACCACATCGCGATGAAATGGCAGATTGCTGCGATCGCGGTGCAAGCGTGAAAGAACTCGTGATAGCCAAACGTTGACGGCCACGGGTCGGGCCAGCGTACTCCGTAGAGAATGCCGCCGATGCTGTACAGGGCACCGCCGACAAACAGCAGCACCATCGCTGCGACCCCCGCGTTGTGCAGGATCGTCGCCGTGAACCACACCGCCACCCAACCCAGCAGCAGGTAGAGCGGCACACCAACCCAGCGCGGGGCGGTCGGCCAGCACATCTTCAGCAACACCCCGGACATGGCGCCACCCCACACGATGGCCAGCACTAGGTGCCCGTCGTGGCCAGGCAGCGCCAGTAGCGCGAACGGTGTGTAGCTGCCGGCGATGAACACGAAGATCATCGAGTGGTCGGCCCGCTTCATCCACTTGTGGGCGGTCGCCGATTCCCAGTTGACCCGGTGATAGGTGGCGCTGACGGTGAACATCACAATCGTGGCCGCGGCGTAGGCGAGCGTTGCCAGCCCGGCCTCGGTAGAACCGACCGCCCACGAGACCGCGACCAGCGACGCACCGGCGACAACGGCGGTGGCGGCCGAATAGACGTGGATCCAGCCGCGGAAGCGGGGCTTGGTCAGGGCCCGGGTAACGCCTTCGACGATGTGGTGGGCAGCATCGGACGGTTTGAACCCGTGTGATTCGGGCTCTGCGGTGCTAGCCATGCTGGCCTGGCTGCTCATGTCTCCCGTCTCCCCGTCGTGTACCGGTATTCGTCACCGATCACCCTAGTCGCGTCGATTTCTCAACGGGCCGACAACGTGGGCAAGCGCGCGGTGATATTAGGAGGAAACCAGGCCGGGATTGGGTGTCGGTCACAGTAGGCTGGATTCTCGTGGAGATCATCCCGCCGCGGCTCAAAGAGCCGTTGTATCGGATTTACGAGCTGCGGCTGCGGCAAGGATTGGCCGCCACCAGATCCGAATTGCCGCGACACATTGCGGTCCTGTGTGACGGCAACCGGCGCTGGGCGCGCAACGCGGGCTATGAGGACGTCAGCTACGGCTACCGGATGGGTGCCGCCAAGATCGCCGAGATGTTGCGCTGGTGCCAGGACGCGGGCATTGAAATGACCACCGTGTACCTGCTGTCCACCGAAAACCTGCAACGTGATCCCGACGAGCTCGCCGGATTGATCGAGATCATCACCGACGTCGTCGAGGAGATCTGCGCCCCCGCCAACCGTTGGAGTGTCCGCACAGTCGGCGATCTGGGGCTGATCGGGGAGGAGCCGGCACGCCGGCTGCGCGAGGCGGTGGAATCCACACCGGAGACGGCGCCGTTCCACGTCAACGTCGCGGTGGGCTACGGTGGCCGCCGGGAGATCGTCGATGCAGTGCGAGCGCTGTTGAGCAAGCGATTAGCCAACGGCGCCACCGCCGAGGAACTTGTCGACGCGGTGACCGAAGACGGCATATCCGAAAACCTCTACACCTCTGGACAACCCGACCCTGATTTGGTGATTCGCACCTCCGGTGAGCAGCGACTGTCGGGTTTTCTGCTGTGGCAAAGCGCCTATTCTGAGATGTGGTTCACCGAAGCACACTGGCCCGCTTTTCGCCGAGTCGATTTCCTTCGCGCGCTGCGCGATTACAGTCAGCGGCATCGCCGCTACGGCAAGTAGTCGCGTGACACACTGGATGCGTGGCTGTGCTGTCGGCGGTGGTGTTCACGCTGAGTGCGTGGCTTGGGCTGTACCTGCTAGCCCGGGATCCGCGCAAGCCGGTACTGGCCCTGGCGGCGATCGGCCTGTGCGGCTTTGCTGCGGTAGTCGCCTTGGACGCGGTGCGAACAACCAGCGTCCTGCACGGCGATCGGCTCAGCCAGGTCGAGATCTATCTGGTTGCGGTTCCCGGCATTGCCTGGTTCGCGGTGCTGCTCGAGCTGTCCCGGCCCAGCGATAGCTGGCGGGCGCGCAGCCGCGAGCTGTTATTGGTCTGCGGCGTCGCCGCGCTGACTCTGGTGGGCGCAGTGATGGCGGGCAGCGTGGACGGCCCGCTGCGGGCAGGTCACTTACTGATGTTCGCGGTGATATCCGTGTCCGCCCTCGGAGGGATGGTCGGCGCCGTAGTTCGGCCCAGCCAGCCGACCCCGGTCGTCGGCGTGGTGATTGTCGCAACCTTGTTCTTCGCGCTGGCCAATGCCATCCTCATCATCCCGCTGGGCTTGTTGCCCAGCTGGCTGGCCCTGGCGTCGACGGGTTTCGACATCTTGGCGCTCGGGGTGGCGGTTGCGCTGTGGGATGCCTTCGACGAGGGCCAGGCACTGCGGGCGGACATGCTGCGCTCGTTCCTCGGCACGGTGGCAGTGGCGGTTCTGTTCGGTGGCCAGGCGCTGACCGGCTTGGCGGTGACCCGCAGTGAGCCCACCGCACAGACGGCTCTGACCATACTGCTATTCACCAGTGTGGCGGTCGCGATTACGGTGCAAGTGCTGGCCGATCCGCTGGCCGGGATGCTGGACCGCGTGGCTTTCGCTCAATCGCCGGCGCTGCGGGCGGACCGGGCCGCGTTGCGGCACACCGGCGCGGCCTTGCCACTTCGGTCGGCTGATTCGCTCGAGCACATCGATGACGACGCGTTCGTCAGACTCACTCGCCGGGCACTCGGCCACTACGGCGACCTGACCAAGCTGGTCGCCAGCCCGTTGACCGCGTTGCCGGTGATCGACGAACGCCTGGCCGCCCGCGGCGCACCCGATCATCCGCTGGAACGGGCCAATGAACTCAAGGCCGTGCTGGCCGACGGTATTGCGCGGCTTAAGCCGCGCGACGCCGGCGACTTCGGCACCACCGAACAGTGGCGTTATTACAACTCGCTGTATTTTCCCTACGTTGCCGGGGTGCGCGCCTACGCTCAGAACGCCACTGCGGCCGGTTTGGACGCGACCGCCAGACAAGCGTGGCAATGGCTGGTCACCGAGGTGCCACAGCGCTCACTGCACAATTGGCAAAACGCTGCGGCCCGGCTTATTGCCGCCGATCTGCGCGGGCGGGTCCCCGCTGCCGGGGATGAGCACTGCATGCGCTGATGTGTGTCGCCGCGGTGTGTATTACAGTCGACTCCATCCTCGTGGTCGTGCGCTTCAAATACACACCGAGAGCGCCGGCGATCAGCCAAGGGAATCCATGACACCAAAGCTGCCGCCCGCAAAATTGGTGCGGGTCATTGACTTTGCGCGGCATTACCTCAACCGACTACATCGCCGTTTGGTCCCGCCACCGGTTGCGTTGATCGAGATGATCTTGGACGCTTGGGTAGCTCAGGCGATCACTACTGCCGCGGAACTCGGCATGGCTGATGCCCTCGCCAACGGACCGCTGTCGGCACAGGAGTTGGCGGCCGCGGTCAACGCCGACGCCGACGCCCTCTCTCGATTGCTTCGGGCCCTGATCGGTCGGGGCATATTCCGCCAGCGCCGCGATGGGCGCTACGAGTTGAACCCGCTGGCACAAGCTCTTCGCCGGGATGCTGAGGTGTCTGTGGCCGGCATGGCCAGATGGGTGGGGGCACGCCAACACCGCCAGCATTGGAGCCATTTAACCGATGCGATCCGGAGCGGGCGCGCCGTCATCCCGGCGCTGCGGGGCAAGCCCTTTTTCGAGTACCTGTCCGGCGAGGTGGAGCTGGCCGAGATCTTCAATCAGGCCATGACGAGCACATCTGAACTTTCCATCGCGCCGGTGGTCGCTGCCTATGACTTCGGTGTTTTCGCGACGATCGTCGACGTCGGTGGCGGGCATGGAAGGCTCTTGGCCGCGATCCTGCAAACGGCGCCGCATGCGAAAGGCATCCTGTTCGACCAACCTCAGGTGGTGGCCGGCGCCCCGGCCGTGCTTGCTGAACATCACGTCGCCGACCGGGTGCGGATCGCAGCGGGGTCGTTCTTCGATGACGCCGTCCCCAGTGGTGCAGACGCGTACCTTCTCAAGAACATCATTCACGACTGGCCCGATGGCGATGCGGTGCGCATTCTGCGCAACGTGCGCGCGGCGGCGGGGACGGGCCAGAAGGTCTTGCTCGTCGAGCAAGTGATTCCGTCGCATCGCCGTGAATTCCCGGGGAAGTGGGCCGACCTGGAAATGTTGGTTTCACTCGACGCCCGCGAGCGTACCGCCGGCGAATACCAGCGGCTCTTCGAGCAGGCTGGCTTTCGCATGACGCGGGTCGTCGAAACCACATCGCCTTACAGCGTCATCGAGGCGACCGCCAGCTGACTCGGGCTCGGGTTGGCAGCAGTTGGCAGTGCTATGTGTCGATCTGGCAGTGCGGCAACGGCACCCTCGGAAGTGACCGACCAACCGCTCGCTCGAAAGCCTCAAGGAGTACTGGCATGACCGCTGTTTCTGGCCCAACAACTCGGCCCCGCAACGACGCGACAGATTCACTGCTGCGGTTCGCAATGCGCGCTGATGCTACGTTGACCGGCCTGATGGGTCTGGCTGTAGCCGTCGCCGCCGACCCGATTTCCACAATGACCGGCCTTACGTCCATCCAGGAATACAGCATCGGCGCCTTCTTTGTGGCCTACGGCTTGGTGGTATTCAGCCTTGCCGCGCTGCCTGATTTGCGCCGTGCCGGTATCGCTGTCGTCGTGGGCAACATTAGCTACACCATGGCAGCGGTGCTAGCGGCTGACCTGGTGCCGATGACCGCCACCGGGGTAGCCGCGACGCTGGCCAGCGGCGTGTACACGGCGGGGTTCGCCGGTTTGCAGTACCTGGGAGTGCGCCGTCTGCCAGCGTAGCTCCCCTTCCCGCTGATGCGGGGCACCTGCGCCGCTGGCGCTTGGTGTCCCGCGTCAGCCGTTGGGTGTCCATGCGCGAGACCGGCCGGATGACTACAGCTTCCGCAACCGCAGCCGGTTGATGGAATGGTCGGCGTCTTTGCGCAGTACCAGTGTGGCGCGTGGTCGGGTAGGCAGAATGTTCTCGACCAGGTTGGGGCGGTTGATCGACCGCCAGATCTCACGAGCGGCGACGACGGCCTCCGGGTCCGACAATGCCGCGTAGTGGTGGAAGTGGGATTCGGGGTCGGCGAACGCGGTGTTACGCATGGCCAGGAAACGCGATACGTACCACTGCTCGATGTCTTCGATACGGGCGTCGACATAGAGCGAGAAGTCGAAGAGGTCCGACACCATCAGGGTGGGGCCAGTCTGCAAGACGTTGAGCCCCTCGAGGATCAGGATGTCGGGATGGCGAACCACGTGTTTGGCCCCCGGAATGATGTCGTAATGCAGATGCGAATAGACCGGCGCACAGGCGTAGTCCGAGCCGGATTTCACCAAGGTGACGAACCGCATCAGGGCCCGGCGGTTGTAGCTCTCGGGAAAACCCTTGCGGTGCATGAGGTTGCGCCGTTCCAGTTCGGCGTTGGGGTAGAGAAAGCCGTCGGTGGTGACTAAGTCGACTCGCGGATGATGGTCCCAGCGCGCTAGCAGTGCCTGCAGCACCCGGGCGGTGGTGGACTTGCCGACTGCCACGCTGCCAGCCACACCGATGATGAACGGCACCGGCCGGTCCGGGTTTTGCTGCGGCTCGCCGAGAAATTCCGCGGTAGCGGCGAACAGCCGTTGGCGGGCGGCCACCTGAAGGTGAATCAGCCGGGCCAGGGGCAGATAAACCTCTTCGACCTCGAGCAGGTCAAGCTGTTCGCCAAGACCACGCAGCCCGGTCAGTTCCTCTTCGGAGAGCGCCAGCGGCGTGGACATGCGAAGCGCACGCCATTGCTTCCGGTCGAACTCGACATACGGGCTCGGCTCGCTAAGCCGCGGCATAATGCCAAGTCTTGCAGGGAGCGTTTCCGGTGTGCGCTGCGGGCGGGAATTTCGCCGATTCCGCACCCGGAACGCCCGCTGAGACCCTCAGTGCACACTTGCACGCCGCGTGGCCAGCCCCCCAAACCGCCCGCTGGATAGACTAGCGCGCGTGACTGCCGCACCCGACGCCCGCATTTCTGCCCGTGAAACGAACTCCGTCATGTCAGCCCCCCTCGCCGAGGTGGACCCGGACATCGCCGAGCTGCTGAGAAAGGAACTCGGCCGGCAACGCGACACCTTGGAGATGATCGCTTCGGAGAACTTCGTGCCGCGCGCGGTGTTGCAGGCGCAGGGCAGCGTGCTGACCAACAAGTACGCCGAGGGGCTGCCAGGGCGGCGGTACTACGGCGGTTGCGAGCACGTCGACGTGGTGGAAAACATCGCCCGCGACCGGGCCAAGGCACTGTTTGGCGCCGATTTCGCCAATGTGCAGCCGCACTCGGGTGCCCAAGCTAATGCCGCGGTGCTGCATGCGCTGATGACCCCGGGGGAGCGGCTGCTGGGCCTGGACCTCGCCAACGGCGGCCACTTGACCCACGGCATGCGGCTGAACTTCTCCGGCAAGTTGTATGAAACCGGCTTCTACGGCGTGGACCCGACGACGCATCTGGTCGACATGGACGCGGTGCGGGCCAAAGCGCTCGAGTTCCGCCCGCAGGTGATCATCGCCGGCTGGTCGGCCTACCCACGAATTCTCGACTTCGCGGCGTTCCGGTCCATCGCCGACGAAGTTGACGCCAAGTTGTGGGTGGACATGGCGCATTTCGCGGGTTTGGTCGCCACCCGGCTGCATCCCTCGCCGGTACCGCATGCCGACGTGGTCTCCACCACCATCCATAAGACGCTGGGCGGGGGCCGTTCCGGCATGATTCTGGGCAAGCAGGAGTACGCCAAAGCCATCAACTCGGCGGTCTTTCCAGGCCAGCAGGGCGGACCACTGATGCATGTGATCGCCGGCAAGGCGGTTGCGCTGAAGATCGCCGCCAGCTCCGAGTTCGCTGACCGTCAGCGCCGCACCCTCTCCGGTGCCCGGATCATCGCGGATCGACTGCTGGCTGACGATGTCGCGCAAGCCGGCGTGTCGGTGGTCAGCGGTGGTACCGACGTTCACCTGGTCCTGGTCGACTTGCGCAACTCCCCACTCGACGGCCAGGCCGCCGAGGACCTGCTACACGAAGTGGGGATCACGGTCAACCGTAACGCCGTCCCCAACGACCCCCGGCCGCCGATGGTGACATCGGGGCTGCGGATCGGCACTCCGGCGCTGGCGACGCGCGGGTTCGGCGACGCCGAATTCGGCGAGGTGGCCGACGTCATTGCGACCGCCCTTGCCGTTGGCAGCTCTGTTGACCTGGCCGCGCTGAGACAACGGGTAACCCGGCTTGCCGAAGAGTTCCCGCTGTATGACGGTCTCGAGGATTGGGGCCTTGTCGGCCGCTAGCTCGCGACACGCGCGCTACCTGATTTCACAGAACCTGTGTCTTCGGGTTACAGTTACCGCATGGCACAGAAACCTGTCGCTAATGCGCTGACCCTTGAGCTTGAGCCGGTGGTCGAAGTGAACATGGCTCGCCACCTCGATACCGAGGAGATCTGGTTCGCCCACGATTACGTCCCGTTCGACCGCGGCGAGAACTTTGCCTTCCTCGGTGGGCGTGACTGGGACCCGTCGCAGGCGACCCTGCCCAGGGTGATCACCGACGCCTGCGAAATCCTGCTGATTCTCAAGGACAACTTGGCCGGTCATCACCGCGAGCTGGTCGAGCACTTCCTCCTCGAGGAGGGGTGGGGCCGCTGGCTTGGCAGGTGGACTGCAGAGGAACACCTGCACGCCATCGCGCTGCGCGAATATTTGGTGGTGACCCGCGAGGTCGACCCGGTTGCCAACGAAGAAGTCCGAGTCCAGCATGTGATGAAGGGCTACCGGGCCGACCAGTACACGCAAGTTGAAACCCTGGTGTACATGGCATTCGACGAGCGCTCCTTCGCGGTGTTCTGCCAAAACCTGGCCGCGCAGATCGAAGAACCGATCTTGGCTGCGCTGATCGACCGGATCGCCCGGGACGAGGCGCGTCACGAGCAGTTTTTCGCCAATCTGGTCACGCACTGCCTTGACTACAGCCGCGACGAGACCATCGCGGCGATTGCCGCCCGCGCCACCGACCTGCACGTCGTTGGTGGCGATATCGACGCCTATCACGACAAGCTGCAGCATGTGGCCGACGCCGGGATTTTCGGCCCCCAGCAACTCAAGCAGGTGATCTCCGACCGCATCACCGCCTGGGGTTTGGCTGACGAGCCGCAACTGAAGCAGTTTGTCACCAGCTAGACCCGAGGTCGGCGCGCCTGCCCTGCAGGGTTGTCGTCACCGGAGTAGCGTCGCACTCGATGGTCAGCGACATGCTCTGCTGCCAGGGCGGCACCCTCCGTCACGACTGCTGTCATGACAAAGGCAGGACCGGCCCCGGTCCTGGTGCCGCGGCCCGCGCCGACACGCTCGTGTGGGTCCGCCCGGGCGTAATTCGCTCGAGGAGCGCTCCGTGACCGATATCCGGACTTACGTGCTCGACACCTCCGTGCTGCTGTCTGATCCCTGGGCGTGCAGTCGGTTCGCCGAGCATGAAGTGGTGGTTCCGCTGGTAGTGATCAGTGAACTCGAAGCGAAACGCCATCACCACGAGCTGGGCTGGTTCGCCCGCCAAGCATTGCGATTGTTCGACGACCTCCGGCTAGAGCACGGACGGCTGGATCAGCCCATTCCTGTTGGTGCCCAAGGCGGTACGCTGCACGTCGAACTGAACCACACCGACCCGGCGGTGCTGCCCGCCGGCTTCCGGACCGATAGCAACGACTCGCGGATCTTGAGCTGCGCCGCCAACCTCGCCGCCGAGGGCAAGCAAGTCACGTTGGTCAGCAAAGACATCCCGCTGCGGGTCAAAGCCGCTGCGGTGGGGTTGGCCGCCGACGAGTACCACGCGCAAGACGTCGTCGCCTCCGGATGGTCGGGGATGCACGAGATCGAGACCGCTGTCGAGGACATCGACACGTTGTTCGCCGACGGCGAGATCGACCTGGCCGAGACGCGGGAACTACCCTGCCACACCGGGATTCGGTTGCTCGGCGGCAGCTCGCATGCGTTAGGGCGGGTGAACCCGGCCAAACGGGTACAGCTGGTTCGCGGTGACCGCGAAGTGTTCGGGCTCCGAGGCCGCTCGGCCGAGCAGCGGGTGGCACTGGACCTGCTGCTCGACGAGTCGGTGGGCATCGTGTCGCTGGGCGGCAAAGCCGGCACGGGAAAGTCGGCGCTGGCGTTGTGCGCGGGGCTGGAGGCGGTGCTGGAACGGCGGACCCACCGCAAGGTGGTCGTCTTCCGCCCGCTGTATGCCGTCGGCGGCCAAGAGCTGGGCTACCTGCCGGGAAGCGAAAGCGACAAGATGGGCCCCTGGGCGCAAGCCGTCTTCGACACTCTCGAGGGGCTGGCCAGCCCGGCGGTGTTGGACGAGGTGCTATCCCGGGGCATGCTCGAGGTGCTGCCCCTGACTCACATCCGGGGTCGGTCCTTGCACGACTCGTTCGTCATCGTCGACGAAGCGCAGTCGCTGGAACGCAATGTGCTGCTGACTGTGCTGTCGCGGCTGGGCTCCGGGTCGCGGGTGGTGCTGACCCACGACATCGCCCAGCGCGACAACTTGCGGGTGGGCCGCCACGACGGGATCGTCGCAGTGATCGAGAAGCTGAAAGGTCACCCATTGTTCGCGCACATCACTCTGCTGCGCAGTGAACGGTCGCCGATCGCTGCGCTGGTCACCGAGATGCTGGAAGAAATCACCGGACCGCGCTGAGTGTGCGCCGTGGGCTTCGGGTGCGCGTCCAGGGCGGGAAAATCGTTCGGATCGCGCCCTGACGGCACGCGCACCGCCGCGAGTCGACACGCACCGCCCAGACCGCACGCTCGATGCCCGGTAAACTTCAGCAGTGCCCAAACGACCCGACAACCAGGCCTGGCGCTACTGGCGCATGGTGGTTGGCGTCGTGACGGCCGTCGCGGTGCTGGTCATCGGCGGCCTTACCGGCCACGTCACCCGGGCTGAGAGCCTCGACTGCGCGGCGGTCAGGTGCGTCGCGCTGACCTTTGACGACGGGCCGGGACCGTACACCGACCGACTACTGCAAATCCTCAAGGACAACGACGCCAAAGCCACGTTCTTCCTGATTGGCAACAAGGTGGCGGCTAACCCGGCGGGAGCCAAGCGGATCGCCGACGCAGGAATGGAGATAGGCAGCCACACCTGGGAACACCCGAACATGACCACGATCCCCCCCGAGGACATCGCCGGCCAGTTTTCCCGGGCCGATGACGCGATCACCGCCGCGACCGGCCGCACGCCCACGCTGTACCGTCCCGCCGGCGGACTGTCCAACCAGGCGGTGCGGCACACCGCCGCCACGTTCGGTCAAGCCGAAATCCTGTGGGATGTCATTCCTTTCGACTGGGCCAACGACCCGAATACCGCGGCGACGCGATACCAACTGATGACCCACATCAAGCCCGGCTCGGTGGTGTTGTTCCACGACACCTACTCCAGCACCGTCGACTTGGTGTATCAGTTCATCCCAGTGCTTAAGGCCAACGGCTACCGGCTGGTGACGGTCAGCGAGCTGCTCGGCCCGCGGACACCGGGAAGCAGCTACGGCAGCCGGGAGAACGGTCCTGCGGTCAACGAACTCCATGACATCCCGGCCAGCCAGATCCCGTCGTTGCCCAACACGCCCTCGCCTAAGCCCATGCCCAACTTCCCGATCACCGACATTCCCGGCCAAAACTCGGGCGGGCCAAACAACGGTGCGTAGCACGCGCGCTGCCGCAGCTGAAGCGCATCCGAAGAGCGCCGCAGGTTGTTGCTGCAGAATGCGTTTGACCTCTCCTTGGCCTACCTGCTCGCCGTCGTCGACGCATCGGCCATCCTGATCCCGCTGCGCGGTCACACCTACGTCGACTTCGCCCAGAAGAACATGGCAGCTGTGTTGGTGCTGGTTGTGTTGGGAATCATCGGCGTCGCGCTGGGTGGTGTTCTGATCCTGGCTCCTACACTGCGCTGGTATGTCCCCGGCCACGAGCCCACGCCACAACAGCGCGAGGCCGCGATCAAGCTTGGCGGCCGCCAGTCGGCCATCCTGGTGGGCGCCTGGTCAGCGTGCGGCGCAGTCCTCCTACTGATGAATCACGCTGACGTCGCGCAGACCTTGCTGCCAGTTCTGCTCGGGGTGGTACTGGGCGGACCGGCCGCCGCGGGCACCGGTTTTTTGCTGGCGCAACGCACCTTGCGGCCGATCATCGGAGTGGCCACCCGGGGTTGCCAGCCGCGGCTGGCGGTACCCGGGGTGTTCGACCTTCGTCATCCTGCAGTCTTACGGCCGGCTGATCCGAGAGTCCGCGGACCTGAATGTGCCCATTCTGGTGGTGTCGCTGGCCGCGCTGTTGCTCGGGCTTCCGACGATGATCCTGACGTCTCGATCCATTTCTGATCCGCTCGACGAGATCGTCGACGCGATGGCCCAGGTAGAGCAAGGCAACACCACTACGTGCGTGGGTGCCTACGAACGTTCCCAAATCGGGCGACTGCAAAGTGGATTCAACCGGATGGTCGTGGGTCTCCACGAGCGCGAACGGCTGCGCGTCTTGTTCGGTCGACACGTCGGAGCAGATGTGGCCCGCCGTGCCCTCGATGAGGGTTCCGCGCTGTCTGGCGACGTGGTAGAGGCCGCAATTCTCTACATCGACCTGGTGGGCTCGACGCAGCTTGCGGAAGACCTTGCGCCGCAAGAGGTTGCCCGAGTGCTCAACGAGTTCTTCCGGATCGTTGTCCGGGCCGTGGACGAACATCAAGGGCTAATCAACAAATTCGAGGGCGACGCGGCGCTGGCCGTCTTCGGAGCGCCCCTGCGAACGAGCGAACCGGCATCGGCTGCGCTGGCGACGGCACGTGCGCTGGGACCCGGTTGCAACAGTTGCCTGTAGCGGTTATCGGCGCCGAAAACCGCTACGAATACCCGGTTATCGGCAACGCGGTCAATGAAGCCGCGCGACTTGCCGACCTTGCCAAGACCTCCGACCGCCGGATCCTGGGCTCAGCGGCGGCGATTGAGCGCGCCGACGAGGCCGAGCGCGACGAGTGGGGCGCATGCTATTCGACGGTGCAGCGGGGTCGCTCGGAACCCACGCTAGTCTCGGCACCGGCCGGTGATGCGTAACTGCGGCTTCACGACTTCGAGACCTTCAGCGCCGCGATGACCCGGTTGATGATGGCCGCCGAGCCCGCATCGCCGATGGGCGTGGCGCCTAAGAAGATGGTGACCGGCTTGGTGTCAACCGCAATGATGACGACCGTGTCGCCCTTGATCCGCCGCGAGGTGTCGGCGATCGTGATATCGGCCTCGACCCGGGCGGCCTTGACACCGTCGACCGTGATCGACGACTTCTTCGTCGGGCCCAGCGTGGGCCCCGACTGCGCGTAACCGGGACCGTTGGCCACGCATTCCATCAGCTTCGACGCTTGCGCGGCCACGTCGATGCTGGGGACGAAATTGGTAATGGCGACCTCAGCCTGCATCATCCACTGGCTGGCGCCAGGCACCTCCTGACCGATTCCGACCGCGTCGATGAGGTTCGGGCTCTGGTCATCGGAGAACGGCGACCATCCGGGTGCCGCGCTGGCCGGAAACGACAGCTTGCCGGCGCTGATCGTGTCGTCGCCGGGCTGCTCGCCGCCGGACACGTTAGGGGTGCAGCCGGTCGCTGTCTGCCCGGAGCTGTTGGGCTGCGAGGTGGGGGTGCTCGTCAGAGTGGAAGAGGGGGTGGCTGTGACCGGCTTGTTGCGGTGGCTCAGAGCGATCACCAGGACTACCACCAGCGCGATGACGCCCAGCACCGCGACGCCGGCCACGATGACCCACGGCAGCTTTGAGCCCGGCCCTTTCGGTGGTGGCCCGGGCGGGTAGGCCCCCGGCGGCCAGGTAGGCGGATATTGCTGGGATGGGTAGCCGGCCCCGGTGTACGGGTCCGCACCGCCCTGGGGGTTGCGGTACGGGCCACCTGGCGGGTACGGGTACCCCCCGCCCTGCGGCTGGCCGCCCCAATATGGTTGCTGTCCATACGGATTCGTTCCGTATGGATCGTAGGGACCGCCGGGAGGAGCCGTCATGTGCTAAACACCCTCGTTTCGTTGGGCTTTCGTTGGACCACCGCGCCTGAGGTAACGGGCAATCGCAGCGGTCAGCCTAGTCGTCGGCCGATTCCACCCTGGCCATCGCCAGCACGTCGAGACGGCGGTCGAGTTCTTCGATGGAGAGCTTGTCGCCGATCAGGCCTCGGTCAATGACGGTCTGGCGAATCGTCTTTCGTTCCTTAAGTGCTTGCTTGGCGACGGCAGCCGCCTCCTCGTAGCCGATGGCCGAGTTCAGCGGTGTCACGATCGAGGGCGAAGACTCGGCCAGCTGACGCAGGTGCTCGACATTGGCGATCAGCCCGGTGATGCACCGCTCCGCGAACAACCTCGACACGTTGGTCAGCAGCTTGAACGACTCCAGAACATTGCGGGCCATCATAGGGATGTACACGTTGAGTTCGAAGGCGCCGTTGGCGCCGCCCCAGGCCACCGCCGCGTCGTTGCCGATCACCTGCGCGGCGACCTGCGTAACCGCCTCGGGGATAACAGGATTCACTTTACCCGGCATGATGGAGCTGCCGGGCTGCAGGTCCGGCAACTGAAGCTCGGCCAGGCCGGTCAGTGGGCCAGAGCCCATCCACCGCATGTCGTTGGCGATCTTTGTCAGTGACACCGCGATGGTACGCAGTGCGCCAGATGCCTCGACCAATCCATCACGGGCTGCCTGGGCTTCGAAAGAGTTTGCCGCTGTTCGCAATTCAGACAGACCGGTCTGTGCGATCAGCACCGCGACCACCTTGACGCCGAAGCCGTCGGGCGCGTTGAGTCCGGTACCGACCGCGGTGCCGCCGATGGGCAGTTCGCCCAGCCGCGGGAGGGTGGCGCGCACTCTTTCCATACCGGCCTCGATCTGGCGAGCATATCCGCTGAACTCTTGGCCCAGCGTCACCGGAACAGCGTCCATCAGATGGGTCCGCCCCGACTTCACCACCGTGTGCCACTCCAAAGCCTTGGCCGCCAGCGCGTCCTGCAGCACCTCGAGGGCCGGGATGAGGTGACTGACCGCGGCCTCAGTGGCTGCGATGTGGGTTGCGGTCGGGAAGGTGTCGTTGGACGACTGCGACATGTTGACGTCGTCGTTAGGGTGCACCGTCACGCCGTTGGCGGCCGCGATGCTCGCGATCACCTCGTTGGTGTTCATGTTCGAGCTAGTGCCCGAACCGGTCTGAAAGACGTCGATGGGGAACTGGTCATCGTGTTGACCGTCCGCGATCTCAGCCGCCGCGGCGATGATGGCGTCGGCTTTTTCCGGGGCCAGTAGCCCGAGGTCCTTGTTCACCTGCGCGCATGCACCTTTCAACAGACCCAAGGCGCGAATCTGGGTGCGCTCCAGGCCTCGCCCGGAGATCGGAAAATTTTCCACTGCACGCTGGGTTTGCGCGCGCCACAACGCTTTTGCCGGCACCTGGACCTCGCCCATAGTGTCGTGCTCGATGCGGTATTCGGCGTCTTCGGCCATAGAATAGGGTTCCTTATTCGTTGGAAGGTGG
The DNA here is from genome assembly GCF_008370645.1 of Mycobacterium simiae. GTDB lineage: Bacteria > Actinomycetota > Actinomycetes > Mycobacteriales > Mycobacteriaceae > Mycobacterium > Mycobacterium simiae_A. Next base: position 36,088 of record NZ_VTZN01000011.1, read on the forward strand.
TTATGGGAGTGGATAGGCGGCGTTGGTGTCGCCGGTGAAGTCGATGGCCGAGTATTCGTTGAGCTTCGACAGCCGGTGATAGGCCTCGATCATCCGGACGGTGCCGGACTTTGACCGCATCACGATCGATTGGGTAGTGCAGCCGCCGGGGTAGTAGCGCACACCCTTAAGCAGGTCGCCATCGGTGACGCCGGTGGCGCAGAAGAAAACGTTCTCGCCGGAGACCAGGTCCTCGGTGGTCAGCACCTTTCCGAGGTCGTAGCCGGCGTCGAGCGCCTTGCGGCGTTCGGCATCGTCCTTAGGTGCCAGCTGTGCCTGGATGGCGCCGCCCATGCACCGGATCGCCGCGGCGGCGATGATTCCCTCCGGGGTGCCGCCAATTCCGGCCAGCATGTCGGTGCCGGACTCGGGTCGGCACGCTGAGATCGCGCCGGCGACGTCGCCGTCAGTGATCAACCGAATGCGGGCCCCGGTGGCGCGGACGTGGTCGATCAGCAGGGCGTGCCGCGGTCGGTCCAGGATGCACACGGTCATGTCGCGCACCGACAATTCTTTGACGCGGGCGACAGCGCGGATGTTCTCGGCAATCGGCGCGGTGATGTCTAGCACGTGCGCGGCGTCAGGGCCGACGGCGATCTTGTTCATGTAGAAAACCGCGGACGGATCGAACATCGCGCCGCGGTCGGCCACGGCCAGCACCGAGATGGCGTTGGGCATGCCCTTGCTCATCAGCGTGGTGCCGTCGATCGGGTCAACGGCGAAGTCGCACTCGGGGCCGTCGCCGTTGCCAACCTCTTCGCCGTTGTACAACATCGGAGCGTCGTCTTTCTCGCCCTCGCCGATCACGACGATCCCGCGCATCGACACCGAATTCACCAGCTCGCGGATCGCATCGACCGCTGCGCGGTCGCCGCCTTCCTTGTCGCCGCGGCCCACCCAACGCCCTGCGGCCATCGCGCCCGCTTCGGTGACACGCACCAGTTCCAGGGCCAGGTTGCGGTCGGGAGCTTCTCCGCGCGTCGGCCGCGCGGACGCCGGGTCGGGGCTCACAACGGCCGTCGGCGACGAACCGGATCCCTGTGCTGTCATGGTTGCTGATTGTCCCAGAAGCGAATTATTGAGCTGGAGCTGGGATACTGGCCTCGTGACTGCTGAGCCGCAGCCGACCCCGAAGCCAGCCAAACCCCGGCTGCTGCAGGACGGTCGGGACATGTTCTGGTCGCTGGTGCCGCTGGTGGCGGGCTGCATCCTGCTGGCCGGCATGGTTGGTATGTGTACGTTTGCGCCAGGCGGGACGAACCGCGGCAGAGTCCCCTCCTATAACGCCGCCGCAGCACTGCGTGCCGACGCCCTGACACTGGGTTTCCCGATCCGGTTACCGGTATTGCCGCCGGGCTGGCAATCCAACTCCGGCGGGCGCAGCGGCATCGAGGACGGTCGGACCGACCCTGTGAGCAGGCAGCGCCTGAACGCGGCCGCCTCGACCGTGGGATACCTCAGCCCGACCGGCATGTACGTGAGTCTGACCCAGAGCAACGCCGACGAGGACAAGCTGATCGGGTCGATTCATCCGGGCATGTACCCGACCGGAACCGTCGAGGTGGCCGGTACCAGCTGGGTCGTCTATCAAGGTGCAGACCAGGACAGGGCGCTCGAGCCGGTGTGGACGACCAGGCTCACCGGGCCCGCTGGCGCTGCCCAGATCGCGGTGACTGGTGCCGGCAGCGCCGATCAGTTCCGTACGCTGGCTGTGGCGACACAATCGCAACCGCCCCTGCCTGCGAACCAGCCAGCGAACCGATAGAAGGGAGCTATGGTGAGTGGACCCGCAGCAGACCTGTCCGGATGGTCGGTGGCACCCTTCACCGGTGGCGAGTACACCCACGATGTCTACCGCAAAGGATCTGGCCCCGGAGTGGTGCTGATCCCGGAGATACCAGGCATGCACCCGGGCGTGCTGGCGCTGGGTAATCACCTGGTGGACAACGGGTTCACCGTCGCCATCCCCTCACTGTTCGGCACGCCGGGGCGCGCGGTGTCGGCCGGGTATGTGGCGACCACGCTGGCCCGGGCCTGTGTGGCAAGAGAATTCGCGGCTATGGCCACCAACAAACAGCGCCCGGTATCGGTGTTCCTGCGCGCGTTGGCGCGCGACCTCAATGCGTCGACGCCGGGCAAGGGCGTCGGTGTGATCGGCCAATGTCTCACCGGCGGCTTCGCTCTGGCCGCCGCTGTCGACGACAGCGTGCTGGCCCCCGTGCTCAGCCAGCCGTCGGTGCCGCTGCCGTTGACGGCTGCGCAGCGACGCGACCCCGGGCTGAGCGAAACGGAGCTCAGCGTCGTTACCGGTCGCTGCGCCAATGATGGCTTGTGCGCCATGGGATTACGGTTCAGTGCGGACAGGATGGTGCCGCGCGAACGGTTCCACGCACTGAAGGAGCGTCTTGGTGACGCCTTCGAGGTGGTCGAGATTGACTCCGGTCCGGGGAATGCGTACGGCTTCGGCCGGATGGCGCATTCGGTGCTGACCGAAGAGGTCCGTGAGGTGGACGGCCACCCGGCCTACGAAGCGCGCAAGCGCGTGGTCGAGTTCCTCACCGAGCGGCTGAGTCGGTAGCCACGCTCACCGGCGCATTCCCGGTTCGGCGCGAGAGCCAGCTGCGACGGGCTGGTGGCGGGGCGTGGTGTTGCTGGAGTTCCACGCCCTTGTACACCGCGAGGTAGACGTCGATGGTGGTGACGATGAGGATCATCAGCACCGGGCCGATGATGATGCCCCATGGGCCGAACATGCTGATACCGGCGAACACCGACAGCAACATCAGCGCCGAATTTAGCCGCGCATCGCGCGGCACGAGAATCGGACGCAAGAAGTTGTCGATATTGGTGACCACCACGAGGTGCCAGAGGATGACGAAGGCCCCGCCCCCGATATTGCCGTAGAAGATCATTCCGATGCCGAACGGAATTGTCACGATCCCGCCGCCCAGCGGAATGATGGACAGCGCAGTCAGCACAATCGCGAAGATGAAGAACCCGTTGTGAAATCCGGCCACGTAGATGGAAGCAGCGCCGGTTACGCCTTGGCACAGGGCTATGACGAACTGGCCGTTCACGGTGCCACGCACCATGGAGCCCACCTTGCGTAGGTACAAATCCGTAACTTCTTCACCCAGCGGATTGAGCTGGCTGATCAGTGTCCGCACTTTGTTCCGGTTCAGCAGCAGCGCGACAAATACGTACAGAAAGATGATGGCTGAGGTGATTGCGCCGGCGAGACTTCCCGCCGCGCCTTGCAGGACATGCAGCAGCCACATGCCGACCGTGCGGGCCGCCGAGATCATCGTGGATCGCAGCATCTCGGCGGTGACGGTGACGTGCAAAAACGGTACCTGCGCCAGCACGTCATTGATCAGGTGCAGTACTTTGTCGCCGAGCTGGCTGGGATCGGTCGTCTGGAACCACGCGGCGACGTTGTCGATCATGCGGGCGATCTGGACTACGGCCAGTACCACCAAGAGCCCGACTGGAAGGAAGACACTGGCTAGTGCCGTCAACACCGTGCACGCGGCCGACAAACCGGTGCTTAGGCGTTTGTTGAACCAGTTGAACAGCGGCGTGAACAGATACGCGCCGACCGCTGCCACCACCATGAGGACGAAGTAGTTCCGCAGGAAGTACGCGCCGAACAGCAGCGCGATGAGCGTCAGGACCGCCAGAGCGCGCTTCTGAGTGAGCGTGAATTCGGTGTTCATTGCTGACCGGGTCCGCCCTCCGCGTCGGTGTCGAGCGCAACCATAACCGGAGGCGGTGGGCCTAGTCAGGTTATCTGGGCGCAAGCGGTTGCTGTGCTGACCCTCCCAGGTGGGTGGCAGACGTCCAGCATCGCCCCGTGGCCGCATCGCGCAACTGGTCGTTAACCTAATGCTAAGCACGGGGTTAGGAGCTTTTGGGCGTATGGCGATCAACAACTGTGTGGTCGAAACCAGCTACGGCGCGGTGCGAGGCATCGACGACGGTTGCGTCAGGGTGTGGAAAGGCATCAGATACGCCGCGCCGCCCGTGGGCGACCTGCGTTTCCGCGCGCCAGAGCCACCCGAGCGGTGGACAGAGGTTGCCGACGCCACCCTGTTTGGCCCGGCTTGCCCGCAACCGCCCATTCCAAACGTGCCGCTCGAGCTGGGCGCGCCGCAGCGCGAGGACTGCCTAAGGCTGAACATCTGGGCGCCCGCCGATACCCAACCGGGTGGCGGAAAACCGGTGATGGTCTGGCTGCACGGCGGCGCGTACATGTTTGGGTCCGGCAGCCAGCCTCTCTATGATGGCCGCAGATTGGCCCAATCCGGTGATGTTGTGGTGGTGACGGTCAATTATCGGCTCGGAGCGCTGGGCTTTCTCGACTTGTCCTCGTTCAGCAGCGCGCGGCGGCGCTTCGATTCCAATATCGGCTTGCGTGATGCGCTGGCCGCGCTGCGTTGGGTACGTGACAACATCGCCGGCTTCGGCGGCGATCCCGGACGGGTCACACTGTTCGGTGAATCCGCTGGGGCCGGGATCGTCACGACCCTGCTGGCCACTTCAGCGGCTCAAGGCTTGTTCGCTCGGGCGATCGCCCAGAGCTCACCGGCCACCTCGGTATACGACCGCGGCCGAGCGCAACGCGTGGCGGCCTGCATTCTCGATAGGCTGGGCATCGACCCCTCCGATGTGCACCGGGTTCCCTTGGTGCCCACCACTGCGCTCATGGCTGCGGCCAAAGAAGTGTTCGACGAAGTGCCGGTCCACAACCCCGGCACGCTGGCGTTCGTTCCCATCGTCGATGGCGACGTGCTGACCGACTATCCGGTAAAGCTGGCGCAGGAGGGCCGTTCGCAACCGGTCCCGTTGATCATCGGCACCAACAAGCATGAGGCAGCGCTATTTCGGTTGATGAGGTCGCCGCTGATGCCGATCACGCCGCACGCGATCACGTCGATGTTTAACGAGATTGCTGCCGAACAGCCCGACCTGCAGTTGCCGACTGAGGAGGAGATGGGGCTGGTGTACTCCCGGATTCGGCGTAGGTCTAGGCCGGTGAGTATTGCCACCGATGTCGGCTTCCGGATGCCTTCGGTGTGGTTGGCTGATGGCCACAGCAGGGTGGCGCCGGTGTATCTTTACCGTTTCGACTACTCGACGCCGCTGCTCAAACTGCTGCTGGTGCGAGCCGCCCATGCCACCGAATTGCCTTACATCTGGGGCAATCTGGGTGGGCCTCACGATCCGACGCTACGGCTCGGTGGTGCCAAGACCGCCAAGGCGGTGTCGCGAAGAGTGCGGACCCGGTGGGTCAACTTCGCTGCGCGGGGCAAGCCCGTGGGCGCGGCCGGCGAACCGGAATGGCCAGCATACGACGAGGCCGACCGACGCTGCCTGATCATCGACAGGAGCGACATCGTCGCGCGCGATCTGGACGCGCACATCCGAGCAACCTGGGGTGGCGAGGTTGTGAGCTTTCGCTGAAACCTATCTAGGTCTGGCCGGAAACCGGCCGCACGGACCCACCGCGGCGACTCTCGTCGAACATGGCGGTCCGATGGTCAGGCCGCGGGCCTTCGGCCGATGCCGCGCCCTGCACGCTATTCCGGCGGTGAAGTGTCGACCACAGACACCAGGTGGGGTTTGGCTGCCGCCTTGACCTGCGCAAAAAGATCTTTGTAGTAGGGCAGGCATTCGGCAAGGGCCTGCTCGGTGGTGAACAGTGGGCGATAGCCCAGATCACGCTCGGCCTTGCCGATGGAAAAGTAGTTGTCAAGGTAAATCCGTTCCACCGCAAGGGGTTCCAGTGGCGGCTTGGGCAGCCGGAACCGGAAATGCAGCCACTGCCATACAGACATGATGTCGCGCACCAGCCGGCCAGGTATCCGTATCCGCGGCCAACTTTCGCCACACGCCGTGACCACCGGTCGGGCGAACTCGAACATGTTGATCGGCTCGCCGTCGTTAATGAAATATGCTTGCCCGGGTGCGGTCCCCCCGGCCACCAAGTGCTGCGCGGCCAGGATGAAACCGTGAATGAGGTTGTCCACGTAGGAGTTATCCAGCCGGGTCGACTTACGGCCGACCAACACCTTGACCTGGCCTTTGACGACGCTTTCGAACAGCTTGCGGAACATCGTCTGGTCGCCTCGGCCCCAGATGCCACTGGGTCGGATCGAGCAGGTCAGCATGCCGTCGACACCGTTCTGCGACAGCACATATCGTTCAGCCACCACCTTGGTCTCGGTGTAGAGGTCGTTGAACCGAGTGGTGTACGGCATCGTCTCGTCACCGCCGGTGATGTTCTGGCCACCCATCACCACGCTGTTGGATGCCGTGTAGACGAAGCGTTTGACCCCTGCCTGCTGGCCGCTTCGCACCAGGTTCTCGGTGCCGCCGACGTTAACCGAGAAGCTGCGCTGTCGGTATTCGTCGGTCACCGAAGCGCCGCCCATCAGATCGATGATTGCCGCCGTGTGGAAGATGGTGTCGATGCCGTCGACCGCCGCCGCGCAGGTAGCCGCGTCGGTAATGTCACCGCGCAGCACCTCCAGCTTCGGATGCTGGGGCAGTGGCGACGGCGCGCGGTCGAAGGACCGCACCTGGTATCCCCGATCCAGCAACGTGCGGACCAGGTTGGCGCCAACGAAGCCGGAGCCGCCGGTGACCAGGACGCGCCCGAGTTCGGTTGTCAGTGATGCATCACCCATGCGGCGAAGCATAACTGAAACGTGTTCCAGTTCGGAATAACTATTCGCGTCCAGAACCGGTGCGTGTCAGTTTGCCTCAGTCTCATCGGCCGTGCCGACAGCCAGTGCATCGGTCACCCGCTGGCGCGCGCCAGCTAAGTGTTCTTCACAACTTTTGGCGAGTTGTTCTCCTCTTTCCCAGAGCTTTAGCGACGTCTCGAGGTCGAGTCCGCCTTGCTCGAGAAGACGGACGACCTCAATTAGCTCGTCCCGGCAGTCTTCATAGCCGAGTTGACTAATAGGTGTAGTAGAGCTAGCCGTCTCGTTGGTGGCGTTGTTGGTGTCGTTGTTGGTGTCGTCAGCACCCATCAGTACGTCCTTCACTTACCGCCGCGATTGCGCCGTCGGCAACCCGCACCCGCAGTCTGGTGCCTGCCGGCGCCTCGTGGACTGAGCGGAGCACCTCCATCGGATGGCCCGCCTCCGAAACCCTCTGCACCACTGCGTAACCGCGGGCGAGCGTCGCGGCCGGGCCTAGCGTCGTCAGCCGTGCGGACAGATGGCCGACGCGCTCGGTTTCGGCGGCGACCAGCCGGGTGATGTCCCGACGCAGCGCTGAACGGGCGCGATGGACTTCTTCAGTGCGGGTCGCCAGTGCTCGCAGTGGGTCGGCCAGCACCGGTCGGCTGCGCAGCGCGGCCAGTGCTCGTTGCTCACGGGTAACCCAGTTGCGCAGCGCTTGAGCACTGCGCCGGCGCAGATCCTTGATCAACCGCTGCTCGGCAGCGGTATCCGGGACGACTTTCTTGGCCGCGTCGGTGGGGGTGGCGGCGCGCAGATCGGCGACCAGATCGCAGAGCGGATTGTCGGGTTCGTGACCGACCGCGCTGATTACCGGCGTGCGGCAGGCCGAGATCGCGCGGCACAACGTCTCGTCGGAAAACGGCAGCAGGTCTTCGACACTTCCACCGCCACGGGCGAGCACGATCACGTCCACCTCGAGGTGTCGGTCAAGTTCACGCAGCGCCTCGACGATCTGTACCACGGCGCCAGGACCCTGCACGGCGGTGTTGCGCACGGCGAACCGCGCTGCCGGCCAGCGCGCGGCGGCCACCGTCATCACGTCACGCTCGGCGGCGCTGGCGCGACCGGTGATCACCCCAATCATGTTGGGTAAGAATGGAATCGGCCGCTTCAGTCGCGGATCGAATAGTCCCTCGGCCGCCAGCAACCGCCGCAACCGATCGATGCGGGCCAGCAGCTCACCAACTCCGACGGCTCGAATCTCGCTGAGCCGCAAGGAGAATGTGCCCCGCCCCGTGTAGAACGAGGGCTTGCCGCAGACCACCACCTGGGTACCCTCGGCCAATTTCACTGGGGCGCCGAGTATCAGTTCGCGCGGGCAGGTCACATTCAGTGACATGTCAGCGGCGGGATCGCGCAGCACCATGAACACTGTCTTGGCGTTCGGTCGTATGGTTACCTGGGCTAATTGCCCCTCCACCCAGACCGTACCCAGTCTGTCGATCCAGCCAGCGACCCGGATGGCTACCGCACGTACCGGGAACGGATTCTCGGCCGAATTTGGTTCTGCGGCTCGGGTCACTTGGCGGTCGCGCGAGTGATCCTGTTGGCGAGCAACGTCTGGAACGGGGCGCGCGCCTTGGTTGCCTGCTCATAGGCCAGTAGGACTTCGAGATCGGTCACGTCCAGCGCTGGGAGCCTGGCGCGCAGCTGAGCTAGCGTCAGCGATGCATAGTCGAGTTCGCTGGCGATCGCCGGTGCGGGAACAGTCGGGCTGGATGACGACGTCTTCGGTTGTCTGGCCGGTGTCGGCTGCGCCGCTGCGGCGTTGGACTCCGTCGGGTCGGATATCGAGTACAACGCGAACCGCCCCTCCGATCGGCGATCGGCATCAATAGTGTCGGCACCGGGCAGCGCAGCAAGCCCCTGCAGGTCCTCCGGAAGGTCCTCGTCGAAGGTTGCCCATTCCGGCTGCTCGTCTTTTGGCGGAAACAGCGACTCCAATGTGTTGTCGCCCTTGATGACCAGTTCGGCCAGGTTCTGCTGGAAGCGCATGACGATGTGCGCAGCCTGGCTGACCAAGGTCATCGGATACATCAGGATGGTTCGCGGCAGTTTCATCGTCTCCTCGACGGCGACTGTCGCCGCGCCGACTAGTAGCCGAACCCCGTACGGTGCAGTAGCCATGGGTCCAAGACTGCCTTAAGGGGCCGCGAACGCCAAGCTAGCCGCGGTGTGATGGGCATATCGATCCCTGAAATGGCCCGGCCGCGTCGTTGGAACGTACCCTGAATGTCATGGTGCCGACTGTTGACATGGGGATTCCCGGCGCATCGAGGTCGGTGGCCTCCGAAGGTGGTGTCCCGCATCGCAAGCGGGTACTGCTGGCCGAGCCGCGGGGTTACTGCGCAGGTGTGGACCGGGCCGTCGAAACGGTCGAACGAGCCCTGGACAAGCACGGCGCCCCTGTCTACGTGCGTCACGAGATCGTGCACAACCGGCACGTCGTTGAGACGTTGACGAAGGCCGGGGCGGTGTTCGTCGAGGAAACCGACCAGGTTCCGGAGGGAGCCATCGTGGTGTTCTCCGCGCACGGGGTCGCGCCCACGGTGTATGCAGCTGCGGCCGAGCGTAATTTGCAGACCATCGACGCCACGTGTCCACTGGTCACCAAGGTGCACAACGAGGCCAGGCGCTTCGCCCGCGACGATTACGACATCCTGTTGATTGGTCACGAGGGTCATGAGGAGGTCATCGGCACTGCCGGGGAGGCGCCCGACCACGTACAACTGGTCGACGGGGTGGCAGCCGTCGATGCCGTGACCGTGCGCAATGCGGATAGGGTCGTCTGGCTATCGCAGACCACCCTGTCGGTCGACGAGACCATGGAGATCGTCGAGAAGCTACGTCAGCGGTTCCCGAGATTGCAGGATCCGCCCAGTGACGACATCTGCTATGCGACTCAGAATCGACAGGTCGCGGTCAAGGCGATGGCACCTGAATGTGAGCTGGTGATCGTCGTCGGCTCACCCAACTCATCGAACTCGGTGCGGCTAGTTGAGGTGGCGCTGGGCGCCGGGGCGCGGGCGGCTCACTTGGTCGATTGGGCCGACGACATCGACCCGGCGTGGTTGCACGGTGTCGTCACTGTCGGTGTCACGTCCGGGGCCTCGGTTCCCGAGGTGCTGGTGCGCGGCGTGCTGGAACGCCTGGCCGAGTTGGGTTACGACATGGTGCAACCGGTGACGACAGCCAACGAAACGCTGGTATTTGCGCTGCCCCGGGAGATCCGCTCGGCTCGGTGAGGTCGTCTCAGACGGGCTTAGACGTCGAATTCCCAGGATTCCGGCTGCGGTGTACGCGGAGGGCGGGAATGAATCCGGCGATCTGAGCGCGGCTCATCACGCGGCACCTCGCGCACTTCATCACGAGGGGTGGCTCCGCGGTAGCGTACCTGGGCAATCGGGTGGTGTGCTGGGTTGGCGCTGGTCGAGCCGCTCGGGGTGGTCCGCCGGCGCGGCGGCTGGTACGGCTCATACGGCTCGTAACGGGCACCCCGGCGCTCGTACCGGTTTACCGGCTCGGCGGGGCCGGCCGACTCAGGCGGCTCGTAGCTGCGGTAGGGATCGAACCGGCTGCTACGCGGCATAGGCCGCTCATAGGGGTTGCGACGGGTGTGCGGGTCGCGTCGCGCTTCGCTTGGCGGCTGCCCGGGATCGACCTGCGGCCGGGGGCGGCGCGATCGACGGAGTTGTTCGGGGGCCTCGTCCGTGCGGGGGGCCTGGCGGCGGCGGCGCGCACGTTCGGCAGTCGGGTCGGGTGGGTCGTCGACCGGTGGTCGGTTATGCCGTGATCGGGTTCGGTCGGTACGGCGGCTAGCACTGCGACTGCTTCGGGTGGACCGACTGCTTCTCGATGGACGGCCGATCGCGTGGGACGGCTGTGAACCTGCGTCGGCAGCCTCGTCGCCGGTGTCGTCGGAATCGTGGGCCAGCAACCCGCTCAGTTTCGACACGATTTTGTTGAGGACAGCCGATCGGGTGCTGGCGGTAGCCGTGCCGTCCTCGGCTTTTGCGGCCGCGGTCGATCGTTGGGTCATACCCAAGTACCACCTGACCAGGCCAACCAGCAACACAGCTCCAGCGGTGCCCAGCATGAGCGGGAAGCGTTCGATGAGCGGATAGCCGCAATTGATCAGGAGATCCTTGAACTTGTCGACCCTGCCGCCGTGGAACAGCCAGTAGGCGCCGGGGACCGCGAAGAAAAGGATCAGCGGCGGCTGGATGACTGCCGTAAAGACACCCGACTGGCGCACAGCCAGCACTGCTACCAGGCAGCCCGCGATGTAAAAGCCGGCGAAAACGTGCGTCAATTCCTTGTGGCCGGCGTCGAACGCATACCCCACCACCGTCGCGGTGGCGGCTATCAGTACGGCTGCCCACCACGGCACACCAGGGATGTTGGGGACGATTGAGCGGTGACTTGGCTCCACCGCTGTACTCGCCCGCCGCGTTGACACATCTAGACCGTACCGGGAATGCGGCCAAAGGCTCGTATATAGCTGGACCGCGGCCGCTGGCGTGCCATCTCCCGCGTGCAGCGGCTCGTCCCGGCGACAGTCACATACGCCACGGGAACCTCAGTGCTACTCGGTGCGCGCGCCGCACTCGCCGGCCATCCAGCCGTGCCGGGCAGCCCTGGGCACCACCTTCGCAGCCCGTCCTAGACTTGGGTCCCTGTGAGCCTGAGCCTGGGAATCGTGGGCCTGCCCAACGTCGGCAAGTCGACCCTTTTCAACGCCCTGACCCGGAACAACGTGGTGGCGGCGAACTATCCGTTTGCGACCATCGAGCCGAACGAGGGTGTCGTTTCCCTGCCCGATCCGCGCCTTGACAAGCTGGCCCACCTTTTCGAGTCCGAGCGCACGGTTTTTGCCCCGGTGACGTTCGTCGACATCGCCGGCCTGGTCAAGGGGGCGTCTGAAGGGGCCGGGCTGGGCAACAAATTCCTGGCCCACATCCGCGAGTGCGACGCGATCTGTCAGGTGGTGCGGGTTTTCGCTGACGACGACGTGACCCACGTCGCCGGTAAGGTCGATCCGCAATCCGATATTGAGGTGGTCGAAACCGAGCTGATACTGGCCGACCTACAAACCTTGGAGCGCGCCCTGCCGCGGCTGGAGAAGGAAGCTCGCACCACCAAGGAACGCAAACCGGTCTGTGACGCGGCACACGCCGCCCACGAAGTGCTCAACAGTGGCAAGACCCTGTTCGCCGCTGGAACGGCGGGGGCGGTGGACGCCGCGGTGCTCAAAGAGCTGAACCTGCTGACCACCAAGCCGTTCCTGTATGTGTTCAACGCCGACGAGGCGGTGCTGACCGATCCCGCACGCGTCGCCCAACTGCGTGAGCTTGTTGCGCCCGCAGACGCCGTCTTCCTCGACGCGGCCATCGAATCGGAGCTGACCGAGCTCGACGACGAGTCGGCCGCGGAGCTGCTGGAGTCGATCGGACAGACCCAGCGGGGCCTCGATGCGTTGGCGCGGGCAGGTTTTCATACTCTCAAACTGCAGACCTTCCTCACGGCCGGACCCAAGGAAGCGCGCGCCTGGACCATCCACCAGGGTGACACCGCGCCCAAGGCGGCCGGGGTGATCCACAGCGACTTCGAAAAAGGCTTCATCAAGGCAGAGATCGTTTCCTACGACGACCTGATGGCCGCCGGATCCATGGCTGCGGCCAAGGCGGCCGGCAAGGTCCGCATGGAAGGCAAGGACTACGTGATGGCCGACGGCGACGTGGTCGAGTTCCGCTTCCAAGCCGCGTCCGGACAGCAGAGGAAGGCATAGTCGGCCCGGCCTTCCATCTCCGTGGGCAGTTCCCACGCCCTGATCGTACAGTTGCCGTGCAATCGAACACGGCGACTGCAGACCGCGTGTTGCCGCTGTTCAACGCTCTTTTACCGCCAGCTTCGTGATTTTCTTACAGTTTGCTACCTGCAGAGGAATCACTTCTGTTTCGATTTATCGATAATTGCGTGACTTTCCTTCGGTATATGCCGTTCAGAGGATTATCTGTTTGTGCGTGATAACTGCCACAATTTTTGATTTTTAATGGCTAATTTCTGTAGCGTCGCTGGTCATGATTGCTCTTGCAACGCTGTTGACGCTTATCAACCAGGTCTCAGGAACGCCGTATATTGCGGGTGGCGATTCTCCCGCCGGAACCGACTGTTCAGGCCTGGCTTCGTGGGTATCGAATGCGGCGACGGACCGGCCAGTATTCGGGGACCGATTCAACACCGGCACCGAGGAAGCCGCTTTGGCGGCTCGGGGCTTTCAACAAGGGACTGCTCCCAATGCCTTGGTGATCGGTTGGAATGGGCGTCACACGGCCGTCACGCTGCCTGATGGAACCCCGGTATCCAGCGGTGAAGGTGGCGGCGTCCACATCGGTGGCGCAGGCGCCTACCAGGCACAATTCACCCATCACATGTTCCTGCCGATGGATGCTGACGCCGCCGAACTCGACGCGTCAGGGCCGGACGCGCCCGCGGCTGTGGTGGACGCGGCTAATCCGGGCGATTCCGGAATAACAAATACGTGACAATTGGCAGGTGAGTGATCCAAGCAGTGACTATTCTGCGAGCTGGGTCACACACATCGCACGCGTGCTATAACAGCCGCCTGCCCAATCCGTAATTGTGCGGTCAGTCACATTTACGGAAAGGGCATGGTCGCGCCATTTTTCCTGGTGGAGCAATTGTTGTCAATTCGTCATCGGTAGTGATGAAGATTCAGCTCACACTGAACGGGCGGCTCGATACAACGGGCGATGCGCCTTACCATTCGACGCGGTGACGACCAACCGGCCACCTGAGTTGGCTCCCCTGGGTATCCTGACTCTGCTCGCCGCGGACCAGACCAGCGGCAGAAGTGGGGAGCGGCAATGATATTCATCGTCGTCAAGTTTGAAACCAAACCCGAGTGGAGCGAGCGCTGGCCGGACCTGGTCGCGTCGTTCACCGCGGCCACCCGTGCTGAAGAGGGCAACCTGTGGTTCGAGTGGTCGCGCAACCTGGATAACCCCGCCGAGTACGTCCTGGTCGAGGCCTTCCGCGACGGTGATGCGGGCAGTGTCCACGTCAATAGCGACCATTTCCAGCAGGCGATGCGGCAGCTGCCGCAGGCACTGACGGCCACGCCCAAGATCATCAGCCAGACGATCGACGCAGCCGGGTGGTCGAGGTTGGGGGAGATGGCGGTCGATTAACCGACGATCACCGCGATCTCGTTGCCCAGCTGATAACCCGGCGCCAGCGGCAGCACATCACCGCTCCAGAACTTGCCCGGGTCAAACCAGTTTGTGTTCTTGTCCGTGACGAGCAGACCCATTTCCTCGTAAGTGATGGCCACCGTCTCAGCGCAGTACGCTGTCTCTAGGCCCATCTTGCGACGGCTTGCCCTGCGTCGTTGCGTTTGTTCGTAAACCTTTTTCTCCACCAACGGAATTCCACGTATCCAGTCGTTGATGGTGGGCGCCCGGCCGCGCAGCCATCGGCCGGTCAGGCGGGCGGTGGTGGGGAACGCGGTGCCGTCCATCCGGGCGATGACCCGTAGCAGATCGTTTTCCTGTTTGCGGTTGGCGTATGGGATCAGCTGCCGCAGCCAGCACCGCTGTTGGTAGCGCCCCGTCCATTGCTCGACGACCTGACGGGCATCATTGAGCTGCACGCCGCGGTGCTGGCTACCGGTCCACACGTCGACGAGCTTGTCGCCCAATTCGGCGTGCCAGATCAGCGGTGGCAAGTCGTCGATGGCCACCGTCATGCCGACGTGATTCACTGGACTATTGGTCAAGGCCTGGATGGCCCGATCGGGTCTGGACCGGCCGCGAAACAGCCACAGGTCGCCAGTGCGGGTTTCGTTCAGCGCCTGGTCCAATGTGAGCGTGCTGTTTTCCACCCCCAGCACCATAGGCGCCGATAGCCTGTCGTGATGCGCAGTATGTGGAAGTGGCTTGGGCTGGCCAGCGTCGCTGGCGTGGTGGCCGGGGGAGCGTTGGTGGTGCGCGACGAGCGCAAACGTCGCGCGTACACGGCCGACGAGGTCCGCGCCC
>NZ_VTZN01000110.1 GCF_008370645.1 Mycobacterium simiae
CATCATCGGGCAGGTAAAAGCCGCCAGTCCGATTTACCGCATCTGCGCAAGTGTAGGCGCCGCGAGCGAGTGCCGAAGCCTTGTTTGACTGAAGGGACATCCCTGTCAACCTCTGCATGATTGAGGGCGTAGTCGGGGTCTGAATCCGCCGGTTTTTGGCAGTGATCGGGCGATGGGGTGGGATTGGATGATTTCGGTCGGTTGGGGCGGGGACCGCGTGGCTGATCGACTCAATGAGTGTGCTGATCAGTTCGCGGCTAGTCCGGCGGTCGGGGCTGGGTAGGCGGTGATCACGCCTGGTAGATGCCCCAGGTCGCCTTGACTTTCGGGGTGGGTGGCGACGGCGAACACCGCCAAGAGCCAGCCAATTTTGCGCCGGCCAGCGTCTCAACTAGCGACCCGCACCGGCCTACCCGCCGGTTGCTACCATCTGAATCCGTGCTCGGGGGTTGGGATACGTCAGCGGTAGCCGTAGATGGCCGATAACCACGTGCCGTCAACGACAGCGGCAGGGTCGGCGCCCCACAAGCACATGTCACGACGAAAGCACCTGGTGCTCGATGCCACCATCATTGTCGGAGTCGCGGTCATCTATGCTTTTTCGCTGCTTGGCTACCACTGGCTGGCCAGCTCACCGGGTCCACTGCCCAAGCCTGACGTCGGAACCACCGATGACACCGTGGTGTTGGTGCGCTTCGAGCAACTGCACACCGTGGCAAATCGCCTCGACGTGAAAGTGCTGGTGATGCCCGACGATTCGATGATCGACAAGCGTCTAGATGTGTTGACCACCGACACGTCGGTGCGCTTCTACCCGACCAATGACCTCGGCGACTTGCAGTACCCGGTAGGAAAGTCGCCGGCGCAGGTGGCCACCACCATTGAGGCGCACGGTGACCCCGGTGATTGGCCGTTCGACACCTACACCACCGACATCATTCAGGCTGATGTGTTGGTCGGAGCCGGCGACACCCGCCAGTACAAGCCTGCCCGGGTGGAAGTGACCGGCTCCCTGGAGGGTTGGGACATCAGTGCGCAGCGCGTCGGGGATGCCAGCCAGACCTCCGATCGTCCCGACAACGTCATCATCACGTTCAAGCGGGCCAAGGGTCCGCTGGTCTTCGACTTGGGCATTCTTCTGGTACTCATCACGCTGCCGACGTTGGCGCTGTTCGTGGCCATCCAGATGGTCACCGGTAGACGAAAGTTCTTGCCACCGTTTGGGACCTGGTACGCCGCGATGCTGTTCGCGGTCGTTCCGTTGCGCAACATCCTGCCGGGTTCCCCTCCGGCCGGTGCATGGGTCGATCAAGCCGTGGTGATCTGGGTGCTCGTCGCGCTGGCCACGGCGATGGTGGTGTATATCGTCGCGTGGTACCGAGAAGGGGATTAGCTTGCGTCCCGCCGACCCGTGCTGTTGGTGAACTTGTGAATACGCGATTGGCCTACTCGCACTAGACTGATCGTCCAACACGTCTCGCTGCGGGACCGTAATCGGAGGGCAAGATGGTTTTCTCTGTGCAACCTGAGGCAGTACTGGCGTCGGCAGCCGCCGAGTCGGCGATCAGCGCAGAAACCGAGGCCGCGGCCTCGGCAGCGGCGCCGGCCCTGCTCGGGACGACACCGATGGGTGATGATCCCGACTCCGCGATGTTCTCCGCGGCACTGAATGCCTGCGGCGCCAGCTACCTGGGTGTGGTGTCCGAGCACGCCACCCAGCGCGGACTGTTCGCCGGGGCCCAAGGCCTCGCGTCCGGGGTGTCCGTGACCACCGAGGTGGCGCGTGCAGCGGCACAAGCGCTAGGCGGGTAGTCCCGCATGCCCGATCCAGGATGGGCAGCACGGACACCCGAGGCCAACGATCTGCTGCTCAAAGCCGGGACCGGAGTGAGCACCATGCTGGCCAACCAGACGGCTTGGGCATCATTGGGTGCCGCTCATCATTCCTCCGGTATCGCGTCGGCGATCAACACAGCCGCGACGGCAGCGAGTTGGCTGGGCCTTGGGTCCGCCGCCTCGGCCCTCAATGTGACCATGCTCAATGCCGCGCTGCACGGGCTAGCCGGCTGGGTCGACGTCAAGCCGGCGGTGGTGTCGGCTGCGATCGCGGCGTTCGAGATGGCCAATGGCGCGATGCGACCTGCTCCTGAGTGCATGGAGAACCGCGACGAGTGGACCGTCGACAACACCATCAATCCGCTGGTATGGGGTGCACTGACCCCGCGGATCATCTCGCTTGATGTCGAGTACTTCGGGGTGATGTGGCCCAACAACGCGGCGGTGGGCGCGACCTATGGAGGGATCCTGGCTGGGCTGGCGGAAAGCCTGGCAATTCCGCCGCCGGTGGCAACCATGGGTGCCTCCCCGGCAGCCCCGGCCCAAGCGGCTGCGGCGGTCGAGCAGGCAGCTGCCGAAGCCGCGGCTGGGGACGGGATGCGTTCCGCCTACCAAGGAGTGCAGGCGGGAACCACCGGCGCCGGTCAGTCAACATCAGCCGGGGAAAACGTTGGCAGTCAAATCGGTACGTTCATGCAACCGGTCCAGTCGCTGATGCAAGCGGTTCCCCAAGCGTTGCAAGCTCCGGCCGGCCTGATGCAGGCGCCGATGAGCGCGATGCAGCCTTTGCAGTCGATGATGGGCATGTTCGCCAGCCCGGGTGCCGGCCTGGGCATGGGCGCTGGTGCGCCGGGAGCCTCGGCAGCCTCGGCGGCCGCTGCGGCTGCGGCGACTGAGGCGTCGGTCGGTGCCGGCGGCGGGGGTGCCCTGGGCGGCGCGGGCGTGTCCGCGACCAGCTTCACCCGTCCCGTCAGCGCCTTCGAATCGGGGACGAGCGGCCGGCCAGTGGGACTGCGGCCCAGCGGGGCGTTAGGAGCAGAGCCGCTGAGGGCGCCGACAGCAACGACCACCGGCGCACCGATGGGCGGCATGCCGGTGGGCCATGCGGGGGGAGGCCACCGCGGATCGCACGGCAAGTCTGAGCAGCCCGCGACGGTGCGGGTCGTTGACGACCGCGGCGATGTGAACTGGCGCCAAGGGTGAATCGACAGGTCCCCATAGCCGCCATACACTTCGCCTCATGCCCCGATAGTCGAGGGCGGAACGGCTCACCGTACTAAGGAGAAAGTCCACGTGGCAGACAACACGATCCAGGTAACACCGCAAATGCTGCGCAGCACCGCCCATGACATTCAGGCAAATATGGAGCACGCCATCGGCATTGCCAACGGCTACCTGGCCAATCAAGAAAACGTGATGAACCCTGCAACCTGGTCTGGCGCGGGCGTGGTTGCGTCCCACGCGACCGCTACCGAGGTCGCTAACGATCTGAACAAGGTCCTGACTGGAGGTACCCGGCTGGCCGAGGGCCTGGTTCAGGCCGCCGCCCTCATGGAGTCGCACGAAGCCGACTCGCAAGCCGCGTTTCAAGCCCTATTCGGCGGCGGCCACGGCTCCTGACTTACCCGTAACCCTTCTCATATCTCGCTTCGGAAAGGCAGTTCATCATGTCAGATCAAATCACGTATAACCCGGGAGCCGTATCCGACTTTGCTACGGATGTGGGTTCGCGTGCCGGGCAGCTACACGAGATTCACCAAGACACCGCAAACAAGACCAATGCACTGCAAGAGTTTTTCGCGGGCCACGGTGCGCAAGGCTTTTTCGACGCCCAAGCGCAAATGCTCTCGGGGCTGCAAGGCCTGATTGAGACGGTGGGTCAGCACGGAAGTACGACCGGCCACGTGCTGGACAACGCAATCGGAACCGACCAGGCGATCGCGGGGTTGTTCTAACCCAGTACTCCCTGGGCACCGGCGGTGCCCGCTGGCTCGGATTCCGAATGAAGGTGGGGCAAAGCGCATGGCTGCGCGTACGCCCCACCTTCCGCATCTGGCTGAGGTGAAAGCGCCATGCTGACGACAACAGTCGATGGCCTGTGGGTGTTACAAACAGTAACCGGGGTGGAACAGACCTGTCCCGAACTGGGGCTGCGGCCCTTATTGCCGCGGTTGGACACCGCCGAACGGGCGCTGCAGCACTCGGTAGCCGCCGACCTGAGGGCGGCCGGGGCGCTCGATGAGGCCGGCAACGCGGACCCGATGATCCGGGAGTGGCTCACCGTGCTGTTGCGACGCGACCTAGGGCTACTGCTGCACATCAGCGTGCCGGGCGGCGAACCGACGCGGGCCGCTATATGCCGATTCGCCACTTGGTGGGTGGTTCTGGAACGCCACGGCAATCTGGTGCGGCTGTACCCCGCCGGCGTGGCCAGCAACGAGACCGCGGCCAGTGAGCTCGTCGTCGGTCAAGTCGAGCGGTTGTGCGGTGTCGCCGAAGCGGCGCCGTTGCGGCCGGTCACCGTCGATGCCGGTGCACTGCTGGAATCGGTACGCGACGCAGGCAGTCTGCGATCGTTTCTGCTTAGCCAGCGTCTGGATGTCGACCAGCTGCAGATGCTCACCGTGGCCGCCGATCCGGCGCGCTCTGCACACGCGGGGATCGTGGCGCTGCAGGCTGGGACGGGACCCGAAACGACGGCGCGTCTACTCATCGGGGACACCGCGGTAGCCATCGTCGATACTCCCGCCGGGCGCATCTGTGTAGAAAGTGTGATGTCGGGGCAGCGACGCTATCAGGTGCTTTCACCGGGTTCGCGCGGTGACATCGGTGGTGCGGTGCAGCGGCTCATCCGCCGCCTGCCTGCCGGTGACGAGTGGTACTCCTACCGACGTGTGGTGTGAATAACACTTGCGTAAATTAGCGAGTTAACACAGGTGAGGGCCACTGCGCGAGGTAAACGCAGAATCACGAATCGTGTTAGCATCGCCGTCGTGACGAGCCCTTGGAATGACCCGAATTTGTCTGACGAAGGGGCGCTCGGACGGGGGGATCCGTCAGTTCGGCGCCACCTACGGGATTCGGTATCTGACACGATGCGTATTACTGACTTGGCAGCACCGCGAAAGATTCCTCCAGGGTCGGGTTGGCGAAAATTCATCTATGTCGCGTCAATGCGCAAAATAAACCCGGGAGAATCGCCGCGGGAGCGGCACTACCGCGATTTGCAGGGACGTATCCGCCGGCATATCCGTCGGCAATATGTCATCACCGTCGTTTCGGGGAAAGGCGGCGTGGGGGTAACGACGATGGCCGCCTGCATTGGTGGCGTCTTCCGGGAATGCCGGCCAGAGAACGTGATTGCGATCGACGCGGTTGCAGGCTTCGGCACTCTGGCGGACCGCATCGACGAGTCGCCGCCAGGGGATTACGCCGCCATTATCAACGACACCGACGTGCAGGGCTACGCGGATATCCGCGAACACCTTGGGCAGAACGCGGTGGGACTCGACGTGCTGGCCGGAAACCGCACATCAGACCAGCCGAGACCGCTAGTCCCGGCAATGTTTTCCGGGGTATTGTCTCGGCTGCGCCGAACCCACACCGTCATCATCGTCGACGCCTCGCCTGACTTTGAACACGAAGTAATGCGGCCGGTGCTGAAAAGCACCGACACACTGGTGTTCGTCTCGGGGATCACCGCGGACCAATCGCGGCCAGTGTTAAGGGCCATCGATTATCTGAGGTCGCAGGGTTATCACGAGCTGGTTTCTCGGAGCACGGTGATCATTAACCACACCGACAATATTTCTGACCAGGATGCGCTGGCCTATTTGACCGAGCGTTTCACCAAGGTTGGCGCAATCGTAGAGGTAATGCCGTTCGATCCGCACCTGGCAAAAGGCGGGATCATCGATACAGTCCACGAGCTGAAGAAGAAATCGCGGTTGCGGCTCTTTGAAATCACTGCCGGACTGGCCGATAAATACGTTCCAGATGCCGAGCGAGCGGCGCGGTGACATCGCCGCATAAGGTTGCTTTCCCCGCGCGCTGTGCGGTCAATATTTGCTACGACAAGCATCTGAGCTCGCAGGTGTTTCCCGCCGGAATTCCGGTGGAGGGATTCTTCGAGGGAATGGTTGAGCTGTTCGATGTCGACTTGAAGCGCAAAGGTTTCGACGGGGTTGCGTTGCCAGCGGGCAGCTATGAGCTGCACAAGATCAACGGTGTGCGGCTCGATATCAACAAGAGCCTCGACGAGCTTGGAGTGCAAGACGGGGACACCCTGGTCTTAGTACCCCGGGTCGCGGGGGAGTCATTCGAGCCGCAGTACGAGTCGCTGTCGACGGGATTGGCCGCGATGGGTCGGTGGCTCGGTCGCGACGGTGGGGATCGGATGTTCGCGCCGGTTACTCCGTTGACTGCCGCCCACACGGCTATCGCGATCATCGCCATGGCGGTTGCGGTTGTGGTGGCGTTGGCGTTGCGGACTCGCGCAGTCATCGACAGCCTGGCGCCGGCCGCGCTGGTCGGGGGGATCGGGGTGCTGTTGGTGAGCGGGGCAGCGGTGGTGTGGTGGGGTTGGCGGGAGCGGCGCGACCTGTTTAGTGGGTTCGGGTGGTTGGCAGTGTTATCGCTGGCCGTCGCCGGTGCTTGTGTGCCACCGGGCGCACTCGGTGCGCCGCATGCGCTGATCGGGTTGGTCGTAGTGCTGCTGGGCGCCGTCGCGATCGGCGTAGTGACCCAAAAGCGTTGGCAGACAGCGATAGTTTCGGCGGTGGTGACGGTGTGCGGGATCCTAGCCATGGTGGCGGTGATCCGGATGTTTGTGGCTGCCTCAGTACAGGTGCTGGCGATCTGGGTGCTAGTCGGCCTGCTGGTCCTGCTTCGGATGACTCCCACCATCGCGCTGTGGGTGGCTCGGGTGCGTCCGCCGCACTTCGGGTCGATTACCGGGCGGGATTTGTTCGCGCGCCGCGAGGGGATGCCGGTCGACACCGTGTCCCCGGTCAGCGAAGGCGACACTGAAGACGAAGACAACGAACTTACCGACATCTCCGCGCGCGGCGCCGCGATCGCCGCGTCTGCGCGACTGGTCAATGCGGTACAGGTAGGTGTGTGTGCCGGGGTTTCGGCGGTTTTGCCCGTGGCGGTGTGGGGGGTGTTGACACCCGGGCGCCCATGGGCGTGGTTGGCGCTGCTGGTGGCCGGTCTAGCAGCCGGAATCTTCATTACCCAGGGCCGCGGGTTCGCCGGGAAGTACCAAGCGGTGGCACTGGTGCTCGGGGCGTCGGCTGCGGTGTGCGCAGGGGCGGTCAAGTATGCCGTTGCCGCGCCACAAGAAGTCCCGGCCGGGTTTTTCTGGCCCGTAGTGGCAGTGGTGGTTTTCGCCGCATTGGGCTTGGCCACAGCGCTTCTGGTGCCGGCGGTGCGATTCAGGCCGCTCATCCGGCTGACAGTGGAATGGCTCGAAGTGCTGGCCATGATGGTCTTCTTGCCGGCGGCCGCGGCTCTGGGGGGGCTCTTCGCATGGCTGCGCCACTAGCACAGCGATGCATGCGCGCCGCAGCGGCGGGCGCCGTAATCCCGCTAGTTGTCCTAGCGGCTAATATCCCTGCGGCACAAGCGATCCCGCCACCATCGGTGGATCCGGGGCTGGTGCCGCCCGACGGCCCGCCGCGACCCGACCAACCGATGCGGCGCTCCAACAGCTGCTCCACACCGATCACCGTGAAAAATCCCGACGTGGCCCAGTTGGCGCCAGGCTTTAGCCTGCTCAACATCAGTAAGGCCTGGCAGTACAGCACCGGCAACGGAGTGACCGTGGCCGTCATCGACACCGGCGTCAGCCCCAACCCGCGGTTACCGGTAGTGCCTGGCGGTGACTACATCATGGGCGAGGACGGGCTGTCCGACTGCGACGCGCACGGGACCGTGGTGAGCTCGATCATCGGTGCCGCGCCGCAAGGCATGCTGCCGTTGCCGCGGCCCATGCCGGCCACCCCGGCGTTCCCCCCGCCGGCCGGGCCGCCGCCGGTCACCGGCGCGCCGCCGCCACCGGTGGAGGTTCCCCCTCCCATGCTCCCGCCACCGCCGCCGACACCGGTGACGATCACCCAAACCGTTCCACCACCACCGCCACCACCCGAGGAAGCCGGTGCCCTGGCGCCGTCCAATGGGCCGCCGGATCCGCAAACCGAGGATGAGCCCGCAGTGCCACCGCCCCCGCCGGGGGCGCCAGACGGAGTAGTGGGGGTCGCGCCGCACGCGACCATCATCTCGATTCGCCAGTCCTCGCGCGCCTTCGAGCCGGTCAACCCGCCGCCCGGGGATCGCAACTCCGACGAGCGGATCAAAGCCGGGACGCTCAACACGGTGGCGCGTGCGGTAGTGCATGCGGCGAACATGGGGGCGAAAGTGATCAACATTTCGGTGACCGCGTGCCTGCCGGCGGCGGCCCCCGGCGATCAGCGGGCTTTGGGAGCCGCATTGTGGTACGCAGCCACCATGAGGGATGCGGTGGTCGTGGCCGCAGCCGGAAACGATGGGGAAGCCGGCTGCGACAACAACCCGATGTATGACCCACTTGACCCGTCAGATCCCCGCGACTGGCATCAAGTCAAGGTGGTCTCCTCACCGTCGTGGTTCTCCGACTACGTCTTGTCGGTCGGTGCGGTGGATGCCAGCGGTGCGCCCCTGGACAAGAGCATGTCGGGGCCTTGGGTCGGGGTGGCTGCCCCGGGCACCCACATCATGGGTCTCTCGCCGCAAGGCGGCGGACCGGTGAACGCATACCCACCGTCACGGCCGGGCGAGAAGAATATGCCGTTTTGGGGCACCAGTTTCTCCGCGGCCTATGTGAGCGGTGTCGCGGCGCTGGTGCGGGCCAAATTCCCCGACCTCAGCGCCCATCAGGTGATCAACCGGATCGTGCAGTCGGCACACAACCCACCCAGTGGGGTCGACAACAGGGTGGGGTACGGGTTAGTCGATCCGGTCGCCGCGTTGACATTCAACATTCCCGCTGGAGAGCGCATGGCGCCAGGTGCGCAAAGCCGGGTCATCACGCCTGCGTTGCCGCCCCCGCCGCCGGATCACCGGGCGCGCAATATCGCCATCGGGTTCTTGGGCGCCGTCGCAGCCGGTGTGCTGCTGGCGGCGATCGTCGCTCGGTTGCGGAGGGCGCGATGAGGTCCAGCCTGACCGGGTTCGGCTCGGTCAGTGACAGACGAGTCGTCGGGGTGTGGGTGATTTTCGTGCTCGCGTTGGCGGGGTGGGCAGTGGGCGGCTACATCGGCGCCGGGATGGCCGTCGTGGTGGGCGTCGCGTTGGTATTCGTCCGGTGGTGGGGTCAACCGGCGTGGTCATGGGCGGTGCTGGGGCTCCGCGGCCGGCGCCCGCTCAGCTGGAACGCCCCAATGACCTTGGCCAACAATCGGTCCGGGGGTGGCGTTCGCCTACAAGACGGTACCGCGATAGTAGCGGTGCAACTGCTAGGTCGAGCACATCGCGCCACCACGGTGACCGGCTCGGTCACCGTAGAAACCGACAACGTTATTGATATCGTGGCGGTGCTGCCGTTGCTGCAGCACCCACTGGGCCTCCAGCTTGATTCCATCAGCATCGTCACATTCGGCTCCCGAACCGGCACTGTCGGCGACTACCCACGGGTGTACGACTCAGAGATCGGTACTCCGCCGTATGCGGGACGACGGGAAACGTGGCTGATCATGCGGCTGCCCACTGTCGACAACACACAAGCCTTACGGTGGCGTAACAGCGTTGGGGCGGCGGCGATTTCGGTTGGCCAGCGTATCGCAAGCTCGCTGCGTTGCCAAGGACTGCGCGCCAAGGTGGCCACCGCCATGGATTTGGTTGAGCTGGATCGCCGGCTGGGTTGGGAGGCGGTGGCCGGGAACGCGCAGCGATGGAAAGCCATCCGCGGGGAATTGGGGTGGATGACCACCTATGCCTATCCAGGCGAGGCGATCTCGTCGCGGGTTCTCACCCAGGCATGGGCGCTGCGGGCTGACGAAGTCGTTCAAAATGTGACGGTGTATCCCGACGCGACCTGCACGGCAACCATCACGGTGCTGACCCCCACTCCAGCGCCAACTCCGCCCAGCGTGATCCTGCGCCGCCTCAACGGAGAGCAGGCCGCAGCTGCGGCTGCCAACATGTGCGGTCCCCGTCCGCACCTACGTGGACTGCGCCCTAGCGCGTTGCCGGCACAACTGCTCACCGAGATCGGGCCATCGGGGGTGTTGGTGGGCAAGTTGGCCAACGGCGACCGGCTGATGATCCCGGTTACCGATGCCGGTGAGTTGTCGCGGGTTTTCCTGGCCGCTGACGACGCCATCGCCAAGCGCATCGTGATCCGCACGGTCGGCGCCGGCGAGCGCGTTTGTGTACACACTCGCGACCAAAAGCGTTGGGCTAGTGTACGGATGCCCGAGCTGAGCATCGTTAGCACGTCGCGGCCCGCGCCGCGCACCACGGTCAGTGTCGTGGAGTACGTGGGTCGGCCGAAGCGGGGCGGCGACAGCGCCGTCGATGGCGGCGGCGCAGATATCGGAGATGTTGCGATTGCGCCTACGCCGCGGCCGGCTAGCGTGATCACCATCGCACCAGCTGGTACGGCGCTGCCCGCTGCGCATCGGCACGGCTTCGAGGTGACCATCGAGCAAGTTGACCGCGCGATGGTGAAAGTCAATGCCGCAGAGGGCAACTGGCTGGTCGAGCTGGAGATGTTCCGGGCGGAGAATCGTTACGTTAGCCTGGAGCCGGTCACGATGTCGATCACCACGCAATGACACGGTCAACCTTGAGGCACAGTGTGATGGGGCTGGCTGCCCGCAGCCATGCTCGCAGCATTTGTGTCGAGGATGGTGCAGGAAATGGGTGATCTGTTAACTGCGCGGCGGCATTTCGACCGGGCGATGGCGACCATGGCGCGCCACGGACACGAGGCTGCGTTGCCCGAGTTCGTTACTGCCACCGATGCCGACTCATCGATGGCTGATGCGTGGTTGGGGCGGATTGCCTGCGGCGACAACAACTTGGCGTCGCTCAAACAGCTGTACGCCAATAGTGAATGGCTGCACCGCGAGACCACCCGGACCGGCCGGAGGTTGTCGGCTGACATCCAATTGGGCCCGTATATCGGCATGACGGTGACCGACGCATCCCAGGTGGGGTTGGCGCTGTCATCGGCGCTGACGATCGCCGGGGAGTACAGCGCGGCGGATGCGCTGCTAGCCAACCGCGACCTGTTGGATTCCTGGGGCAACTACCAGTGGCATCAGCTGGCCCGGGCATTCTTGATGTACGCCACCCAGCGTTGGCCCGATGTGTTGTTGGCCGCCGCTGAAGAGCTGCCGCCGCGGGCGATCGTCATGTCGGCGGTAACGGCGTCGATCTGCGCGTTGGCTGCCCACGCCGCGGCGCATCTGGGGCAGGGTCGGGTGGCGTTGGATTGGCTGGATCGCGTTGACGTGATCGGGCATAGCAAATCGTCGGGCCGGTTCGATGCCCACGTGTTGACCGCTTCCATCGGACCGGCTGACATTCCTTTGCTGGTGGCCGATTTGGCGTACCTACGGGGGATGGTTTACCGCCAGCTGCATGAGGAAGACAAAGCTCAAGTCTGGCTGTCCAAGGCCGCCATCAACGGCGTGCTGACCGAGGCGGCCAAGGAGGCACTGGCAGACCCGAATCTGCGCCTGGTCGTCACCGACGAGCAAACCATTGCCAGCCGCACCGACAGGTGGGATGTCGCGACGGCGAAAAGCCGCGACCAACTAGACGATGACAACGCGGCCGAGCGGCGCGCCGAGCTGTTGGCCGAGGGCCGCGAATTGCTGGCCAGACAAGTCGGGCTGGCCGCGGTCAAACAGGCGGTGGCCGCGCTGGAAGATCAGCTCGAAGTGCGCATGATGCGGCTTGAACACGGCCTGCCGGTGGAGGGGCAGACTAACCACATGCTGCTGGTGGGGCCGCCGGGCACGGGTAAGACCACCACCGCTGAAGCACTCGGCAAGATCTATGCCGGCATGGGCATCGTGCGTCACCCCGAAATTCGGGAGGTACGACGCTCCGACTTCTGCGGACACTACATCGGCGAATCTGGTCCCAAGACCAACGAGCTAATCGAAAAGTCCATGGGCCGAATAATTTTCATGGACGAGTTCTATTCCCTGGTGGAGCGCCACCAAGACGGCACGCCGGACATGATCGGCATGGAGGCTGTCAACCAACTATTGGTCGCCTTGGAAGCACACCGCTTCGACTTCTGTTTCATCGGTGCCGGCTACGAGGATCAAGTGGACGAATTCTTGTCCGTCAACCCGGGTTTGGCCGGCCGATTCAACCGCAAGCTGCGCTTTGAGTCCTATTCGCCGGCCGAGATTGTCGAGATTGGGCAGCGCTATGCCACTCCCCGGGCCAGCCTGTTCGACGACGCCGCCCGCCAGAGCTTTCTGGACGCGGCCACCACGATCCGCGACTACACCACCCCGAGCGGGCAGCACGGTATCGACGCCATGCAAAACGGTCGATTTGCCCGTAACGTCATCGAACGCGCCGAAGGCTTGCGCGACACCCGCGTGGTCGCCCAAAAACGGGCCGGCCAACCAGTCTCGGTCGAGGATCTGCAGATCATCACCGCCCCCGACATCCAGATCGCGGTGCGCAGCGTGTGTTCGGACAACCGCGACATGGCCGCCATCGTCTGGTAGCAAACCGTGACCCAGCCCCGACCGGAAAAGCGGCGGTTACGCACGCGTTGCGTCTAAAATGCACGCAGGCCTGACGTGCGAATGCCAGGGCAGCAACGTAGCTAAAGAATGGAGTGATTCGGGGGTGCACCGGATCTTGCTGGTGGCGGTGGCGTCAGCGTTGCTGACCGCGCCGCCGGCATTGGCCATCAATCCGCCCTCAATCGACCCCGGTGCCGTCCCACCGGACGTGACCGGTCCCGACCAGCCCACCGAACAGCGGGTGCTGTGCTCGAGTCCTACCACGTTGCCTGCTGCCAGCTTCCAAGACCCGCCGTGGAGCAACACGTATCTCGGTGTCGCCGAAGCGCACAAGTTCGCGACCGGGGCCGGGGTGACGGTGGCCGTAATCGACACCGGTGTCGACGCCTCGCCCCGGGTCCCGGCGGAGCCGGGTGGCGATTTCGTCGACCAGGCTGGCGACGGGTTGTCCGATTGCGATGCGCACGGGACGCTCACCGCATCCATCATCGCGGGCCGGCCCGCGCCCACCGACGGGTTCGTCGGCGTCGCGCCCGATGCCCGGTTACTGTCGCTGCGCCAGACCTCGGAGGCCTTCGAACCGGTTGGCTCGCAACCCAATCCCAACGATCCCAACGCCACGCCGGCAGCCGGGTCCATCCGCAGTCTGGCCCGCGCGGTCGTGCATGCCGCCAATCTGGGCGCGGGCGTGATCAACATCAGCGAAGCGGCGTGCTACAAGGTGACCAGGCCGATCGACGAGGTGAGCCTGGGGGCGGCCATCAACTACGCGGTTAACGTCAAGAACGTGGTCGTCGTCGTCGCGGCCGGCAACACCGGTGGTGATTGCTCGCAGAATCCGCTGCCGGATGCATCGACTCCGGGCGACCCGCGCGGCTGGAGCAAAGTGCAGACCGTCGTCACCCCGGCCTGGTACGCACCGTTGGTGCTGACCGTCGGGGGTGTCGGCGAAACCGGTGCGCCCAGTTCGTTCTCGATGCACGGACCGTGGGTGGGTGTCGCGGCCCCGGCGGAGAATATCGTCGCGCTCGGTGACAGAGGTGAGCCGGTCAATGCTCTGCCGGGCCGGGAGGGGCCAGTCCCGATCGCGGGCACCTCGTTTGCCGCGGCATATGTCTCAGGCCTGGCGGCGCTGGTGCGGCAGCGGTTCCCGGAGCTGACACCCGTTCAGGTGATAAACCGGATCACGGCCACCTCGCGACACCCCGGAGGTGGGGTCGACAACCTCGTCGGTGCGGGTGTCATCAACGCCCTCGCGGCATTAACGTGGGACATCCCGCCAGGACCGACAGCGGTTCCGTTTGATGTCAGACGGATTGCGCCCCCAGCGGTGGAACCGGCGCCCGACCGTCAGCCGATCACCATTGTGGCGTTGTCGGTACTGACGCTGACGCTGGCGCTGGTGCTGGGCGCGCTCAGCGCGCGGGCGCTGAGGCGCCGATGAGGAACCCGTTCAGTCCGATCCGGTTCCGGTTCAGCACCGGCCACACTTTGCTCGTCGCGGTGCTGGCCCCCGCCTGCATCATCTTGTTCCTGCACACGCGCTACTGGTGGGCGGGCATCGTGATAGTCGTCGCAGGCGCCATTGTGGCCACGGTCACCTTCTTCGGTCGTCGGTTAACCGGTTGGGTGGCCACGGTGTTCGCCTGGCTGCGTCGGCGCCGCAAGCCGCCGGACGTGCCCTCCGAACCGGTCGTCGGTGCCACCGTGAAGCCGGGAGACCATGTCGCGGTGCGGTGGCGCCGCCAGCGCCTCATCGCGGTCATCGAACTCAAGCCGCGGCCATTCACGCCCACGGTCATCGTTGGCGGGCAAGCCCATACCGACGACGTGTTGGATACCCGGTTGTTGGAGGAGCTGCTCTCGGTGCATTGCCCGGACCTGGAAGCCGATGTGGTATCGGCCGGCTACCGCGTCGGCAAGACCGCCGCACCGGAGGTGATCAACCTCTACCAGCGGGTGATCGGGGCCGATCCGGCCCCCGCGAACCGCCGGACCTGGATCATGTTGCGGGCCGACCCGGACCGCACCCGCAAGTCGGCGCAACGGCGCGACGAGGGCCTTGCTGGGCTGGCCCGGTATCTGGTGGCCTCGGCGACGCGCATCGCCGACAACCTGGCCAGCAACGGTGTCGACGCGGTGTGCGGGCGCAGCTTCGACGATTACGACCACGCCATCGACATCGGTTATGTGCGGGAAAAATGGGCGGTGATCCTGGGCCGGGACGCCTACACCGCCGCTTACACCGCGCCGGGCGGCCCGGACGTCTGGTGGTCGGCGCGCGCCGACCACACCGTCACCAGGGTCCGAATCGCTGCGGGGCTGCCGCCGCAGGCCACGGTGCTGTTGACAACGGCAGGCAAACCGAAGACACCCCGCGGATTCTCCCGCCTCTACGGCGGCCAGCGGCCCGCGTTGGAAGGCCAGGGCCTCGTTCGCAACCAGCACTGCCAGCTGCCGATCGGATCCGCTGGTGTGCTGGTCGGAGAGACGGTAAACCGTCACCCGGTATACATGCCTTTCGACGACGTGGACGTGAGCATCAACCTCGGTGACGCTCAGACCTTCACCCAATTCGCGGTGCGTTCGGCTGCCGCTGGCGGAACCGTGACTATTGGGCCGCACTTCGAGCAATTCGCCACGCTGATCGGCGCGCATATCGGTCCGGTGGCCAAGGTGGCCTGGCCCAACGCGACCACCTACCTTGGCCCGCATCCCGGCATCGACCGAGTGATATTGCGGCACAACGTTATTGGCACCCCGCGGCACCGTGAGTTGCCGATCCGGCGGGTTTCCCCTCCTGAGGAGAGCCGTTTCCAGATGGCTTTGCCCCGCTAGGGCCGACGGCCGCATCCGAAGAACCGAAATTTTTGGTGCGGGAACCTGTCGCTTCAGCGACGATAATGTCTGTAGCACTAAGGAGGATGATCCGAGATGAGCCAGCCGCAGTCCGTGACGGTGGATCAGCAAGAGATTCTGCAACGGGCGAACGAGGTGGAGACCCCGATGCCCGCTAGTACGGATCCACCCAGCACCGTGCCTGTTTCACCGTGTGACCTCACGGCAGCCAAGAACGCCGCAAGACAGCTCGCGATATCCGCCGACAACATGCGGACCGCGTTGGCGTTGGGCGTCAAAGAGCGGCAAAACCTGGCGACGTCCCTGCGCAACGCAGCCAAGGCTTATGGCGACGTCGATGAGGATGCCGCCGCCGCCCTCAATAGCGACGGAGAGGGGTCAGTTGCGGCCGAATCCCCCGGCGGTGCGGACAGCAGCTCGGCGGGGCACCAGGACACGCAGTCTGTAGCCGGCGCGGGTGAGCCTGATTTCACCGATCTCAAGACTGCGGCAACCAAGCTTGAAGCCGGCGACCAAGGCGTATCTCTGGCTGGCTTTGCGGAGGTATGGAATAACTACAACCTTGCGTTGCAGGGGGATGTCAGACGGTTTCGGCCGTTTGACGCTTGGGAGGGTGATGCGGCTACCGCATGCGAGGCCTCGCTGGATCAGCAACAGCAGTGGATTGTCCACATGGCGAAATTGAGCGCAGCACTGGCCAAGCAGGCTCAATATGTGGTGCAGTTGCACCGCTGGGCTCGGCAATCGCATCCCACGCTGGCCGACATCACGAAACTCGAAGAACTATCCAAAGACCCGGCCTACAAGGACCAGGCCATCAAGCTGTACGCGGAGTATCAGCAAAAGTCCGAGCAGGTACTGACCGACTACACCAATAAGGCGGCCCTTGACCCGGTGAACCCGCCGAACCCGCCCCAAGCCATCAAGATCGGCCCACCGCCGCCCCCGCAGCAACAGGGTCTGATCCCTAGCTTCCTGATGCCGCCCAGCGATGGTTCCGGGACCCCGCTGGGCGGGATGCCGGCGGCCCCCATGATGGCGCCAGCTGGCGGGTCGGGCGGCGGCATGCCGGCGGGCACCAGCGCCGAATTGACGTCTGCCGCCCACCAGGCGGCGGCCAACCTATCAAAGGATCCCGGTATCAAACCGATGTCGCTGGGTGGCGGGGGCGGCGGCGCAGCGCCAATGAGTGAGCCGGCGGGGCTCGCCGGCGTCGATTCTGTGCGGCCCGCCGCCGCCGGCGATGTCGGCGGTCTGGCTCAGGGCAAGGCCGGAGCAAGCAGCGGGATGGGCGGCGGTGGCATGGGCATGCCGATGGGCGCCCACGGCCAGGGCGGCGGAAGTTCCAAATCCAAGGGCGCACAGCAAGATGACGAGGCGCTCTATACCGAGGACCGGGCGTGGACCGAGGCCGTGATCGGTAACCGCCGTCGACAAGACAGCAAGGAGTCGAAGTGAGCAGTATGGAAATGGACCCGCACGTCGCACAGGCGTTGGCGCTCGCAGCAAGGTTCCAGTCGGCCCTGGACGGGACGCTTAACCAGATGAACACCGGTTCCTTCCGGGGAGCCGACGAGACCGAGACCGTCGAGGTGACGATCAACGGACACCAATGGCTTACCGGCGTGCGCATCCAGGAGGGTTTGCTGAAGGAAGTGGGTGCGGAGGTTGTCGGCGCCCGAGTCAACGAGGCGCTGATGAACGCTCAGTCCGCGGCGTCGAAATACAACGATGCGGCGGGTGAGCAACTTATTGCGGCGCTGTCCGCCATGTCCAACACGATGAACAAAGGGCTGACCTAAGCCTCCGTCGCCCGTGTTCGTGTGGCGACAAGCGCCCCACGGCGAGTCCTCGGGTCCCCCGAGGCCGCCGTTTTGTTCGGTCCGGCCACGTTGTGCCAGCCGGTTCGACCGTCGTGTGCAGCCGCCAAATCCGCCGACGTCGCCCGTCGCCGACTACTGTTGTGACCCCCCCAAATTGCCGCATCTAGCTGGTATTAACCTCGGTTAGGCTTGGTAAGCATGACGTCCGGTACCACGCATGAGCCGCTTTGGCAGCCCCGCCGGCGCAGTGGCGATGCAGGATGCGCGCCGGTAGAAGGATGCACTGCAGGTACCTACCCGGCAGGTCTCGTCGCTGCGGCCTGGCTGCTGTGGGGAGGAGAGTAAGGCGATGGGCATTCCACGACCGACAGGGGAGTATGCCGGGCAGATGCTCGAGGGAGGCGGCTGGCCGGAAGCCGACGAGGAGACCTTCTATGACCGGGCGCAAGAGTACAACCGGGTTTTGCACACGTTCACCGACGTGATGGACGCCTGCAGACACCAGCAGGTAGAAGTCTTCGAAGGTGGTGTGTGGTCGGGCGGTGCGGCCAACGCCGCTAACGGAGCGCTCGGTGCGAATCTGGGCCAAATGAGCACCCTGCAGGATTACCTCGTGACAGTCGTCACTTGGCACCGCCATATCGCCGGGTTGATTGCGCGAGCGAAATCAGATATCGGCGACAACGTGGACGGCGCGCAACGCGAAATTCGCCTGCTGGAGAATGACCCGGACTTGGATGCCGATGCGCGAAAAGCGGCTATCGAGGCGTTGGTGCGCGCCACGCACGCCGCTAACACCAGTTTGGTGGCCGAAGCTGCTGAGCAGGTGGTGGCTTCCAAGAATTGGAAACCACCACACAACGCACTCGAGGATTTGCTCCACCAGGTGACGCCACCCACTCCGGAGATACCGACATTGGTCGTGCCGACCCCGAACGCGCCGTCTCCGGCGATACCGACCCCAAGACCTTTCGAGCCGACGCCGGTTAATCCCTACCAACCGATCACTCCGGGCGCTCCGATCACTCCCGCCAATCCGCAGCCAAGTTCGCCGGTGAACCCGAAGCCGATCACTCCGGTCAACCCCACCACTCCGGTGAGACCCGTGACGCCAGTTACCCCAGCGACGCCGGTAGCGCCGGTGCGGCCGGGGGCACCGGTCAGGCCAGTGACGCCGGTCAACCCGGTTACTCCGGGCAGGCCGACGCCGGCCCAGCCGATTACTCCCGGCACTCCGGTGGGTCCTGCGCCGACCCCGACGCCGGCGCCTGCGCCGTCGCCGGGCTCACCGGCTCCGGTCACACCGACACCGGCGCCGAGTCCGCAGCCCACTCCGGTAGGGCCGTCGCCGTCGCCGTCGCCGTCGCC
>NZ_VTZN01000111.1 GCF_008370645.1 Mycobacterium simiae
TTGAAACAGCGCGCTTCATCAAGTTCATCATCACGGAGATCTTTCCGGGGGGCCGGCTGCCGTCGACCGGGATGATGGTCGAGCATGGCGAGAAGGCCGGTTTCATTGTCCCCGAACCTCTGTCACTGCGCCCGCATTACATCAAGACGCTGCACATCTGGGGTGACACGCTGGAGTCCAATAGGGAAAAGGCCATCGAGGTCACCTCCGAAGAGATCTACAACCGCTACATCAAGTATCTGCGCGGCTGCGAGCATTACTTCACCGATGAGATGCTCGACTGCAGCCTGGTGACCTACCTCAAACCGGGCGCCGCCGCCTAGCGACCGCCGAGCAATTGCGCGCGGAGAGAAATTACTCCCCTGCGAAATTCCGGGTGATGGACGGGTCAACTGGAATACCGGGGCCCATCGTCGTCGACACGGTGATCTTCTTCAGGTATCGGCCTTTCGACGCCGACGGCTTCAGCCGCAGCACCTCATCCAGAGCGGCACCGTAATTCTCCGTTAGCGACTTCTCGTCGAACGACGCTTTACCGATAACGAAGTGCAGGTTGGCCTGCTTGTCGACGCGGAAGTTGATCTTGCCGCCTTTGATGTCGGCGACGGCCTTGGCCACGTCGGGCGTCACGGTTCCGGTCTTGGGGTTGGGCATCAGGCCGCGTGGACCCAGCACCCGGGCGATCCGGCCGACCTTGGCCATCTGATCCGGTGTCGCGATCGCGGCGTCGAAATCCAGGAAGCCGCCCTGGATCTTCTCGATCAGGTCGTCACTGCCGACAACATCGGCGCCTGCGGCAACGGCAGCATCAGCCTTCTCCCCCACCGCGAACACTGCGACCCGCGCGGTCTTACCCGTGCCGTGTGGCAGGTTGACCGTGCCGCGGACCATCTGGTCCGCCTTGCGCGGGTCGACACCAAGGCGAATCGCCACCTCCACGGTCGCGTCCTGCTTGGTCGAGGATGTCTCTTTGGCGAGCTTGGCCGCCTGCAGCGGGGTGTAGAGGTTGCTGCGGTCCACCTTCGCGGCGGCGGCCCGGTATGCCTTGCTTTCCTTGCTCATTCGATATCCAATCTGGTGTTGGGTCGTGGTACTTAGCGGGCCGAAGCGGGCCCTCCCACGGCTGTGCTATTCGACGGTGATTCCCATTGACCGGGCGGTTCCGGCGATGATCTTGGCCGCAGCGTCGATGTCGTTGGCGTTGAGGTCGGCTTTCTTGGTCTCCGCGATCTCGCGGACCTGATCCCAGCTCACCTTGGCGACCTTGTTCTTGTGCGGCTCCGCCGAGCCCTTGCCCACGCCTGCGGCCTTAAGCAGCAGCTTGGCGGCAGGCGGCGTCTTCAGCGCAAAAGTGAAGCTGCGGTCCTCATACACCGTGATCTCGACTGGGATCACCTGACCGCGCTGGCTCTCCGTGGCAGCGTTGTACGCCTTGCAGAATTCCATGATGTTGACGCCATGCTGGCCGAGCGCGGGGCCAACTGGCGGTGCAGGGTTGGCCTGCCCAGCCACAATCTGCAGTTTGATCAGCCCGGCGACTTTCTTTTTCTTCGGGGCCATGGCGAGTCGATTGTCCTTTCTGGTTTAAGTCTGATGTAAGGCCTGATTTGGGTTGCTAGATCTTGGAGACCTGGCTAAAAGTCAGTTCCACCGGGGTTTCCCGGCCGAAGATGGAGACCAGCACCTTGAGCTTCTGCTGTTCGGCATTGACCTCGCTGATGGTGGCCGGCAACGTGGCGAACGGCCCATCCATGACGGTCACCGATTCGCCCACCTCGTAGTCGACCTCGACAACGGGACGTTCCAGGCCGCCCGCTTCCGCGGCGGAGGCCGTGCTGGCCGCGCCCTTGGCGGCCTTCTTCGCCGCTCCCCGTGGCAGCAAAAACTTGACCACATCATCGAGCGACAGCGCCGACGGGCGGGAGGTTGCGCCCACGAAGCCGGTAACGCCGGGCGTGTTGCGCACCGCGGCCCAGGAGTCATCGGTCAGGTCCATCCGCACCAGAATGTAGCCGGGCAGCACCTTGCGGTTGACCAGCTTGCGCTGACCGTTCTTGATCTCGGTGACCTCTTCGGTGGGGACCTCCACCTGGAAGATGTAGTCGCCGACGTCGAGGTTCTGCACGCGGGTCTCAAGGTTGGCTTTGACCTTGTTCTCGTACCCGGCGTAGGAGTGGATGACATACCAGTCGCCGGGTTTGCTGCGCAGCTCGGCCTTGAGCGCGGCGGCCGGGTCGGCCTCGTCAGCAGGGGCTTCTTCTTGTTGGAGTCCTTGTTGGGGTCCTTGTTGGAGTCCCGGCTGGGGTGTCGCGGCCTCCTGGAGGTCCACCGCCTCACCCGCGGACGTGTCACCGTCGAAGGTAGTCACGGGTTTTCAGTCCTCTCTGTCACTCTCAAGCCTTAGCCGAATACCAGCATCACGAGCTTGCTTAGGCCCAAATCAGCACCGCCGACCAGCGCCACCATGAAAGCCAGGAATACCAGCACCACCGCGGTGTAGGTGAGCATTTGCTTGCGGTTAGGCCAGATGACCTTCCGCATCTCGGCAACAACCTGCTTCAAGTAGTTGTAGACGAACACAAACGGGTTGGCCGCGCGTACCGCCGATTTGTTGGCCTTTTTGGCTTTCTTGACCTTTTCCGCCTTGGCTTTGGCAGATTTCGGCCCACCCTTTTTGGCCGCGTCTTTCTTCGTGGCGGCCGCGTCCTCGGTCGAGTGCTCGATGTCCTCGGCGTCTTCGTCAGGCTCCACCGCGCGCTGTCGGGACCGTTTGCCGCTGGGTCGTTGCGGCCGCGCCACCGACTTTGTCACCAAAGCTGTCCGGCCACTGCTGGCGCGGGTGTCCTCGGTTGCGTCGCCGTCGCTTGCGGCGTCGTTGGCAGCGTCGCCCTCGTCGCTCACCGCGTGCTCCTTTGTTCGCTAACTATCCCGCCAGTCGTGCCACTCTGACTGCGGCCGCCCAGTGTCCAGCATGGCACGATACCTCTGGTCCGTCTCCTCTCAGGCCGTCACGGGCCTGCATCGTCGCCGACCGTTGGCCTAGCGCAGGGGCGACAGGACTTGAACCTGCAACCTGCGGTTTTGGAGACCGCTGCTCTGCCAGTTGAGCTACGCCCCTTCGCGGTTGGCAGGCCAACCTACTCGTGCTGGGGCTTACATGACATGCGCGCCTTCCGCTCGATCTACCCACGGAAAGCGCGCTGATGTTGGGAAAACCCCGAGGAACGAGTGTACTAGAGTCTACCTGGGCATTGGCGCCAGATACTAATTACGTCGTTCGGACGACCTGCCCGGATTCTTTGTCCCATTTGAGCTTGGCCGAGCCATCCCCCTGCTGACCCATCAGCGTGGTGTAGGCCTCCAGGACCAGTTCGCCATCCTCGTTGTGGCAGACGTTCTTGGTGACGACGATGTCGGCGCCGAAACGCTCTTCCACCGAGTGGACGTCCATCCGCGCCCACAACTTGTCCCCGGCGAGCACGGGTTTGTAGAACACAAACCTTTGGTCGACCTGGACAATCTGCATAGTCTCCAAGCCAATGTCGACATTCCGGAAAAAATCCAGCTGCACCAGCTTGGCCAGGATGCTCACGAAAGTCATCGGCGCGACGATCGCGTCGTAACCAAGTTCGGCAGCCGCGTCCTCGTCGAAGTAGGCCGGATGGTCGCACTTGATGGCTTGGGCAAACTGCCGAAGTTGCTCGCGGCCCACAACGAAGTAGTCAGGGTACCGCCAGACCATTCCCCGGATATCGGTCTTCAACGCCATGGGTTAAGCCAATTTCGCCGACGCAACGGCTCGGCCAAAGATCTTCTTGCCGCCAGTGGTGGCAGTGAGCGCGATAGTTACCGACTTGCTGTCCGGATCCACCGCCTTCACCCGGCCGTTGAACACGATTTCGGCGCCCTTGCCGTCGTTGGGCACCGGTACCACCGCGGTGAACCGCACGTTGTACTCGGTCACCGCGCCCGGATCCCCAACCCACGACGTGACGTACCCGCCGCCCAAACCCATTGTCAGCATGCCGTGCGCGATCGCGGTGTCCAGCCCGACGAGCTTGGCGATCTCGTCGTCCCAGTGGATGGGGTTCAAGTCGCCCGACACACCCGCGTAGTTCACCAGATCCTGGCGGGTCAGCGGGTAGATCCGCTCCGGCAGCTGATCTCCGACCTTGACCGAACTGAACTCACGCAGTGGCATCAGAAAATCCCTCTTCCCCATCCTCGCCGGCACGGCCCGCCAGGGTCGTGTAGGTCTCCTGCACAACGTCACCTGCTTGGTTGGTGATGATGTTTTTGGTCACGATGATCTCGGTTCCGTGCGCCCGACGCGCTGAGTCCACGTACACGTCGCAGTAGAGCTTGTCCCCGGCAACGATTGGCTTCGAGAACTTCAGCACCTGGTCGACTTGGACGATCTGTGCGTCCTGCACCGAGATATTCGCGTGCTGGAAAAACGCCGATTGCGCCTTATAGCCGAACACGCAGATAAACGTCAGCGGGGCCAACAGCCCGTCGTAGCCGAGTTCCAAAGCGGCCTTCTCGTCGAAAAAGAAGGCGTCGTCGTTTTGCACGGCTTGCGCATGCTCGCGGATTTTTTCGCGCTCTACCTCGTAGTAGTCGGGGTATCGGTAATGCATCCCGACAATGTTTGTTGTCAGTGGCACGGCTATCGAATCTACCGAATCGGTCTGCTTACAGTCGGTGGTCACCGCGTCTCGCGGTGCGCCTGGTGCTTGCCGCAGTTGGGGCAGAACTTCTTGAGCTCCATGCGGTCCGGGTCGTTGCGGCGATTCTTCTTGGTGATGTAGTTACGGTGCTTGCACACCTCGCAGGCCAAAGTGATCTTCGGCCGCACGTCGGTACTGGAAGCCATGAGGGTTCTCTCTCAAATCTGTCGTCAAACGTCTCGGTCTTGTGTTGTAGCGATGGCCGGACTCGAACCGGCGACCTAACGATTATGAGTCGTTCGCTCTAACCGACTGAGCTACATCGCCTCTGGCCACCCCGCCTAGGCTCCGGGGCTGCCCGCCTGCTCGGCGTCCGCCGAGCCCCCTAACGGAATCGAACCGTTGACCTTTTCCTTACCATGGAAACGCTCTACCGACTGAGCTAAGGGGGCCGTTCACCCGTAGGGACCAGTCGTGCCGCGGGGCAAAAAGAGGGTACAACCTGGCGCGCGGCGTCACCAAACCACGTGCACCAGGTGACGAGCCACCTGCGGACTTTGCTGTGTGGGTGAGACGTTCTCAATCAGCCGCTACGGCGGCCCCGATTCGGATCCAGCACGCTGAGATCGCTGAACTCGTCGTACTCTTCTTCGTCGGCCTCCTCGCCGCCTTCCGCGAGAAGGGTGCGCAGGGCGAGATGGACCGCCTCCCGAGCGTCAGCCAGACCGTACCGACGGATCGTTTCTTGGACCAGATCGTCGTCGATCTCGATCTCGACCTTCTTCAGCATGGACCAACAATACCCAGTGGCCTCAGCACAGGAACCACACGAGCGGCGTATTTTCTCCCTGAGCCTTCAGCTCACCCCCCGGCCAGATTGGCCCTCGCTAAAGCCAGACCTAGTCTGGTGACGTGTCAGATTCGCACCGGCTGTACTTCCGTCAACTGCTCTCCGGTCGCGACTTCGCCGCCGGCGACATGATCGCTGCGCAAATGCGCAACTTCGCCTACCTGATCGGCGACCGCCAGACCGGGGACTGCATGGTGGTCGACCCCGCATACGCCGCCGGCGACCTCGTCGACACCTTGGAAGCCGACGGTATGCACCTGGCAGGGGTGCTGGTGACCCATCACCACCCCGACCACGTCGGTGGCTCGATGATGGGCTTTGAGCTCAAAGGGCTCACCGAGCTGCTGGAGCGCGCGACCGTGCCGGTGCACGTGAATACCCACGAAGCGATGTGGGTTTCCCGGATCACCGGGATTCCGCTGAGCGACCTGACTACTCACGAGCACCGTGACAAGGTTGGCATCGGCGACATCGAGGTGGAGTTGTTGCACACTCCCGGGCACACCCCGGGCAGTC
The DNA here is from genome assembly GCF_008370645.1 of Mycobacterium simiae. Taxonomy (GTDB): domain Bacteria; phylum Actinomycetota; class Actinomycetes; order Mycobacteriales; family Mycobacteriaceae; genus Mycobacterium; species Mycobacterium simiae_A. Next base: position 6,037 of record NZ_VTZN01000111.1, read on the forward strand.
AGTGTTTTCTGCTCGACGGCCGGTTGGTGGCTGGTGACACGCTGTTCCTGGAAGGCTGTGGGCGCACCGACTTTCCCGGCGGCGACTCCGATGAGATGTACCGCAGCCTGCAGCAGCTCGCCGCACTTCCCGGGGATCCGACGGTTTTTCCCGGGCACTGGTATGCGGCGGATCCCAGTGCGTCGCTGTCGGAGGTCAAGCGGTCAAACTATGTCTATCGCGCCGCCGATCTCGCTCAGTGGCGGATGCTGATGGGCGGCTGATCGACGCACGGCGCCTGGACAATGGCGACCAACGTGCTTAAGGCGTGATAAGCGGTTGGGTCTGGACGCGCAGGTGCGGCGCCATGTTGATCTGATTCAATCGACGTCCGTATGAAGGAGTAAACCCATGAGCGGTCCGGTCACCTACACCCACGACGAGTCCATCGCGGTCATCCGGATGGACGACGGCAAAGTCAACGCGCTGGGCCCCACCATGCAGCAGGCTCTTAACGGAGCGATTGACAACGCCGACCGCGACAACGTCGGAGCTCTGGTTATCGCCGGAAACCACCGCGTGTTCAGCGGTGGTTTTGACCTGAAGATTCTGACTTCCGGTGAGGTGCAACCCGCGATCGATATGCTGCGCGGCGGTTTCGAGCTGGCGCATCGGTTGTTGTCCTACCCCAAGCCGGTGGTGATGGCCTGTACTGGCCACGCCATCGCGATGGGCGCGTTTCTCTTGTCCTCCGGCGACCACCGGATCGCTGCTCACGCCTACAACATTCAGGCCAATGAAGTCGCGATCGGCATGACCATCCCCTACGCGGCGCTGGAAATCCTGAAGCTGCGGCTGACCCGGTCGGCCTACCAGCAAGCCACCGGCCTGGCCAAGACCTTTTTTGGGGAGACTGCGCTTGCCGCCGGCTTTGTCGACGAGATCGCGCTGCCCGAGGTAGTGCTCAGTCGCGCAGAGGAGGCTGCCCGAGAATTCGCCGGTCTTAACCAGCAGGCCCACGCCGCGACGAAGTTGCGGGCGCGCGCCGACGCGCTCAAAGCCATCCGAGCTGGCATCGACGGGATCGAAGCCGAATTCGGGGTCTAAGGGGCTAAGCGTTTTCAAATAACCCTGCCGGGTACGCGTCCGGCATGGTGGCGCTGGACGCATCACTGCACCCTGGGGCACTCGTACTCCCTACCGTGCCGGCCAGGCTTGGCCGCACCGTGTCGACCAATATCTGGCCGGTGCGGTCAACCCGGACTCGGTGGATCGGTGGGTGCCGTCGGCGGCGGTGTTGCACTCCAACGGGGACGGTCTGGATATCGCCGTCAAGGACGGTCGCATCGTCGGCGTCCGCGGCCGCTCCGTCGACCGGGTGAACCATGGGCACCCGCGCGCTGACCGGCTTTCTGCAGACCCGGATGAGCGGCATACTGCGGCACCGTGCGGCCCCACGCCGTTGCTGCTGGCCGACCTGAGGCGGATCCACCGGATCGCCGCTGGGGCATCGGCGAAGGATCTAGAGCTGCTGGAGCTGACATCGCGCTGCCATCCGCAGACCCTGCGCCAGATGCGGTGGGCCAATGCCATGCTCAAGGAACTGCCGCCACAGGCGCTGACCAGCTAAGTGGAGCCATCAGACCTCCGCCGAAACCCATTGATAGGGAAGAAATTTCCCGTCAAACGTCACCACCACCCGGTCCCCTGACGAGTGCTTTCTTCGCTGCAGGTCGACGCTGAAGTTGATCGCGCTCATGATGCCGTCGCCGAACTGCTCATGGATGAGTTCTTTGATGGCGCCGCCGTAGACCTGCAGCGCTTCGTAGAAGCGATAGATGGTGGGGTCGGTGGGCACCGCGGTGGGCAGGCCACCGCGCATCGGCGGGGCGGCCAGCACCGGCACCACGGACTTGTCGAGGCCCAGCATCTCCACCAAGAGGTTGCCGAGTTCGGCGGGAATGGGGTGCTGACCGAGTAGGGCCGACGTCGTCCATACCACCGGCCTGCCGATGGCGTCGGCCAGCTGCTGCCAGGTGAGCCCCTTCGCCAGGCGGGCCAGCACGATCTGTTCGGTGATCTGGTTTCGGTTCATGACCTCAGCATGCACCGCGGTACGCACTTGGTGAGACCGCAGATCGCGTCCCAGGGCTGCATTGTGTCCCGGCCGTTTCGTGGTCCTCCCGCGCCAGCGTGCCACCGGCCGCTATGGTGGCCCGCGATGGCACTTCATCTCCACCGTGCCGAGCGCACCGACCTCCTCGCCGACGGACTCGGCGCCCTGCTGGCCGAGCCGCTGCCCGACCCGTTCGCATCGGAGCTGGTGCTGGTCGCCGCGCGCGGCATGGAACGCTGGTTGAGCCAGCACCTGTCCCAGCTGCTGGGCAGCCGCGGCGCCCACGGCGACGGCGTGTGCGCCGGCGTCGCATTCCGCAGCCCGCAATCGTTGATCGCCGAGATCACCGGGACCCCCGACACCGACCCGTGGTCACCGGAGGCCTTGACGTGGCCGCTGCTCGAGGTGATCGACGCCGTCGGCGACGAACCGTGGTGCCGCTCACTGGCAACGCATTTGGGCCACTTCGACACCGACGGCGTCGAGGCCGAGTTGCGCCGCGGTCGCCGCTATTCGGTGGCGCGCCGCCTGGCCGGGCTATTCGCCTGCTACGCCCGGCAGCGTCCCGCCCTGCTGTCCGGCTGGCTGGAAGGGCACCGCGACGACGTGGACGCTGACCTGGCGTGGCAACCCGAATTGTGGCGGGCATTGGTAGCCGCGGTCCCGGCCGATCCGCCGCACCTCCGGCACGCACAGACCGTGGCCCGGCTGACCGCGGGCCCGGCCGACCTGCCGGCGCGGCTGTCGCTTTTCGGGCACACCCGGCTGGCGTGCACCGACGTGCAACTGCTGGGCGCGCTGGCCACTCATCACGATCTGCACCTGTGGCTACCGCACCCCAGCGACGATTTGTGGCAAGCGCTCGGCGGTATCCACGACGCGGTGCCGCGACGTCAGGACACCAGCGGGCACGCTGCCCGGCATCCGCTGCTGCAAACCCTCGGGCGCGACCTGCGGGAGCTGCAACGGGCGCTGCCGGCCGCTCCGGCGATCGACGAATTCCTCGGCAGCGCAACCAAACCCGACACGTTGCTGGGCTGGCTGCAAGCCGACATCGCCGCCAACGCGACGCGCCCGGACGGGCGGCGGCTGGCCGTCGGCGACCGGTCGGTGCAGGTGCACGCCTGTCACGGGCCGGCCCGGCAGGTTGACGTGCTGCGCGAGGTGCTGCTGGGCCTGCTGGAAGACGACCCGACCCTGGAACCACGCGACGTGGTGGTGATGTGTCCCGATATCGAGACCTACGCGCCGCTAATCGTGGCCGGCTTCGGGCTGGGTGAAGTCGCCGGTACCGGGCATCCGGCGCACCGGCTACGGGTCCGCCTGGCCGACCGCGCGCTCACCCAGACCAATCCGCTGCTCGGCATCGCCGCCGAACTGCTCGGCATTGCGGGCAGTCGGGCCACCGCCAGCCAGGTGCTCAACCTCGCGCAGGCCGCCCCGGTACGCGCCCGCTTCGGTTTCAGCGACGACGATCTCGACGTGATCACCGACTGGGTGCGCCAGTCCAACATCCGGTGGGGATTCGACCGGGATCATCGCCGGCCGTACGGGCTGGAGCGTTTCCTGCACAACACCTGGCGGTTCGGCATCGACCGCATCCTGACCGGCGTGGCCATGTCGGACGACTCGCGGGCGTGGCTGGACACCGCGCTGCCCCTTGACGACGTCGGCAGCAACCGGGTGGACTTGGCGGGGCGCCTGGCCGAGTTCGTCGCGCGGTTGCATCAGGTGGTCGAACGACTCAGTGGCGCAATGGCGTTGACCGACTGGCTGGATGCGTTGACGGACGGGGTCGGCCTGCTCACCCGCAGCGACGAGGAGTGGCAGCAGGCGCAGCTGCAACAGGAATTCGCCGACGTGCGTGCGCAAGCCGGCGCCCGCGCGTCCACGCTGCTGCGACTGCCCGACGTGTCGGCGTTGCTGGACGCATCGCTGGCCGGACGTCCCACCCGGGCCAACTTTCGCACCGGCACCCTGACCGTGTGCACCATGGTGCCGATGCGATCGGTGCCGCATCGGGTGGTGTGCCTGGTCGGACTCGACGACGGCATCTTCCCGCGGCACAGCGCGCCCGACGGTGACGACGTGCTGGCGCGGGCGCCGATGACCGGTGAGCGTGACGTCCGCTCCGAGGATCGGCAGTTACTGCTTGACGCGATCGGTTCGGCCACCGAGACATTGGTGATCACCTACACCGGCGCCGACGAGCACACCGGGCAGACGCGTCCGCCGGCCGTGCCGCTGGCCGAGCTGCTCGACGCGCTCGATCGCACCACGGTAGCGCCGGCTCGCCCGCAGATCCTCATCAAGCATCCGTTGCAGCCCTTCGACCGCAAGAACGTCACACCCGGGGCACTGGTGCCCGCCACTCCGTTCACCTTTGACCCTGCTGCGCTCGCGGCCGCCGCAGCGTCCACCGGAACGCGCTGTGCCCCTGCGGCTTTCATTGGCGACAGGCTGCCTGAGCCGCCCGCCGGCGACGTGACGCTGGCCGATCTGCTGGACTTCTTCAAGAACCCGGTCAAAGGATTCTTCCGGGCACTCGACGTCACATTGCCGTGGGACGTCGACACCGTCGAGGACGAGATGCCCGTCGAGATCGACGCCCTGCAGGCGTGGACGGTCGGCGACCGGATACTGCACGACATCCTGCGCGGCATGCATCCGGACGCGGCCGCCAACGCCGAATGGCGTCGCGGAACTCTGCCGCCCGGGCGAATCGGCGTGCGCAGGGCCAAGGAAGTTCTCGACTGCGCCTGCCAGCTGGCCCGGGCCGCACTGCCCCACATGGCGGCCGACGGCGACGCCTACGACATTGACATCGATCTCGGTGCCGGTCGCCGGCTCAGCGGAACCGTCACGCCGGTCTACGGCGAGCATCTGGTGTCGGTGACGTACTCGAAGCTGGCGCCCAAGCAGGTGCTGACCTCATGGATCGGGCTGGTCGCGTTGGCCGCTCAACTTCCGGGCCGCGATTGGGCGGCGCTGTGCATCGGCCGCGGAGCCAGCAAGACCCGCACCGCCAGCAGGGTATTCGCGCCCCCGCCGGACCCGGTAGCCGTGCTGCGCGATCTGGTGTCGCTGTATGACGCGGGCCGGCGCGAGCCGTTGCCGCTGCCACTGAAAACGTCGTACGCGTGGTCGCAGGCCCGCCGGGACGGCGACGAGCCCGCAGCGGCTGCGCGAGAACGGTGGGAGTCCAATAGGTTTCGCGACGGAGACGACCGGGAGCCCGCGCACCTACGGGTCTGGGGCGACAAGCCCGCCTTCGGTGTGCTGCTTGGCGCGCCCCGCCCGGGCGAGGAGGTGGCCGGCGAGGACACCCGCCTGGGTGCGCTGGCGGCCCGGTTGTGGCTGCCGCTGCTCAACGCCGAGCGGACCGGCTGATGGAGCGCTTCGACCTGCTAGGGCGGCTGCCCGAGCACGGCGCCACCATTGTGCTGGAGGCCAGCGCGGGCACCGGCAAGACGTTCGCGCTGGCCGGCCTGGTGACCCGCTACCTCGCCGAGACCGACGTCACCCTCGATGAGATGCTGCTGATCACGTTCAACCGCGCGGCCAGCCGCGAGCTTCGCGAACGGGTCCGCGACCAGATCGTGGCCGCGGTGGCCGCTTTGGACGGCCGGATGCCGCCCGACACCGATCTGGTCAGGCACCTGTTGTGCGACGAGGCCGAGCGCGCCGTACGGCTGGCCCGGCTGCGCGACGCGCTCGCCAACTTCGATGCCGCCACCATCGCCACCACGCACGAGTTCTGCGGCTCGGTGCTGAGATCACTGGGCGTAGCAGGTGACAGCGACTCCGGGTGCACGTTGCAGGAGAGCCTCGACGACCTGGTGGCCCAGATCGTCGACGACTGCTACCTCGCGCGCTTCGCCAACACTGACACCGCGCCGGTGTTGACGTATGCGCAGGCGCTCGACCTGGCCCGCAGCGTCGTCGCCGATCCGTACGCGCAGCGGCGCCCGCTGGATCCCGAGCCGGGCAGCGCGGCCGGCGTCCGGTTGGACTTCGCCGAGCAGGTGCTCGACGAGCTGGAACGGCGTAAGCGCCGGCTACGGATTCTCGGCTACGACGACCTGCTGCTGAGGTTGTCGAAAGCCCTTGCGGCAGTGGACTCGCCGGCACGTGACCGGATGCGGCGCCGGTGGCGAATCGTGTTGGTGGACGAATTCCAGGACACCGATCCGATCCAGTGGCAGGTGCTGGAGCGTGCCTTTCGGGGCGAGTCGACGCTGATTCTGATCGGCGACCCCAAACAGGCCATCTACGGCTTTCGCGGTGGCGACATCTACACCTACCTCAAGGCGGCCCGCGGCGCCGACGCCCGCTACACGCTGGGAGTCAACTGGCGCAGTGACCGGGTGCTCGTCGAGAGCCTGCACGCGGTGCTGCGGGGCGCCGCGCTGGGCCATCCGGAGATCGTGGTGCACGACATCGAGGCCCGCCACGGCGGACATCGGCTGGAGAGGGCGCCGCGCGGCGCGCCGTTTCGGCTGCGCGTCGTCAGGCGGCCGAGCGTCGGCTACGACGGTACCGCCAATGTGCCAATCGGCTTGTTGCGCGAGCATATTCCCGCCGACCTGGCCGGGGACATCGCGGCCCTGCTGTCCAGCGGCGCCAGGTTCGCCGGTCGGCCGGTGGCGGCCGGGGACATCGCGGTTATCGTCGAGCATCACCGCGACGCCCGGGCCTGCCGGGATGCCTTGGCGAGGGCGGGTATCCCGGCGGTCTACACCGGCGACACCGATGTGTTCGCGTCGCGGGCGGCCAAAGACTGGCTGTGCCTGCTGGAGGCTTTCGACGCGCCGCAGCGCAGCGGGCTGGTCCGCGCCGCCGCCTGCACCATGTTCTTCGGCGAGACCGCGGAAACGCTTGCTGCTGCAGGTGATGCGCTGACCGATCGGGTGGCCGCCACGCTGCGTGAGTGGACCGACCAGGCCCGGCTGCGTGGGGTGGCGGCGGTGTTCGAGGCCGCCCAGCTGGCCGGTATGGGCCGCCGGGTGTTGGGCCAGCGCGGCGGCGAGCGACACATGACCGACCTGGCGCATCTCGCTCAGCTGTTGCACGAGACGGCTCATCGGCTGCGCTATGGCCCTCCGGCCCTTCGTGATTGGCTGCGCAGGCAGTGCGACGACGGCACCCGTGCCGCCGAGCAGAACCGGCGACTGGACAGCGACGCCGCGGCGGTGCAGATCATGACGGTGTTTGTGGCCAAGGGTCTGCAGTTTCCGATCGTGTACGTGCCGTTCATGTTCAACCGGAACGTCCGCCGCGACGACATCCTGCTCTATCACGACGACACCGATACCCGCTGCCTCTATCTCGGCGGTGACAACAGGTCGGTTGAGGAGCTGAACCGTGCCGAGGCGGCCCGCGACAACATCCGGCTCACCTATGTCGCGCTCACCCGGGCCCAGTCTCAGGTGGTGGCCTGGTGGGCGCCAACCGTCGACGAGGTTAACGGCGGGCTGTCGCGGCTACTGCGCGGTCGTGGCGGCGGTGACCCGGCGGTGCCGGATAGGTGCACACCGCGGATCTGTGACGACGACGCGTGGGCAGTGTTCACCCGGTGGCAGCAAGCCGGCGGACCGTCGGTCGAAGAATCGACGATCGTCTCCCCAGCCGCCATCGAGACCAGCTCGCCGGCTGATGGTTTCGCGGTCCGGCACTTCCACCGCCAGATCGACACCAGCTGGCGGCGCACATCGTATTCGGCTCTGGTGCGCGCCGCGGAAGCGACTACGACGGCGGGCGTGACCAGCGAGCCCGAGGTCGACGTGCGCGACGACGAGGTGGATGCCGTGGTGGTGAGCGAGCCGGGTTCGGGTGCCCAGCTCGGCTCGCCGCTGGCGGCCATGCCGTCCAGTGCGGCATTCGGGTCGCTGGTGCATGCGGTGCTGGAAACGGCCGACCCGCAAGCCGCCGACTTGGCCGGCGAGCTCGAGGGGCAGTTGCGACGGCACGCACCATGGTGGCCCGTCGACACCGATGCCGCCGAGCTCGCGACGGCGCTGGTGTCGATGCACGATTCACCGCTGGGCCCGCTGGCCGGTGGATTGACGTTGCGCGATATCGGGGTGCGGGATCGGTTGCGGGAGCTGGACTTCGAGATACCGCTGGCGGGCGGCGATCTACGGGCCCGCGCGCCGCGGGTGTCTCGGGTGTCACTGTCGGATGTGGGCGAGTTACTGCGGGCACACCTGCCCCGCAGCGATCCGTTCTGGTCCTATGCCGATCGGTTGACGTCGCCCGGTTTAGGCGATCAGTCATTGCGCGGGTATCTGTCCGGGTCGATCGATGCGGTGTTGCGGTTGCCGCGGCAGCGATACCTGGTGGTGGACTACAAGACCAACAACTTGGGCGCCACGGCCGCCGACTACGGTGTCGCCCGCTTGACCGAGGCCATGCTGCACTCCGACTATCCGTTGCAGGCTTTGCTGTATGTGGTGGTGCTGCATAGGTTTTTGCGCTGGCGGCAGCCTGGATACGATCCGCGGCAGCATCTGGGTGGGGTGCTGTATCTGTTCGTGCGGGGAATGTGTGGTGTTCACACGCCCATCCGGGACGGGCATCCGGCCGGGGTGTTCGGTTGGCGCGCGCCGGCCGACTTGGTGGTGGCGCTATCGGATCTGCTGGATGACGGGAGAGGTGCCGCGTGAGCGTCGTCGACGTCGAGACCGCCATTTCCGCCGCGGGCCTGCTGCGCTGCTTCAACGAGGCCGGGGTGCTCGATCTGGCGGACGTCCACGTGGCACAGCGCCTTTGCGCCCTGGGCAAGGAACCAGATGACCGGGTGGCGTTGGGCGTGGCGCTGGCGGTGCGGGCACTGCGCGGTGGGTCGGTGTGCGTGGACATGTCGACGATCACCGGGGCCGCTGACGGCCTACCGTGGCCGGACCCCGAGCAGTGGCTGGCTGCGGTGCGGGCCAGCCCGCTGCTCGCCGATCCGCCGGTGCTGCATCTGTATGACGACCGGCTGCTGTACCTCGACCGGTACTGGCGCGAGGAACAGCAGGTGTGCGACGACGTGGTGGCCATGCTGGTTCCCAGACCGACAGTCGATATGCCGGCCTTTGAGCGACTTTTCCCATCCGGCTACCACGAGCAGCAAGCCGCCGCGGAGATCGCGCTCTCGCAAAGTGTCACGGTAGTGACCGGCGGGCCGGGAACCGGCAAGACCACTACAGTCGCGCGCCTGCTGGCGGCGCTGGCCGAACAGGCCGAACTGGCCCTCCGGTCGCGGCCCCGCATCGCGCTGGCAGCGCCGACCGGCAAGGCGGCGGCGCGGCTGGCCGAGGCGGTGCGACACGAAGTGACCCGTCTCGACGCCGTCGATCGCATCAGACTCGGCGAGTTGCAGGCGGTTACGCTGCATCGTCTGCTCGGTAGCAGGCCCGACACGTCGTCACGGTTTCGGCACCATCGCGGCAATCGGTTGCCGCACGACGTGATCGTGGTCGACGAGACGTCGATGGTGTCGCTAACGCTGATGGCGCGGCTGCTGGAAGCGGTTCGTCCCGGCGCGCGGCTGATTCTGGTGGGCGATGCCGATCAGCTGGCGTCGGTCCAAGCCGGTGCGGTGCTGGCGGATCTGGTGGACGGACTCGCGGCGCGAGACGATGTGCGAGTGGCCGCGCTGAGCACCTCGCACCGGTTCGGCAAATCGATTGGGACCCTGGCTGATGCGATTCGCTGCGGCGATGCGGATCGGGTGCTTGCGCTGCTGCGATCGGGTGACCAGCACATCGATTTCGTCGACGACGAGGACCCGACGCCACGGTTGCGCGCGGTGTTAGTGCGGCACGCGTTGCGGCTGCGCGAGGCGGCGCTGCTGGGAGCCGTAAACGTCGCGTTGGGCACGCTCGACGAGCACCGGATGCTGTGCGCGCATCGGCGCGGGCCTTTCGGTGTCGAGCACTGGAACCGACAGGTGGAGGCCTGGCTGGGCGAAGAGACGGGCCAGCCGCCCTGGTCGCGGTGGTATGCCGGGCGTCCGCTGCTGGTGACGGCCAACGACTACGGGTTGCGGGTGTACAACGGCGACGCCGGTGTGGCCGTGGTCGGCCCGGACGGTCTGCGCGCCGTTCTCGCCGGCGCAACCGGGCCGCTCGACTTCGCCACGGGTCGGTTGTCCGACGTCGAGACCATGCACGCCATGACCATCCACAAGAGCCAGGGCAGCCAGGCCGATGCGGTGACAGTCTTACTGCCGGAAGAGGATTCGCGGTTGCTGACCCGGGAGCTCTTCTACACCGCGGTGACCCGGGCTAAGGCCAAGGTGCGGGTGGTCGGTTCCGAGGCGGCGGTGCGGGCCGCCGTCGAGCGGCGCGCGGTGCGGGCGTCCGGGCTGCGAATGCGATTGCAGCGGCGGTGATTTCGATGACATCGTGCGCCGCGTCGGTTTGCCGGTACGTCCGATGACGACGCGGCGTGGGGATGTCACGTTGGTGGAGTTTGCTCCGTGCACTGAGCCGTGCGGTTGTGTGACAACAACGGCGGGGCGGGCAGACAGGACATTGATGAGGAACGGCCAGGCTCCTGATTAGGCCACGTCCGCCCTACCGGGCGTTGGTGGCGCTTGCCCGCTCGGCGTTGGTGGGCCCAACTCAACTGGAAGACAGCCAACCAGCAATACACGGGGAAAACTATCCTCACCCGGACCGGTTGAACAGAGTCGCTGTGTCGGTAACCCGCGCTAGCATTTCGAACTGTTTCGAGTAGTCGCGAAGAGGTCATCGCGGTGTTTGACGATCTCGACGCCGTGCTGAACCGGGCGCTAAAGCAGCCGGCCTCGGCGCCCACTACCGCCCCGACCAACTCGACAAGCTGGCCGCGAAGATGACCGACTGTCTGAACCCCGATGGCAACTTCACCGGCATCGACCGCGCACGCCGCCGCGGAATAATCCTTGGCAAGCAGGGTTCGGACGGTATGTCCCCGATCACCGGGTACCTCACCCCCGAGACACGTGCCAGCGTCGATGCCGTGCTGGCCAAGCTAGCCGCCCCGGGCATGGGCAACCCGGCTGATCCCAACCCGTGCATCAGCGCCACCCCGTCGCAAACGGCAATTGAGTCCGATACCCGCAGTAGCGGCCAGCGAAATCACGACGCGTTGCATGCCGCAATGCGGGCGCTGCTGTGCTCCGGCGATCTAGGCCAGCACAACGGGTTGCCCGCGTCCATCATCGTGTCCGCTACCCTGGCCGAGCTGCAAAGTGGCGCCGGGACAGCACTCGCCGGCGGCGGCACCCTGCTGCCGATGCAAGATGTGATTCGGTTGGCTGCCCATGCCAATCACTACCTACGCATCTTCGACAAGGGCCGCGAGCTGGCCCTCTATCACGTTAAGCGGCTGGCCTCACCCGAGCAGCGGATTGTCCTGTATGCCAAGGATCGTGGCCGCACGTTTCCCAACTGCGATGTCCCCGGCTATCTGACCGAGGTGCACCACGTCACCGACTTCGCCGAATGCAAGGAAACCAATATCGATGACCTCACCCAAGGCTGCGGTTCCCATCACCAACTGGTCACATCTGGTGGCTGGACCACCCGCAAACTCAAAGACGGCACCACCGAATGGATTCCACCGGCCCACCTCGATCATGGCCAGCTTCGCACCAACACCTACTTTCACCCGGAAAAACACTCCTGCGCGACGACGACCCATGATCATCGCCCAAAGTTGATTGACGCGGGCGACGCGGACACAGTTGGTATGCAAGCTATTTCGCGCTGTCGACTATTTCCTTCCACCACCCCGAGGCTCCCCGAGGCGCGACCACGCTGCAGTCGGCCCAATCTCGGGCTAGATTGAAATGACGCTTCCCCCCTAGGGAATTTTGAGGAGGTCCGCGATTCGGAGCCGGCATGGACACACCTGAGCTAAGCATTTCCAACGTCAACGTCTTCGACAGCGTCGACGGCCGGATCACCGGGCCGATGAACGTCACAGTCCGATCCGGGGTGATCACCGAGGTCACGCCTAAAGAGTCAACGGAATTCTCCGGCCCGAAGATCGACGGGACCGGAAAAACGCTGCTGCCAGGATTGATTGACGCGCATTGGCATGCGATGTTCGCCACCGTCCCGGCGACGGTGGCCCAGCTCGGTGAGCTCGGCTACGTCTATGCGAAGGCGGTCGTCGGCGCCCGTGAGACTTTGTTGCGCGGCTTTACCGCGGTCCGTGATCTCGGCGGGCCGGTGTTCGGAATCAAGCAGGCCATCGACGAGGGCGTGATCGCGGGCCCGCGCATCTACCCGGCGGGCGGCTTCATCTCCCAGACCGG
>NZ_VTZN01000112.1 GCF_008370645.1 Mycobacterium simiae
CGACGCAGCGCGGCTATCAGCTGCCGATGATTGTCGACCGTGGCCGCGCCCCAGTGCGGATCAGCGGCAAACACCTGCGCCGGCATGTACCGCGCGGCATTGAGGAGAAACCAGGCCAACTTGATCCGGCGGCTCGCTTGGTTGAAGACCCGATGGAACGAAAACTCGAGCGAGGCGATGTTTTCCGCATCCCCGGCCACGACAGCCGTCGCCAGGGCAGCGTTGATGTGATCGAGCTCCTCGATCTCGACATCGGTAATCCGCATGGTGGCCGCAGCGGCAAGCTCTTTGGCGATAGTGGCTTGCAGCCAGAAGATGTCGTCGATGTCCTGGCGGGTCAACGGCAATACGACGTGACCACGGTGTGGCTCCAGCTGCACCATGCCCTCGCCGCGCAGCTTCAGCAGTGCCTCACGTACCGGGGTGATGCTGACCCCGAGTTCGGCTGCGGTCTCGTCGAGGCGGATAAACGTTCCCGGACGCAAGGTGCCCGACATGATCGCCGTCCGAAGATGCCCTGCAACTTCGTCGGACAACTGCGCCCGGCGTAGCGGCCGCCGGCTTCGTGGCCGGGCGGATAAGGGGGCGTTCATTCGGCCTGCCAGGACTTTCAGGGGCTCGGCGGAACATTGCAGGTCTTGTTTTGCGGCCGCTGAGCCCGTTAATGTGACCCAGACAACACCATGTTTTATCAAATATCAGTCTGACGCAAGCGGTGCGCAAGTGAAGGGACTGCATAGTTGACCGCGCAACTGGCCAGCCATCTGCCTCAGGGCGCGCCCGCCCCGGAGCAGCCCTATCTGGCTCGCCGGCAGAACTGGGTCAACCAGCTTAAGCGGCATGCCATGATGCAGCCGCAGGCTACCGCGCTCAGGTTCCTGGGCCGCACGACGACGTGGTCTGAGCTGCGTCATCGGGTCACCGCGCTGGCTGGCGCGTTAAGCCGCCGCGGGGTGAGCTTCGGCGACCGAGTGATGATTTTGATGCTCAACCGCCCCGAGTTCGTCGAGTCCGTATTGGCGGCCAACATGCTAGGGGCCATCGCGGTCCCACTGAATTTCCGGCTGACCCCGGCCGAAATCGCCTTCCTGGTAGAGGACTGCGCACCGCGGGTGATCGTCACCGAATCGGTACTGGCTCGGGTCGCCCTCGCGGTGCGTGACATCGCGCCGCTGGTGAACACCATCGTGGTAGCCGGTAGCTCAGCTGATGACGCCGTGGTCGGTTACGACGACCTGATCGATGAGATAGGCGAGCCCGAGGGGCCGGTCGACATCCCAAACGACTCGCCGGCCCTGATCATGTACACCTCGGGCACCACGGGTCGGCCCAAGGGTGCGGTACTGACCCACACCAACCTCAGCGGCCAGGCGACGACCGCGCTGTACACCAGTGGCGCCAACATTAACAGCGACGTCGGTTTCATCGGGGTTCCGCTGTTCCATATCGCCGGGATCGGCAACATGCTGACCGGGATGTTGCTCGGCCGCCCCACGGTGATCTATCCACTCGGCGCGTTCGACCCCGCGCAACTGCTTGATGTGCTGGAGGCAGAAAAGGTCACCGGCATCTTTCTGGTGCCCGCGCAGTGGCAGGCGGTGTGCGCCGAGCAGCAGGCGCGACCCCGGGAACTGAAACTGCGGGTGATGTCATGGGGTGCCGCGCCGGCGCCGGATGCTTTGCTGCGCCAGATGTCGGAAATCTTTCCCGGAACGCAGATTCTGGCTGCTTTCGGCCAAACCGAAATGTCTCCGGTCACCTGCATGCTGCTCGGCGAGGACGCGATCCGCAAACGCGGCTCTGTCGGCAAGGTGATTCCTACCGTCGCCGCCCGCGTGGTCGACGACGCGATGAACGACGTGCCCGTCGGCGAGGTGGGTGAAATCGTCTACCGCGCACCGACATTGATGACCGGCTACTGGAACAACCCGGAGGCCACCGCGGAGGCGTTCGCGGGCGGCTGGTTCCACTCCGGCGACCTAGTGCGCATGGACTCCGACGGTTATGTCTGGGTGGTGGACCGCAAGAAGGACATGATCATCTCCGGCGGAGAGAACATTTACTGCGCGGAGGTGGAGAACGTGCTGGCCAGCTACCCCGGCATCGTGGAAGTCGCGGTCATCGGCCGGGCCGACGAACAGTGGGGCGAGGTGCCGGTCGCGGTCGCCGCTGTAACGGACAACCCCCCTCGCATCGAAGACCTAATTGAGTACCTAAACGAGCGGCTGGCGCGGTACAAGCACCCAAAGGCCCTGGAGATCGTAGACGCACTGCCGCGCAACCCCGCTGGCAAGGTGCTGAAAACCGAACTGCGTTTGCGCTACGGAGCGGCCATCCGCTCCGAAAACGGTTCTGCTTCAAAGTCATTAAGAACAAGAGAGGAAAGCTGATCAGGCAAAAAATGTTCGCTGGGTGTTCACGAGGGGTTAATTGTGCGGATGCAGTTCACACGTCGACGACCATCAGGTACATTCCTGTGGTCCGCGTTACTGCCTGCGGGTAAAGGGCCGCTGGTCACACACCTAGGGATGGCGCAAGGAGGATGCGTGCGACACGTTCGGCCGCGATGCCGTGCCACGCGCGGTCCCGTCATGAGGGGGTTGCGATGACCACTTCGACGCGTCCGCATCTGGTGGGCTACTTGCGCGATCAGCTGGAGACTCCGCTGACTATGGTTGGCGGATTCTTCCGGATGATCGTGTTGACCGGCAAGGCGCTATTCCGTCGGCCCTTCCAATGGCGCGAGCTCATCCTGCAGTGCTGGTTCGTCATGAGGGTTGCGCTGCTGCCGACGATCATGGTTTCGATCCCGCTGACCGTGCTGCTGATCTTCACTCTCAACGTTTTGCTCGCTCAGTTCGGCGCGGCCGATATCTCGGGCGCCGGCGCGGCGCTCGCCGCGGTCACCCAGCTTGGTCCGCTGACCACCGTGCTGGTGGTGGCCGGCGCCGGGTCGACCGCCATCTGCGCCGATCTGGGTGCTCGGACCATCCGTGAAGAAATTGACGCCATGGAGGTTCTGGGTATCGACCCCATCCACCGATTGGTGGTGCCACGGGTTATTGCCGCGACCGTGGTCGCCCTCCTGCTCAACGCGTTGGTGATCACCGTTGGTCTGGTCGGCGGCTACCTCTTCGGGGTATATCTGCAAAATATTTCCGGCGGCGCCTACCTCGCCACGCTGACCACCATCACCGGTTTGCCGGAGGTGACCATCGCCATGATCAAGGCGGCGACGTTCGGCCTGATCGCCGGCCTGGTGGGCTGCTACCGCGGGCTGACCGTGCGCGGCGGCTCCAAGGGGTTGGGGACCGCCGTCAACGAGACGGTAGTGCTGTGTGTGGTGGCGTTGTACGCGGTCAACGTCATCTTGACCACCATCGGTGTGCGCTTCGGGACGGGGCACTGACATGTCGACCGCCGCCGTACTACGCGCCCGCTTCCCGCGGGCAGTCTCCAATGTCAACCGTTACGCCGGCGGCGTCACCCGCGGCCTCGACGAGTCGGGACGCCTGGCTTGGTTCATCGTGACCAGCCTCGGGCAAACAGTGCACGCGCTGCGCTACTACCGCAAAGAGATGCTGCGGCTCATCGCCCAAATCGGCATGGGAACCGGGGCAATGGCAGTGGTGGGCGGCACCGCGGCGATCGTCGGTTTCGTGACGCTGTCCGGCAGCTCGCTGATTGCCATTCAGGGCTTTGCGTCATTGGGCAACATCGGTGTCGAGGCGTTCACCGGCTTCTTCTCGGCGCTGGTCAACGTGCGTATCGCCGGCCCGGTCGTCACCGGCATCTCGCTGGCGGCAACGGTGGGCGCCGGTGCCACGGCGGAGCTGGGCGCAATGCGGATCAGCGAGGAAATCGACGCCCTGGAAGTGATGGGCATCAAGTCGATCTCCTACTTGGCGTCCACTCGGATCATGGCTGGGCTGGTGGTGATCATTCCTTTGTACTCGCTGGCGATGATCATGTCGTTCCTTTCTCCGCAGATCGTCACCACGTTGTTGTACGGACAGTCGACGGGCACCTACGAGCACTACTTCCGCACGTTCCTGCGCCCCGACGACGTGTTCTGGTCATTCTTGGAGGCCATCATCATTGCGGCGATCGTTATGGTCACCCACTCCTATTACGGGTATAACGCCGGCGGTGGACCTGTCGGCGTCGGTGAAGCCGTCGGACGCTCGATGCGCTTCTCGCTGGTCTCGGTGAATGTTGTTGTGCTGTGTGCCGCGTTGGCGCTCTACGGCGTCAACCCCAACTTCGCATTGACGGTGTAGTGCTATGACGACGCCCGGGAAGATGAACAAGGTCAGCGATCCGCCGTACAAGATCGCCGGTCTGGCGCTTTTCTTGGTCGGCCTGCTGATACTCGCGTTGGTGTACTTGCAGTTTCGCGGCGATTTCACGCCCAAGACCAAGCTGACGATGTATTCGGAGCGGGCCGGGTTGGTCATGGACCCGGGCTCGAAAGTCACCTACAACGGAGTCGAGATCGGTCGGGTCGACAGCATCTCGGAGATCTCGCGCGACGGCAAGCCGGCCGCAAAATTCATCCTGAATGTCTACCCGAGGTACCTGCCGCTGATTCCGGAGAATGTGGATGCCCAGATCAAGGCGACCACGGTGTTCGGCGGCAAGTATGTTTCTTTGACCACGCCGAAGAATCCGTCGTCGAAGAAGCTTACGGTCAAGAGCGTCATCACAGCCTCGGCGGTGACGACGGAGATCAACACGGTATTCGAGACCATCACCTCGATCGCCGAGCGGGTGGACCCGGTCAAGCTGAACCTGACGCTGAGCGCGGCCGCGCAAGCGCTGACCGGATTGGGCGATCGGTTCGGACAATCCCTGGTCAACGCCAACGCGATCCTCGACGACATCAACCCGCAAATGCCGCAAGCCCGCCGCGATATCCAGCGGTTGGCGGCTCTTGGCGACGTCTACGCCAAAGCCTCGCCGGACTTGTTCGACTTCCTCGACAACTCGGTGCCCACCGCGCGCACCCTCAACCGCCAGCAACGCGACTTGGATGCCGCATTGCTGGCGGCGGTCGGGTTCGGCAACACCGGCGCGGATGTATTCGGCCGGGGCGGCCCGTATCTGGCGCGGGGCGCCGCCGACCTGGTGCCCTCCGCTCAGCTGCTCGACACCTACAGCCCGGAGCTGTTCTGCACCCTGCGTAACTACCACGACGTCGAACCCAAGGCCGCCTCCTTCCTCGGCGGCAACGGCTACTCCCTGAACAGCCATAGCCAGATATTGTCGGCGCTGGGCTTCCTGTTGAACCCGACATCGCTAGTGCCGCTGCTGTTTTCCCAGGTCGGCCTGCTGGGTGCGCAAGTTGTTGGCGGGGCACCGAATCCCTACATCTATCCGGACAATCTGCCGCGGGTCAACGCTCGCGGTGGGCCTGGCGGTGCGCCGGGCTGCTGGCAGCGAATTACCCGTGATTTCTGGCCGGCGCCGGAATTGGTCATGGACAGCGGGAACAGCATCGCGCCCTATAACCACTTGGAGGTCGGTTCGCCCTACGCGATCGAATACGTCTGGGGCCGTCAAGTAGGGGACAACACGATCAATCCATGAAAATCACCGGTACTGCGCTCAAACTCGGCATCTTCTCACTGGTGCTGCTGCTCTTCAGCGTGATGATCATCATCGTGTTCGGTCAGCTCCGGTTCGACCGCACCACTGGCTACGCCGCGGAGTTCAGCAATATCAGCGGCCTGCGGGCCGGTCAATTCGTCCGGGCCTCCGGGGTGGAAATCGGCAAAGTCAAGTCCGTATCGTTGATCGACGGCGGCAAACGGGTTCGGGTGGAATTCGACGTCGACCGGTCGATACCGCTCTACCAGTCGACGACTGCGCAGATCCGCTATCTCGACCTGATCGGCAATCGCTACCTGGAGCTCAGGCGCGGTGAGGGCGAAGGATTCGATCGGATCATGCCGCCCGGTGGATTCATTCCGATGGCCCGAACATCGCCGGCATTAGACCTCGACGCACTAATCGGCGGCTTCAAGCCGGTGTTTCGGGCGCTGGACCCGGACAAAGTTAACACCATCGCCTCCGCGCTGATCACCGTGTTCCAGGGTCAGGGCGGCACCATCAACGACATCCTCGACCAGACCGCGCAGCTGACCACCCAAATCGCCGAGCGCGACCAGGCGATTGGCGAGGTGGTCAAGAACTTGAACACCGTCTTGGACACCACGGTGCGCCATCGCCAGGACTTCGATCAGACCGTCAACAACTTGGAGGTCCTGATCACTGGGCTCAAGGACCACAAAGATCAGCTGGCCAGCGGGATCGCACACATCAGCAACGGCGCCGGAACAGTGGCCGAGCTGTTGGCCGAGGACCGCGCGCTGCTGCACAAGACCATCAACTACCTGGACGCAGTGCAGCAGCCGCTCGTCGATCAGCGCGCGCAACTCGACGATTTCCTCCGTAAGGTGCCGACCGCGCTGAATTCGATTGGGCGCGCTATCGGCTCCTACGGAGACTTCGTCAACTTCTACTCCTGCGACATCAGTCTCAAGATCAACGGTCTGCAGGCTGGCGGGCCGGTCCGCACGGTCCGGCTGTTCAACCAGCCGACGGGTAGGTGCACGCCGCAATGAGAACACTGGAACCGCCTAACCGGTTACGCATCGGGCTGATGGGCATCGTGGTGACGCTCATCATCGTCGGCGTAGGCCAAAGTTTCACCAGTGTCCCGATGTTGATGGCGAGACCGAGCTACTACGGGCAGTTCACCGACACCGGCGGAATCGGCAAGGGCGACAAGGTGCGCATCGCCGGTATGGACGTCGGCAAGGTGGAGGGCCTGTCGATCGACGGTGACCACATCTCAATCGAATTCTCCATCGGCACCAACACCATCGGCACCGAAAGCCGGTTGGCGATTCGAACCGACACCATCTTGGGCAAGAAAGTCCTCGAGATCGAGGCGCGCGGCAACCAGCCGTTGCGCCCCGGCGGCACGTTGCCGCTGGGTCAAAGCACCACTCCCTACCAGATCTACGACGCGTTCTTCGACGTCACCAAGGCGGCCACCGGATGGGACATTGACACGGTCAAGCAGTCGCTGCATGTGCTGTCGCAGACCGTCGATCAGACCTATCCGCACCTCAGTGCCGCGCTCGATGGTGTGGCAAAGTTCTCCGACACGATCGGCAAGCGGGATGTCGAGATCAAACACCTGCTGGCGCAGGCCAACCAGGTTGCCAGCATCCTAGGTGACCGCGGCGCGCAGCTGGACCGGCTGTTGGTGAACGCCAAAACTCTGTTGGCCGCGTTCAACGAACGCGGACGCGCCATCGACGCGCTGCTGGCCAACGTCGCCGCCTTCTCGGCCCAGGTGCAAGGACTGATCAACGACAACCCGAACATCAATCACGTGCTGGAGCAGTTGCGCATCGTCAGTGACGTCCTGGTCCAACGCAAAGATGATCTTGCGAACGGGTTGCTTATGGTCGGTGCGTTCCTGCCGTCGCTGAACGAGTCCATCGCGTCGGGCCCGTTCTTCAAAGTGGTCATTCACAACTTGGTCCCGGGGCAGATTCTGCAGCCGTTTATCGATGCCGCGTTCAAGAAGCGCGGCCTGTCACCGGAGGATTTCTGGCGCAGCGCCGGGTTGCCGGAATACAAGTTCCCCGACCCCAACGGCAGCCGATTCCCCAACGGTGCGCCGCCGCCAGGGCCGCGTGTGCTAGAAGGCACCCCGGACCATCCCGGGCCGGCGGTACCGCCCGGATCACCGTGCTCCTACACGCCAGCGGCCGATGCGCTGCCCCGGCCCGACAACCCGCTGCCCTGCGCGGGCGTGTTGCAAGGCCCCTTTGGTGGTCCCAACTTCCCCGCACCGCTCGACAACCTCGAGGTATCGCCGCCGAACCCGAACGGCCTGCCGCCCACGCCGGGAATCCCGATCGCCGGGCGGCCGGGCGAACCGGCCCCGGACGTGCCCGGTACCCCGGTGCCGATGCCGCCGGATGCACCTCCTGGTGCCCGCACCGAACCACTGGGGCCGGCTGGCCCGACGGCGCCGCCATCAACGTTCGCACCGGGGCTGCCGCCGGGTCCCGCGGCACCGGCAGGGCCCGGACCGCAGTTACCCGCCCCGTACATCAACCCGGGCGGGACCGGCGGTAGCGGTGTGACGGGAGGTAGCCAGAATTGAGCACCGTCTTTGACATCCGCAATCTGCGGCTACCGAAGATGACGCGGGCAACGGTGATCATCGCGACGCTGCTGGTGGTGCTGGCCCTGGTCGCGTTGTTCGTCGGCCGCGAGCTGTATCAGAAACTGACCAACAACACCGTGACCGCCTACTTCCCCGCCGCGAACGCGCTATACCCAGGCGACAAGGTGCAGATCATGGGTCTGCAAGTGGGCAAGATCGACAGCATCGAGCCCGTCGGGGACAAGATGAAGGTCGTTTTCCACTACCAGAATAAATACAAGGTCCCGGCCAACGCTTCGGCGATCATCCTCAACCCGACGTTGGTGGCGTCGCGCACCATCCAATTGGAGCCACCATACAAAGGTGGCCCGGTGCTGGCCGACAACGCCGTGATCCCGATCGACCGCACCCAGGTGCCGGTGGAGTGGGACGAGCTGCGCAACAGCATCACCAACATCATCGACAAGCTGGGCCCCAGTCCGCAGCAGCCAAAGGGCCCCTTCGGTGAGGTCCTCGATTCGTTCGCATACGGGCTGTCCGGTAAGGGCAAGCAAATCAACACCACGCTCGATAGCCTGTCGCGGGCCCTGACCGCGTTGAACGAAGGTCGTGGCGACTTCTTCGGGGTGGTGCGCAGCTTGGCGCTTTTCGTCAACGCGCTGTACCAGGACGACAAGCAGTTCGTGGCGTTGAACCAGAATCTGGCCGACCTCACCGGTCGGCTGGCAAGCTCCGACCGTGCCCTCTCCGATGCGTTGCAGCAGTTCGACAGTCTGTTGACGACGATCCGGCCGTTCCTGAACGAGAACCGTGAGGTATTGACCCACGACGTCAACAACCTGGCCGAGGCCACCAACACGCTACTTCAACCGGAGCCCCTGAACGGTTTGGAGACCGCCTTGCACGTCTTGCCGACCGCCGCGGCCAACGTGAACCAGATCTACCACCCGGCCCACGGTTCGGTGGTAGCCGTTCCGGAAATCACGTCCTTCGCCAACCCGATGCAATTCATCTGCAGCTCGATTCAGGCCGGTAGCCGGTTGGGTTACCAGGAGTCCGCCGAACTTTGCGCGCAATACCTGGCACCGGTGCTGGACGCGATCAAGTTCAACTACTTCCCATTTGGGGTGAACTTCTTCAACACCGCCGAGATACTGCCCAAGCACGTCGCTTACTCCGAGCCGCGCCTGCAACCCCCTAACGGTTATAAGGACACCACCGTCCCGGGAATCTGGGTGCCGGACACGCCGTTGTCCCATCGCAACACCCAGCCGGGCTGGATCGTCGCACCGGGCATGCAGGGACAGCAGGTGGGACCGATTACGGCTGGTCTGCTGACTCCGGAATCGCTGGCCGAGCTGATGGGCGGCCCCGACATCGAGCCGGTCCAATCAACATTGCAAACACCGCCGGGTCCGCCGAACGCGTACGACGAGTACCCGGTGCTGCCGCCCATTGGCTTGCAAGCTCAGGTGCCGATCCAGCCGCCACCACCCGGTCCAGAAGTGATTCCAGGCCCGGTTGCGCCGACACCGGCCCCGGCGGCGGCAGGCGCACCGCTGCCCGCTGAGGCAGGAGCGGGTCGATGAACACGAAGACAGTGTTGAGGGCGCTGCGCCACCGGGCCGGGCAGGGACTGGTTTTGTTGCTCGTCGCGCTGGTGCTCAGCTCGTGCGGTTGGCGGGGAATCGCCAACGTGGCTGTTCCGGGTGCTCCCGGCAGCGGGGCTGGCTCGTACACCGTCTACGTGCAGGTACCGGACACCTTGGCGATCAATGGCAACAGCAAGGTAATGGTCGCCGACGTCGCTGTCGGGTCGATCCGCGACATCAAATTGAAGAACTGGGTGGCAACCCTGACCCTGGGCATCGAAAACGGCGTCAAACTGCCCAAGAATGCCACTGCGAAGATTGGGCAGACCAGCTTGCTGGGTTCACAGCATGTGGAGCTGGCCTTCCCGCCGAACCCGTCGCCTGAACTGCTCAAGAACGGCGACACCATACCGCTGAAGAACTCGTCTGCCTATCCCAATACCGAGCAAACGTTGGCTAGCATTTCGCTGATTTTGCGCGGTGGCGGCATCCCGAACCTGGAAGTGCTGCAGAACGAGGTCTACAACATTTTCCATGGGCGCGGCGACCAGATTCGGGGCTTTCTCACCCGGCTGGACACCTTCACCGACCAGCTCAACCAGCAACGCGATGACATTACCCGCGCTATCGACTCCACCAACCGTTTGCTGGTTTACGTGGGGCGGCGAGCAGACGTCCTGGATCGAGTGCTGACCGAGCTTCCGCCGGTGATCAAACATTTCGCCGACACGCGCGACTTGCTGATCAACGCCGCCGACGCGGTGGGGCAGCTCAGCCAGGTCACCGACCAATACCTGTCGGAGGCGCGCGGACCTCTCTATACCGATCTACAAGCCCTGCAATGCCCATTGAAGGAACTCGGCCGCGGCTCGCAGTATCTGATCGGTGCGCTGAAGCTGATCCTTACCCAGCCGTTCGACATCGACACTGTTCCGAAGCTTTTCCGCGGCGACTATCAGAACGTGTCGGCGACAATTGATGTGACGTTCAGCGCGATGGACAACGCCGTGCTGACCGGCACCGGCTTCTCCGGAGCCCTGCGTGCGCTCGAGCAGTCGTTCGGGCGCGACCCGGAGACGATGATTCCCGACGTGCGCTACACACCCAACCCCAACGACGCGCCCGGCGGGCCGCTGGTAGAAAGGGGTGACCGACAGTGCTGACGCCCTTCATCAAACGCCAGTTGATCCTGTTCGGGACCCTGACCGTGGTATCGATCCTGGTGCTGGGTGTCTATTACCTTCAGGTTCCCACCCTGGTCGGTATCGGTCGGTATGAGCTCAAGGCAGAACT
The DNA here is from genome assembly GCF_008370645.1 of Mycobacterium simiae. Taxonomy (GTDB): domain Bacteria; phylum Actinomycetota; class Actinomycetes; order Mycobacteriales; family Mycobacteriaceae; genus Mycobacterium; species Mycobacterium simiae_A. The sequence goes on from NZ_VTZN01000112.1 coordinate 11,077, forward strand.
GCCAGCATCGGGCGGCCTGTATCCGACGGCTAACGTGACCTACCGCGGCGTCACTATCGGGAAGGTCACCGATGTTGAGCCGACCGCCACAGGTGTCGAGGCGACGATGAGTATCGACAGCCGCTACAAGATCCCGGTCGACGCGTCAGCGAACGTACATTCGGTGTCGGCTGTCGGTGAGCAGTTCTTGGACCTGGTTTCGACCGGCAACCCTGGCAAGTACTTCTCATCGGGGCAGACCATCACGAAGGGCACCGTGCCCAGTGAGATCGGGCCGGCACTGGACACGGCCAACCGGGGGCTGCAGGCGTTGCCCGCCGACAAGATCCCCGTCCTGCTCGATGAGACAGCACAGGCAGTCGGCGGTCTGGGTCCTGCCCTGCAACGACTGGTCGACGCCACTCAGGCGATCGTCGGAGATTTCCGCAACCAGATCACCGACGTCAACGACATCATCCAGCACTCAGGTCCGATCCTGGATAGCCAGGTGAACTCAGGTGACGCGATCGAGCGTTGGGCGCGCAACCTCAATACGTTGGCGGCGCAGACCGCACAACGGGACCAGAATCTGAAAAGCATTCTGTCGCAAGCTGCGCCGACTGCCGACCAGGTCACCGAGGTCTTTACCGACGTGCGTGACTCGCTGCCCCAGACGTTGGCAAATCTCGAGGTGGTGTTCGACTTGCTCAAGCGGTACAACAAGGGCGTCGAGCAGGTGCTGGTGTTCCTGCCGCAGGGGGCTTCGATCGCGGAGACCGTATCTGCGCCTTTCCCGAATATGGCAGCACTTGACCTGGCGTTAGCGATCAACCAGCCACCGCCATGTTTGACCGGCTTTATTCCGGCGCAGCAGTGGCGTTCTTTCGCGGACACCACTTTGCAGCCGTTACCGCAGGGCACCTACTGCAAGATTCCGATGGACACGCCGGCCAACAGTGTGCGTGGGTCGCGCAACATTCCATGTGTTGACGTCCCGGGGAAGCGAGCAGCGACGCCGAGGGAGTGCCGGGACCCGAATCCGTACGTTCCGCTGGGAACCAACCCCTGGTATGGCGATCCCAACCAGCTGCTGACCTGCCCGGCGCCTGGGGCGCGCTGTGACCAGCCGGTGAAGCCGGGCTTGGTGATTCCGGCGCCGTCGGTGAATAACGGCATGAACCCGGCACCGGCCGACCGACTGCCCCCGGGCGGGTCGCCACCGCCAGTGAGCGACCCGCTGCAGCGGCCCGGTTCGGGTACCGTGCAGTGCAACGGACAACAGCCCAACCCCTGTGTCTACACTCCGGGCGGACCGCCCACCGCGGTCTACAGTCCCCAGAGCGGTGAACTGGTAGGGCCCGACGGAGTTAAGTATTCCGTCGAAAACTCGACCAAAACAGGAGACGACGGATGGAAGGAGATGCTGGCGCCGGCCGGCTGAACCCCATCGAACCGGATGATGCACTGAGCACGGAGGTGACGGCACCGGATTCGGTAGAATCCGGTGCCGGAGCCGACCAGACGAGCAGCGAGGTGACGGCACCGGATTCGGTAGAATCCGGTGCCGGAGCCGACCAGACGAGCACGGAGGTGACGGCACCGGATTCGGTAGAATCCGGGGCCGGAGCCGACAGCGTCGAGCCAGGTGACGGCGAAAGCCCCGAGGAGACAGTCGAGGCTACGCCTGCCGGTCTGGCAGTCGTGCGCCGCCCGTCGCGTCTGGGTCGCCGATGGCTGGTCGGTGTCAGTGCGGCGCTGGTGCTGCTTGCCGGTGGAGTCGGGGCCGGGGGCTACCTGGCGCTGCGCTCGCACCAGGAAAGTCAGGCTACGGCACGCAACGACGCGGCAGCACTTCAGGCGGCGAAAGATTGTGTCGCGGCCACGCAGGCGCCCGACACAAGTGCGATGGCCGCCAGTGAACAAAAGATCATCGACTGTGGCACCGATCAATACCGCTCCCAGGCGGTGCTCTACAGCAGCATGCTCGTCCAGGCGTATCAGGCCGCCAACGTGCACGTTCAGCTGAGCGACATGCGGGCAGCCGTCGAACGCAACAACGCCGACGGATCGGTTGACGTGCTCGTCGCGCTGCGCGTGAAAATGTCCAACGATCAGGCGCAAAACCAGGAAACTGGCTACCGGTTGCGGGTGCGGATGGCGCCTGCGGAGGGCCAGTACAAGATAGCCAGACTTGACCAGGTGACGAAGTGACTTTGGTGGTCGACGAGATTCCGGCCCCGGAGACGTTCCAAGAATCAGCCGAAAAACCTTTGGCGCCATGGTATTTGCGCGCCGGTGCGTTCGCCGTTGACGTGCTGCCGGGTTTTGCCGTGGTGGCGACGCTGGCGTTGGTTTCTTTCACCGTGCCGCCAGACAGCCTGTGGTGGTGGATGTCGGTTTGCCTGCTGAGTTTGGTCGTCTTGCTGATATCGATCAACCGGTTGCTGGTGCCGACCGTCACCGGCTGGAGTCTGGGGCGCGCGCTCTGCGGCATCGCGGTGGCACGGCGCGACGGGAAACCCATCGGCCCATGGCGGTTGCTGGTCAGAGACCTTGCTCACCTGCTGGACACCGTGCCGCTGCTCGTGGGATGGCTGTGGCCGCTTTGGGAGCCCGGACGCCGCACGTTCGCAGACATGCTGCTACACACCGAGGTGCGGTGTGTCGGGTCCAGCGACCGGCTGCCCAAGGTCCGGCGGTGGACAGCGGTGGCGTTGCTCACCGCCGCGGCAGTGTGTCTGGGCGGCGCCGCTGTCAGCTACACAGTGGTGTACATGCGTGCCCAGGCGATAGACCGAACCCGCGCCGAGATTTCAACGCAAGGGCCAAAGCTGGTCGCACAGATGCTGACGTATGACCCAAAGACGTTGCGCGAGGATTTTGCTCGCGCGCAATCGGTGACCACAGACCGATATCGGGGACAGCTGGCCGCCCAACAGGACACGGTGGCCAAAGGCCACCCGGTGCTCAACGAGTACTGGCCGACGGCGAGTTCGGTCCAGTCCGCGACGCCGGATCGTGCGACGATGCTGCTGTTCATGCAGGGTCGACGTGGTGAGCCGCCGGAATTGCGGTACATCAGCGCTACGGTTCGGGTGACTTTCGCCAAGGGGCGGGACAACCGCTGGCGCGTCGACGATCTGACTGTGCTGACCAAACCGAAACCGCCCGGGGATGGAAAATGAGTCCCCGGCGCAAGTTTCACCCCGGTGAGGGACTGCTGCTGGTCGACCATCCAGTACCACCGAAGCGACCGTGGGCTGTGCCGCTTGCGGCTGTGGGCGCCGCGTTGATTATGGCGGCGGCGATCACGGTGTCCAGTTTGATGCTCGTCTCGCACCTATCCCGCGATAGTGCCGCACGGAAGGACCAGGAGGTAGTCAACTACGTGAAATGGTTCATGGGCCAGTTCACCTCAGTTGACCCGTATCACGCCAACGACTACGTCGAGCGGATCTTGGCACAAGCTACCGGGGACTTCGCTAAGCAGTACCACGACAAAGCCAACGAGATCCTGCTTCAGGTCGCCCAGGCCGAACCGGCCAAGGGAACCGTGCTGGACGCGGGACTGGAACGGTGGAACGACGATGGCAGCGCCAATATCTTGGTGGCCACCGAGGTCACTTCCAAGTCACCCGATGGAAAACAGGTCTTCGAGAACACGAATCGCTGGGCTGCCACGGCTAAGCAGGAAGGGAACCAGTGGAAGATCAGCACCCTGCTGCAGATGATTTGACGGACACGACGTCGGACGCCCAACCCCAACCCGACGCCGACTCGACCGCAGCCGACGTTGTCGATACTGAGGTCGCCTCAACGGCTGACCCAGCGCCTTCAGCTGATGCCGGTGAGACCAACTCCGCTGACGTCGTAGCCGACGCTGAGGACGGCGCCGACAAGGCGGCGGCGGTAACCAACCAGCGCAAGGTTCGCCGCAAGATACTGACCGGCAAGCGTGTGGCCGCAGTTGCCGCGCTGACTACCGCGTTGCTTTTCGTCGGGTCGGCCGCATTCGCCGGCTCCACCCTGCAGCCGTACTTGGCCGATCGCGCCACCGTCGCCGTCAAGCTCAAGGTGGCGCGGACAGCGGCGAACGCGATCACCACCTTGTGGACCTACACCCCGGAGAATATGGATAGCCTTGCCGATCGCGCCGCGACATACCTCAGCGGGGATTTCGGGGCCCAGTACCGAAAGTTCGTCGACAGCATCGTTGCGCCGAACAAGCAAGCCCAGGTGACCAACAGCACCGAAGTCACCGGCGTTGCCGTCGAATCGCTGGATGGGCCGAATGCCGTGGCCATCGTCTACACCAATACCACGACCACGAGTCCGCTGACCAAGAACATCCCGGCGATGAAGTACCTGTCGTATCGGCTGATCATGAAGCGGGATCGTGCTCGGTGGTTTGTGACCCGGATGACGACGATCACGTCGCTCGACCTGACGCCCCGCCTCTAGCCGAGCCGGTAGGGGCACCACATGGCCGTTAGCTCGCCCGTCTATCACCGGCTGACGATCGGGGCATTGTTGTTGCTGACCGTCGCCACCGGCTTAGCCGACGCAATCAGCGTGCTAATGCTTGGGCATGTCTTCGTCGCCAACATGACGGGCAACGTGATCTTCCTGGGCATCTGTTTGCTCCCGAAGTCGAAGTCGGGCATCGATCTCACCGCCGGCATAGTGGCCGTCGTCGCCTTCGTCGTCGGGACTGTTATCGGAGGCCGCTTGACCCGGACACTCGGTCATGACCCACGCCGTTGGATCACCACCGCACTGGGCACCGAGGTCTCGGTGCTGGTGACGTTGTCATTGCTGGCGGGCAGCGGGGTGTTGCACTATCACGACAACACCAAGCTGTTCCTGGTCGGCGGGCTTGCGTTGACCTTCGGCCTGCAGAACGCGACCGCGCGGGAGTTCGGCATCCAGGAGCTCAGCACCACCATGCTGACCTCAACCATCGTTGCGATCGGCGCTGAGAGCCGGCTGGCTGGCGGCGCGGGTGGCCGAAATAGGCTGCGCGTGAGTGTCATTGCTGCACTGTGCGGCGGCGCGGTTCTTGGTGCCTTCCTGTCGCAGATTACTGTGGCGCCGGTGTTCGGGCTGGCCGCTGCCGTGATCGCGGTGAGCATGTTGATCTTCCACTACGGTCCGGAGGACCGGAAAACGCCTGAGGCCTTGACGAGTTGAGCGCGCACGATGTACGTGACCCGGTGACACCCTCCGAAGTGGCGTTGTGAGGAGCAAGGCGTCGGGTCTTATGGCCGGCGGACGATTCGCCTTCGTAGCACTTCCCCAGTGCCGCAGTGTGGTGCAGCGGCTGACACTTCGAGTTCGTGATGCCAATCCGGGCGGAGTCGGGTGGCGTTATCGTCGAACGCTTCAAGCGGTGTACGGCGCGGCGCGCCCTCGGCAACAGCTACGCGGGGCCCCCGCTGCCGCCGGCGCCCCCGGCGCCCCCGGCGCCCCCGGTTCCGCCTTCGCCGCTAGGACTGCCGGCGCTGCCAGGGCTCCCAGATAGCCCACTGGTCCCTGGCCCGCCGCTGCCCGAACCGCCGATACCGCCTTCACCGCCACTGCCGCCGTCACCGCCCGTTGCGCCGAAGCTAGAGCCGCCCTTACCGCCACCGCCGCCCTGGCCGCCGACGCCGCCGACATTTCCAGTCCCGCCGCTACCCCCAAATCCGCCAGGCCCGCCAACAGCGCCCGCCACGGAGTAAAAGCCTGTACCGCCGGTTCCGCCGGTGCCTCCCGCCCCGCCTGTTCCGCCGAGCACCGTACCGGCGCCGCCTGTGCCGCCCTCGCCGCCGGGGCCTCCCACCGAGGTCTTGGTACCGAAACGTCCATCGCCGGTCTGGCCAGCACCCCCGTCACCTCCGGCGCCTCCAGGGGCGCCGTAGACGCCGCTGCCGCCGGCGCCGCCTGCGCCACCCGGCCCGCCTTCAGCAAGAATTGGGCCGGCGCCTGCATTGCCGCCGTCGCCACCGCGCCCGCCAGCCTGGGGGGTTTTGGTAGCCTGGCCGGCCGCACCCGGAGTAGAGCCGGCCCCGCCGGCACCGCCGGACCCGCTAGCTCCGGCATCGCCGCCGGCGCCGCCCTTGCCCGGAACAGACTCCAAGCCCAAGCCATCGCCGCCGCGGCCACCGTCCCCCGGAGCGCCGCCGGAACCACCGTCTCCGCCGTTACCGCCGCTACCGTAAGCGCCAGTCTCGCCGTGGGTTGCGGAGCCCCCGGCACCGCCCGAGCCGCCGTTCCCGCCGGCTCCGCCAGCCCCGCCAGAACCGCCGTTGCCGCCGGCAACGAAGGGTTGCTCGCCGTCGGCGCCGTCGACGCCGCGTCCGCCTGTCCCGCCGGTACCGCCCTTGCCGCCAGCACCCCCGGCGCCGCCGTTGCCGGCGTGGGCGCCGCCGGCCCCGCCCTTGCCGCCAACACCGCCGGTTCCTCCGGTGCCACCACCGGAACCTGAATCGCTTGAGTTGATGCCGTCGGAGCCGGTGCTGCCCTTACCTCCGGTGCCCCCGGTGCCGCCCGCACCGCCATCGCCGAATAGTCCGCCGTTGCCGCCGACACCGCCGTTGCCGCCAGTGCCGCTAGGGGCGGTGGGGTCAGCGCTAGTGCCGCCGCTGCCGCCGGTGCCGCCGGTGCCGCCGGCGCCCCACAGCAGGCCGCCCCGGACCCGCCGGTGCCGCCGACTCCGCCGATTCCGCCGTGAGCGCCGGTGAGACCAAGCGCGCCGACACCCCCCGTCCCGCCGGCTCCTCCGATGCCTAACAGTCCGGCGTTGCCGCCGTTGCCGCCGAGCCCGCCGATGATGGCGCCGACTCCGCCCTGGCCGCCGGTGCCGCCGGCGCCGCCGGTGCCCAACAGCAGGCCGCCCTCCCCACCGGCCCCGCCGGTGCCGCCGGTGAGACCCGGCC
>NZ_VTZN01000113.1 GCF_008370645.1 Mycobacterium simiae
CGGCTGTGGCGATGGCCGATACGGCGGCCCGCTACACGGGTTGGCTGGGCGCGGCGGCAGGCAGGGCGACGGGTGCGGCCACACAGGCGCAGGCGATGGCCGATGCATTCGAGGCCGCGCGGGCGGCGACGATTCATCCGCTAGTGGTGGGGGCCAACCGAAAAGGCTTGGTGCAGTTGGTGTTGTCAAACTTCTTCGGGCAGAACGCGCCGGCGATTGCGGCCGCTGAGGCCCAGTACGAGGCAATGTGGGCTCAGGATGTGTCCGCGATGGTTGGCTATCATGCCGGGGCATCGGCGGCCGCGGCGCAACTGGTGCCGTGGCAGCAATTGCTACGTAGCCTGGCCAGCCAGCTCGCCGCAGCGCTGGGCCTGCCGCCCGTCATCAACCCAGTGCCCGCAGACCCCACCTTGATGAGTCAAACCACCAATTTCGGCTTGTTTACCAGCACGGCCCTTGCTGACCCGGGCGACGACAATTTCGTCGGGCTTATTATCTCAAGCCCGTTCTTTACGAATACTTTGACGTCCGGGTTTGAACCCACCCTCGGGTTGGGGGCGCCCGGGCAGACGATAAACACGTTCCAAAGCCCAGTGCTTCCATTCTTGAACAGCTCGATCGCGCTGCCTTTCACAGATCCGCTTGCTCCGCTGTTTGTGGCGCTGCTGCCGCTCGGCTTCTGACTATTCGACCGCGACAGCCTCGACGATTTGCAGCCGCGCCGCGCGGCGCGCCGGCGGCACCGAGCCGAGCAGGCTAAGCCCCAGCGCGCCGGCAGCGAACGCGAAAGCCGATGGGCCAGGATGGAATTCGACCGCGAAGCTCATGATGTCGGCGCTGACGATGCTGTAGAGCCACTGATCGGTCAGACCGAACGCCAGTCCGGACATACCACCGACAATGCCGATAGCCGCCGCCTCGGCCGAAACCATCTGGACCACGAACCGACGACTGGATCCCATCGCCCGCAGCACCCCGATTTCGCGGCGACGCTCCAGCACCGACACCGTCAGCGTGTTGAGCAGCGCGACCGCCGCCACGAGAACGACGAGCATCCAGACGGCGTTGGCGATGAACATGCTCTGCCGCAGCGGAGCCTCGGCGCCGGCCAACGCCGCGCGGCCATCGTAGACGTAGTTGGGCGGCGGCACCGCGCGGGCAACCTCGGACAGCAGGCGATATGGGTCCGCGCTCGGGGCCGCGGTGACCTGCAGCGTGGTCGCTGCCGGGCGGTCGAACCAAGACCGCAGGTCATCCAGGCTCATCCCGACGGTGCCGATCACGGTGGAGAAGTACGGAACCAGAGCCAGCACTGCCGGCTCTCGCGTCCCGTGCGGCGTCTGCAGCAGCAGGCGGTCGCCAACTCGGACTCGCAGGGTCTTGCCAAGATTTTGGGTGAGCACCACGCCCTGCCCGGCGAGCACCTCGGCGCGTACCCGCTCATCGAGCGTGCGGTAGAGGGGATCGGCGGTTCCGGCCGAAAAACCGTCCAGCAGCACCCGCGTGCCGCCCACCACACCGAAGGCGAAGGCGCCCTCGGTGACATGCGCGACGCTCGGATTAGCGGCTAGCTTCTCGGCGAGGCCTTGAGGTAGCGGGTCGGTGGGATAGCGGTCCGCAGGGCCAGCGGTGACCCAGACATCGACCTCGGCCAGCGACGCGTAGAGGGCGCGTGCCGAGGAAATCATGTCGTTGTTGGCGCCGGTGATTACGACGGTGGTGACAACCGCGATCATCACGGTCATCACCGTGGCCCACACCCGGCGCGGCGCCCGCTCGATCGTGGCAGCCGCGAGTGCCCCGGCCGATCCGAGTAGCCGAGCGGCTGCGGCCGACGCCTTGACGATAGGTGTGGTGAGTGCGAAGCCCAGCGCCATTTCAGCCCCGAGCAGCGCCAGGGTTGCGGCAAACGCGTAAGCGCCGCGGTGGCTCACGACAAGGATGACTGACACCGCGAATACGGCTATGGCGCCCACTCCGGCGGCGAGCCGCAGCCACCGCGGTATGGCATCGGCCGCGGAGGCCCCCACCGGAGCTAACGCCTCGATCGGCGCCACCCTATACACCTGCCGCGCGGCCATCGCCGCCGCCGCCATGCTGGTAACAACCGCTGCCGCCACGGCGGCCGGTATCGCGTAGCTGGGCAGCCAGTACTGGACGCGTGCCTCCAGCCCTTGAGCGATTGCCGGCGGCAACCGCCCAATCGCGATGCGGCCCATAATTATTCCGATGCCCGAACCGACCGCGCCGCCGATCAGGCCCAGCAGGGCGCCTTCCGCGAGCAGGTCACCCACGATGGTGACGCGGCGGCCGCCGATGGCGCGCAGCATCGAGATGACCGGCCGGCGCTGGGTGATCGCCATGGTCATCGTGGTGTAGATCAGAAACGCGCCGACCACCAACGCAACACCGGCCCCGAGCAGGGCCATGTAGTTCATTAGCTTGACACCGTCACCGGCGCGAGTCGCCCGCATGCTGGGGTCCGCGACGAGGGCCCGGTTGTGCACCGCGCTGGTGACCGCCGCCCGTACCGCGGTGAGATCGGCGCCCGCGGTGGTGGTGATCAGTATCGAGTCGAGCTGGCCCCGTCGGTCGGTGAGGCTCTGCGCCACGGCAAGCGGAGCCAGCACAAAATGACCGCCGTTGAGCTCGGATAGCCGCCGGCCCGCGAGGACGTCGGTGACCGTGACCGATCCCGAGCCCAGCTGGAAGGTATCGCCGATGGGGTGACCGAGACCCGGTCCGACCTGAACACCGTTGAAAGCCAGAGGCATCGTCTCCGGCGGTGGTGTCCCGGCATCTTCCAAGGCCCCGCGCAACTCGGCGCTGCTCGCGTCCGCACCGAACAGCAACACCGGCCCGGATGCGGTGGGCGCAGACATCCGGATCATCGGCGCCGCCGTCCGGACTCCGGGAACGGCCGCGACATCAGCCGTGATGGTGTCCGGGAAACCAGCGTCGGTAATGCCCGACACCTCCAGCGCGGCGATGCCGGCGACGCCGTCGGCGAGCCGGTTGACCGATCCGGTGATCGAACCGAAGATCCCGAAGACCGCAACCAGATACATTGCGGCCACCGCCATTACAGTGAGCGAGGCGATGGTGCGCCGCTGATGCGCAGCCAGTTCACGCAAGTTGAGCAGTCGTAGCCGGCTTACGGCGGCCGGCAGTGCCGAACCCCGCCGTATCACCGAGCCGCCGTGAGGTCGGAGCTGAGCCGTCCGTCCCGCAAGGTGATCACTCGATCAGTCGCCGCGGCAGCCGCTGAATTGTGGGTCACCATCACTACCAACCGACCCTGACCCGGCTCGTGCGCCAGATCTGCCAGCAGATCTAAAATCGTTGCGCCCATTGCTGAATCGAGGTTTCCGGTGGGTTCATCGGCGAGTATCAGCGGCGGGTCCATGAACAACGCGCGGGCCACCGCGACCCGCTGCAGCTGACCTCCCGACAATTCCGCGGGCCGGTGCTCGGTCCGGTTGCCGAGCCCTACCCGGTCCAGCAGTCGAACCGCTTGCGGTTTGGCCTTTCCCAGTCGGAGGCCGTCGAGCAACGCAGGCACCGCCACGTTCTCCCACGCCGACAGCGTTGGCAACAGGTTGAAGAACTGAAAGACAAAGCCCACGCAGCGACGGCGGAACTCGGACTGCTGCGCGTCGCCGAGGCAGCCGATCTCGGTGCCGTCGAAGGTGATCGACCCCGAATCAGGCAAGTCCAACGCGCCGAGCAGATGCAGCAACGTGCTCTTGCCCGCTCCCGACGGCCCGACGATCGACGCGAATTGCCCGCCGTACAGCCGCAGGCTGATCGCGTCGAGGGCGCGTACGGTGTGAGCGCCGACCCGGTAGTCGCGCACCACCTCGCGCAGTTCGATAGCCAGCGCGTCATTGTTGAGTTCGCCGACCACGGTTCGCTCCGCACCCGGACCGCCCGGTACGTGATGACCGCGACCCATGTCGATACCACGGCGTCAGCCGAAGATCGGTTCGACCTATCCCGGCAAGGTTGGGATTTACGGGCAGGTGACGTCAACCTCGAACGGCTTATGGACCTGCTTGCCGGCAGTGTCGACACCGCTGGCGATGCCGCTGATTTGGTAATAGTTGCCGGTCTTGGTGGCGCTGGCATTCTCGTCCGGCACGCCCTCGGTGAAGCTCATGACCACACCGTCGACGGTGCCCAGGCCGGCGCTGTGGACCACCGACCCGTCGGGCTCCAGGCCGACGATGACACCCGTGACCATGTCGCCGATGGCGATGGAAAACCTGCCGGCGTTCGTCGAGCACACCACCGGGCCACTGACGTTTTGGGGCTGGCCGCCGATGGTGACCCGGGTTTCTCCGGATGCGGCCGCGGTGGTGCTCGACGTGGGCGCGGACGCTGAACTCGCGGCGGTGCCCGACGACGTCGCTGAGCTGGAAGAGGTCCCGGGCGATTTCTCGTCACTTGAGCACCCCGCCGTGCCGGCGACGATGATCGCCGCCCCCACTGCGATCAGCAACTCACGCTTCACCGATGTCTCCTTCTGGTAGGTCTACACCCGCGATATCGGCGGATTCCGTCAAGCAGTATGAATCGCCGCGCTGCCGCAGTACAGAACTTCGTTTATTCGGCGCTCAAGTGGCCAATGAACTGCTGGGTCGCCTCCCACGTCGGCAGGACGCCGGAGGCGCGGACGGCGGCCAAGCTGGGCGCCGCGGCGTCGCGGTCGGACAAGCTGGCGGGGACGCCATGGACCAATGGCCAGTCGATCGCCAGCGACGGATCGGTCGCGCAGATGGTGTGCTCGCGTTGCGGGTTGTACTCAGCCGAGCATAGATACATCACGGTCGAATTATCTTGCAGCGCAAGGAAACCGTGCGCGAGGCCTTCCGCGATGTAAATGGACCGGTGATCTCGGTCGTCGAGCAGCACTGAATCCCATTGGCCGAATGTCGGTGAGCCCAACCGAATATCGACGACGACATCGAATACCGAGCCGGACACGCAGGTCACATACTTGGCCTGACTCGGGGGCAGCTGGGCGAAATGCAGGCCCCTGAGCACACCCGCCGACGACACGGAGCAGTTGGCCTGCCGAACCTCCAACCGGTGGCCGGCAAATGAGCTGAACTTACGCTCGGTCAGCCACTCGAAGAACAGCCCACGCGAATCGCCGTGGATGGTGGGGGTGATCTCCCACGCGCCCGGGATGCCGAGTTCGCGTACCTTCATGTCACTGACCGCGTTCTTCGTAGCGCGCCTCCGCGGCGTCCTTGAGCGGCCGCCACCACGACTCGTTCGCGCGGTACCAGTCGATGGTCACCTGCAGGCCTTCTTCGAAGTCGGTGTGCTTTGGTGCCCAACACAATTCGTTGCACAGCAACGACGGGTCGATGGCGTAGCGTAGGTCATGGCCGACCCGGTCCGTGACGTGGTCGAAATCGTCGGGGTCACGGCCCATCATGCGTAACAGGGTGCGCAGCACGGTCAAGTTGTCGCGCTCGCCCTCGGCGCTGATGAGATACGTGCGGCCGATCTGCCCCTTTTCCATGATGCGCCACACCGCGCTGTTGTGGTCGTCTACGTGAATCCAGTCGCGGACGTTGGCGCCGCTGCCGTATAGCTTGGGCCGCCGCCCGGTGAGCACATTGGTGATCTGGCGCGGGATGAACTTCTCGATGTGCTGGTACGGACCGTAGTTGTTGGAGCAGTTGGAGATCGTCGCGCGGACACCGTAGGAGCGCACCCAGGCCCGCACCAGCAGGTCGGCGCCCGCCTTGGTCGCCGAGTATGGACTCGACGGGTTGTACGGCGTGGACTCGGTGAATCGCTGTGGATCTGCGAGCGCTAAGTCGCCGTAGACCTCGTCGGTGGAGATGTGGTGTAGCCGTACCCCGTAGCGTCGGACTGCTTCCAGGATGGTGAAGGTGCCGACAAGATTGGTGTGCACAAACGGTTCCGGGTCGTCCAGCGCGTTGTCGACGTGGGACTCGGCGGCAAAATGCACGACTGCATCAGAATCGGCCACCAGCCGCGAAACCAACGCGGCGTCGGTGATATCGCCTTCGACCAAGGTGATGTCGTCGGCGACATCGGCCAGCGAGTCCCGCCGACCCGCGTAGGTGAAGGCGTCAAGGACTGTTACGTGATCGTCGGGACGCTCGCGCACGGTGCTGTGCACGAAGTTCGCGCCGATGAAGCCGGCTCCACCGGTGACTAGCATTCGCATGGTCAAACCCTAACGGGTGAGCTCCAGTGCTCCGGCGAGTTCGATCAGCGCGGGCTCCAGCTCGTCTTCCCGCGAGCGGGGCAGTATCTGAACCGTCACGTGGTCGGCGCCGGCCTGGAGATGCTCGTTGAGGCGTCGCGCGATGGCGTCGGGAGTGCCATACGCCACCAGGGCGTCGATCAGCCTGTCGCTACCGGGCTTGCGGACGTCCTGGTCGCTGAAGCCCAGCTGCAGCCAGCTGTTGACGTAGTTGCGCAGCCCTAGGTAAAAGCCGATGAACTTGCGGCCGACCGCACGGGCCTCGGCGATGTCGGTGGTGAGCACGATTGTGTGTTCCGGGGCCAAGAACACAGTGTTGCCGACTAATTGGCGAGCGTTGCCGGTGTGTTCTGGCGTGGTGAGATACGGGTGGGCGCCCGCGCTGCGTTCGGCTGCCAGGCGAAGCATGGTGGGGCCCAGGGCTGCGAGCAGGCGGCGGCTGTCGGGCACCATCGCCTCGTCGAGCTCATCGAGGTAGCCGACCAGTGCGCCATAGGGTTGCTGATACTGCTCGGTGTGCTCGGGGTGACCCACCCCGATGCCGAGCAGGAACCGTCCCGGGTGCGTGTTTTCGATGCGCCGGTAGGACGCCGCCACGTCGCTGGCCGGCGCCGTCCAGATGTTGACGATGCCGGTGGCCAGCTGTAATGACGTGGTGTGGTCGAGCGCCGGCTCGACCCAGGCTAGATCGGCGTCGGGCGAGGCGCCGATCCAGGCTGCGCCATAGCCCAGCGATTCGATATGCCCGGCCAGCTCCGGCTCAATGGAACGGGTGCCCAGCCAGACACCGAACCGGCCCACGTCCGGTTTGAGTGACACCGCCTCGCTCATTTAGCTCCTATACCCGTTACCAGCTCAGCGCACCCGCGTCACCGGCGCCGGCGTTGCTCACTAGTGGCTTCAGCATCGGTAGTATCGGTGATGGTCCGTCGGCCAGCAGGCCGCCGTGAGTTAGTCCGGTGGCGTTTTGCGCCGAGTACAGAAGTACGGGTAATGTGGACCAACGGTGCGGCGCGTCGTGCCGGCTCCTGGCGTGCCCAGTCTTGGAATATCCACCACCGGCTCACGTTGAGTAGTCGTGGTACGTGCTGCGCCGAACCCGGTGCACTGACAAGAAGTGAGGATCGCCAGAAAGTAATGGCCAAGAAGGACGGTGCCATAGAGGTCGAGGGCCGCGTGGTCGAGCCCCTGCCCAATGCCATGTTCCGCATTGAGCTGGAGAACGGTCACAAGGTGCTCGCTCACATCAGCGGCAAGATGCGGCAGCACTACATCCGCATCTTGCCCGAGGACCGGGTGGTGGTGGAGCTATCTCCCTACGACTTGTCCCGGGGCCGCATCGTGTACCGGTATAAGTAGCGCAACAACCCCAGAGAACAGGACCGAGACCGCCGTGAAGGTGAACCCGAGCGTCAAGCCGATCTGTGACAAGTGCAGGGTGATCCGTCGGCACGGGCGGGTTATGGTGATCTGCTCCGATCCGCGCCATAAGCAGCGGCAAGGCTAGCAGCTTCCGCGCAACACAACTAAATGTAGACCTTCCAGTACCAGTGAGCGGTTGGCATCAATTGAGATGGGCCAGCTCATCCACGCCCGGACGGAGGCCGGGCCCCGCAAATCGACGGGAACGGGCTGGGATAACACCTCCGCTGGAAAAAAGAGGAAACGCCACCTATGGCTCGATTAGTCGGCGTCGATCTGCCGCGTGACAAGCGGATGGAGGTCGCCCTGACCTACATCTACGGCATCGGCCGCACCCGCTCGAACGAAATCCTGGCAGCCACCGGCATCGACCGGGACGTACGCACCAAGGATCTCACCGACGACCAGCTCACCCATCTGCGGGATTACATCGAGGCCAACCTGAAGGTCGAGGGTGACCTGCGCCGGGAGGTACAGGCCGACATCCGTCGCAAGATCGAGATCGGCTGCTACCAGGGTTTGCGGCACCGCCGCGGCCTGCCGGTGCGTGGCCAACGGACGAAGACCAACGCGCGGACCCGCAAAGGCCCCAAGCGCACCATCGCAGGCAAGAAGAAGGCCAGGTAACCGAATGCCACCGAAAAAGGCAACTGGGGCAGCCAAAAAGGGACAGAAGTCCCCGAAGGTGCGCAGGCGGGAGAAGAAAAACATCCCGCACGGCGCCGCCCACATCAAGAGCACGTTCAACAACACGATCGTGACCATCACCGACCCGCAGGGCAACGTCATTGCCTGGGCGTCGTCGGGTCACGTCGGCTTCAAGGGTTCCCGCAAGTCGACCCCCTTCGCCGCTCAGCTGGCCGCGGAGAATGCCGCACGCAAGGCTCAGGAGCACGGAGTGCGCAAGGTCGACGTGTTCGTGAAGGGCCCGGGCTCGGGCCGCGAGACCGCGATCCGGTCGCTGCAGGCCGCCGGCCTTGAGGTCGGCGCGATTTCCGATGTCACCCCCCAGCCGCACAACGGCGTCCGTCCGCCCAAGCGACGCAGAGTTTAGAAGCGTTCAGGAGAACCCCATGGCTCGTTACACCGGACCCGTCACTCGCAAGTCACGCCGGCTGCGCACCGACCTCGTCGGTGGCGATCAGGCCTTCGAAAAGCGTCCCTACCCGCCCGGCCAGCACGGCCGGGCCCGGATCAAGGAAAGCGAATACCTGCTGCAGCTGCAGGAGAAGCAGAAGGCCCGCTTCACCTACGGCGTAATGGAAAAGCAGTTCCGTCGCTACTACGAAGAGGCCGTGCGCCAACCCGGCAAGACGGGTGAGGAGCTGCTCAGGATCTTGGAGAGCCGGCTCGACAACGTGGTCTACCGCGCCGGGCTGGCCCGCACTCGCCGGATGGCCCGCCAGCTGGTCAGCCACGGGCACTTCAGCGTCAACGGCGTGCACGTCAACGTGCCCAGTTACCGAGTGGCGCAGTACGACATCATCGACGTGCGCGACAACTCGTTGAACACGGTGCCGTTCCAGATCGCGCGGGAGACCGCGGGTGACCGTCCGACCCCGAGCTGGCTTCAGGTAGTAGGGGAGCGGCAACGCATCCTGATCCACCAGCTGCCCGAACGGGCACAAATCGACGTTCCGCTCACCGAGCAGCTGATCGTCGAGTTCTACTCGAAGTAAACCCACCCTCGGGGGGCGAGCCCCCCGAGGACCCCCCAGAAAACCCACCCTCGGGGGGCGAGCCCCCCGAGGACCCCCCAGGAAAACCCGGATGGCATCAAATAGCGGGTGCCGAGAAGGAGAAGAACAAACACCATGCTGATCTCTCAGCGACCCACCCTGTCTGAGGAAGTTCTCACCGACAACCGGTCCCAGTTCGTCATCGAACCGCTGGAGCCAGGATTCGGCTACACCCTGGGCAATTCGCTGCGGCGCACGCTGTTGTCCTCGATTCCGGGTGCCGCCGTTACCAGCATCCGCATCGACGGCGTGCTGCACGAGTTCACCACCGTGCCCGGAGTCAAAGAAGACGTCACCGACATCATCTTGAACCTCAAGAGCTTGGTGGTGTCCTCCGAGGAGGACGAGCCGGTCACGATGTACCTGCGCAAGCAGGGCCCCGGTGCGGTCACCGCGGGTGACATCGTGCCCCCGGCGGGAGTCACCGTGCACAACCCCGGTATGCACATCGCGACCCTGAACGACAAGGGAAAGCTGGAAGTCGAGCTCGTCGTCGAACGTGGCCGCGGTTACGTCCCGGCGGTGCAGAACCGGGCTTCGGGCGCCGAAATAGGCCGTATTCCAGTTGATTCCATTTACTCGCCGGTGCTCAAGGTCACCTACAAGGTGGACGCCACCCGGGTAGAGCAGCGCACCGACTTCGACAAGCTGATCCTCGACGTGGAGACCAAGAGTTCGATTACCCCGCGCGACGCGCTGGCGTCGGCCGGCAAGACGTTGGTCGAATTATTCGGCCTGGCGCGCGAACTCAACATCGAGGCGGAAGGCATCGAAATCGGGCCATCGCCGGCCGAGGCCGACCACATTGCGTCGTTCGCGCTGCCGATAGATGACCTCGACCTGACTGTCCGCTCTTACAACTGCCTCAAACGCGAGGGCGTGCACACCGTGGGTGAACTGGTTTCTCGTACCGAGTCCGACCTGCTCGACATCCGCAACTTCGGTCAGAAGTCCATCGACGAAGTCAAGGTGAAGCTGCACCAGCTGGGCTTGTCGCTGAAGGACAGCCCGCCGACCTTCGACCCGTCAGAAGTGGCGGGCTACGACGTCGCCACCGGCACCTGGACCACCGAAAGTGCCTACGACGACCAGGACTACGCCGAAACCGAACAGCTCTAATCGGACTCAGCGCCGTCGAGTATCTAGACAGGAGCATTAGCAATGCCCAAGCCCACCAAGGGGCCACGCCTCGGCGGGTCGTCTTCGCACCAGCAAGCGATCCTGGCCAACCTGGCCACGTCCCTGTTCGAGCACGGTCGGATCAAGACCACCGAGCCCAAGGCTCGGGCGTTGCGGCCGTACGCGGAGAAGCTGATCACCCACGCCAAGAAGGGCGCACTGCACAATCGGCGGGAGGTGCTCAAGAAAATCCGCGACAAGGATGTGGTGCACACCCTGTTCGCCGAGATCGGGCCGTTCTTCGCCGACCGGGATGGCGGCTACACCCGCATCATCAAAGTCGAGGCGCGCAAGGGCGACAATGCGCCCATGGCCGTGATCGAGCTGGTGCGGGAGAAGACGGTGACCTCCGAGGCGGACCGGGCTCGTCGGGTCAAAACTTCCAAGGCTGCCGCCAAGGCGGCGCCGGTGGCTGCGGCGGCGGCACCGCAAGCAGCGGTCGACCCGGATGCGGCAGTTGGTCCGACAGCTGAGGAAGCCGAGGCCGAGCCCGCCGCCGAGGCCCCCGCCGAGGCTCCCGCCGCCGAGGCCGAGCCCGCCGCCGAGGCCCCCGAAGAGGCCGCCGAGAATTAGTGGGGACGTCCGTCTGCGGCTGGACATCGCTTACGACGGAACCGATTTCGCCGGGTGGGCAACCCAGCAGGGGCAACGTACGGTCGCCGGCGTGCTCGACGCGGCACTGACGACAGTAATCCAAGCACCGGTGCGGCTGCGCGCGGCCGGGCGAACCGATGCGGGAGTGCACGCCACCGGCCAAGTGGCCCATGCTGACGTGCCTGTCGACGCGTTGCCCAACCTCTATTCGCGTTCGGCACGTCCCGGCGACCCGGAGTTTCGGCCGCTGGTACGGCGGCTGGGCCGCTTCCTACCCCACGACGTCCGAGTGCTCGATATCGCCCGTGCGCCAAAAGAGTTCGATGCCAGATTTTCGGCGCTGCGTCGCCACTATGCTTATCGGTTGTCGACGGCGCCCTACGGTGTGGAGCCGCAGCACGCGCGATATGTCACCGCCTGGCCGCGGGATCTGGACGTGGCGGCGATGGCTGCTGCGTCACGAGAACTGTTGGGATTGCACGACTTTGCCGCGTTCTGCCGTCATCGCGAAGGCGCAACCACCATTCGCGACCTGCAACGGCTGGACTGGTCGCGTGAAGGTCACCTGATTTCCGCGCATGTCACCGCGGATGCGTTCTGCTGGTCGATGGTGCGCTCACTGGTCGGGGCCCTGCTAGCCGTCGGCGAGCACCGGCGCACTGCCCAGTGGTGCAGCGAATTGCTCACCGCGACAAGCCGTTCCAGCGACTTTGCGGCCGCGCCGGCGCACGGACTGACGTTGATCCGGGTGGATTATCCGCCCGAGGACCAGCTCGCGTCGCGCGTGTTGATCACCCGGGACCTGCGCTCGGGTTAGCCCGCCGACGGGGGACGGGTCACGATGGTGGGACGGAACCCATATTTGGGACCCGCACCCGTCGAGCCTCGGCTCGAACCGGCCATCGGCATGCCGCCTACCACGTTTCCGGATGACCCGACATCTGCAGGCTCAATCACATCGCTGACGAACATCGACGTGCTGCTTGGGCTCGCTACCGGGCTCGATCCGGCCCAGCTGGGCGGAACCGATAGCTTGCCGATCGTGTTGGCCTGGGCCAGGCCCCCGGACACCGGTCCGCCACTGACCACTCCGGCTGCCCCGGCCGCGGCGGCGGCAGCCTCCGGCGCTGCGGCCGCGGGGCCGATCAGTCCCGCGGTCTTTGCCGTGGAGGTAAAGAAGCTGGCAATGCCGGCGCCGAAGAAAGGCAGCCCGAGCGTGTCGTAGAAGAAGTTCGCGAACGGTGCATACCACTCCAAGAACCGCTCGATGGGACCCGAGGTTGCTGACGCGGCGGAGGCCAGCGGCGTGGTGAGGTCTTGCAGCACGGTGGGGAGTTCCGAAACCAGGCGTGACAGCGTGCTCTGCGTGGCCCCGGCAGTGGTAGCGGCGGCATGGGTCACCGCCCCAGCCTGGGCGCCCGCCGCGGTGGGACTGGCGGTCTGTGGCGGCGACACGAAGGGGGTGACAGCCGAGGCGGTTGCCGATGTGCCAGCGTAGGAGTACATGGCAGCAGCGTCTTGTGCCCACATCTGGCCGTAGTGGGCTTCGGTGGCAGCGATCGCGGCGGTGTTCTGCCCGACAACGTTGGTTGATATCAGGGCTGAGAGTTGGGCACGATTTGCCGCGATCTGCGGGGGTGGCACCATCGCGGTGAACGCGGTCTCGTACCCCGCAGCGGCAATGCGCGCCTTGCTGGCAGCCTGCTCGGCCTGGGCGGCGGTGGCGCGCATCCACGCCACGTATGGCGCGACAGCGCTGGCCATCGTCACCGCCGAGGGGCCTATCCATCCCTCGCTGTACAACGCGGTGATCACTCTCTCGTATTCGGCAGCGGCAGCACTTAATTCGGCCGCCAATCCGCTCCAGGCCGACGCAGCGGCCAGCATTGGTGTCGATCCGGGTCCGCAATACATGCGCATGGAGTTGATCTCCGGCGGTAGCGCTCCAAAATCCATCGCTATCTCTCCTCAATATCTCTATAAATCAACGACGTTGTTTATCCAGCGGCCGGTGGACGTAGCATCACTGTTGGGCGTATTCCGTATCGGCGTCGAGCGAATGCGGTCCGCCTTTCGTTTTCCATCGGCGCATTCGGGAGCAGGGCTCTGCTGCCGGGCGCAGCGGCGTGATCAGTTGAGCCGACGGTGCGCGAAATCTCGGTTGCTGTGGTGTTAACCGCATCCGGCGGTGTGGCCCATATTGGTGGCACCGATACCAGACCGACTTTGTCCGCTTGACCCAACGCGGCTGACACCGGTCGGGTGACGCCGGGCACAAACGGCGGGGCGAGCGGGATTGCGCCCGCGGCCTGGGTTGTGGCGGCGACGGATTCGGGGATGAGTTGTTGGGCGAAGAGAGTGCCCAACTGAAAGATCCCCGCCAGAAAGTAGGTCAGTCCCCAGGTATTGACTAACGCGTTCCAGTCCGCGGTGGGCAGGATGGGGAACGAGGGCTTTTTCAGGAGTGAGAGCCCTTGTTGGGCTGCAGCTTTAGCGACCGATGTGGCCTGGTTGGCCGGTCCGGCCGGATCGGTGGTATTTGGTGGCGGCACAAAAGGGGTCAGCGCTGAAGCGGTCGCCGATGAGCTGGCGTAGGCGTTCATCGCGGTGGCGTCTTGGGCCCAAAACTCGACGTATTCGGCTTCTGTTGCTGCGATCAACGGGGTGTTCTGTCCGAAGAAGTTGGTTGCGATTAGAGCCGCCAACAAGATTCGATTGGCCGCGATCACCGGCGGGGGCACAGTCATTGCAAATGTGGTCTCGTACGCCGCGGCAGCTGCACGGGCTTGCATGCCCGCCTGCTCGGCTCGCGCGGCCGTCTCGCTCAACCAGGCGACGTATGGTGTGACTGCGGCGAGCATGGTGGCCGAGGCGGGGCCTAACCAGCGCAGGCCGGTCAGTTCGGTGATGATTGAGCTGTAGCCACTTGCCGCCCCGCCGAGTTCTGTTGCCAGCGCATCCCAGGCTCTCGCGGCGGCCGTCAGCGGCCCCGAGCCTGGCCCGGCGTACATCCGACTGGAGTTGATCTCTGGTGGCAGGGTTCCGAAATCCATCACGTTCGCGACTGCCGGACGGGCATGGTATCACTGGCGTCGCCCCGGACGGGGCGAACGTCGATAGTCATTGACCCTCCTGAACAACGGTAAAGGCAGCTTGCTGCGACATCACCGTCGTCTGGAGCAACGGGCGCATGCGGCTATCCGCATTCCGATTAGTATCCTACTAAGATAATAGCGTATAACAACAGTACGATTTACAACTAATTCGGGGTCAGCGCGTTATCGATTCCTGTGCGAGTTCCGCCAGCACATGCTCGGCCCGTTTGTCGGTGGACAAGCACAGTGAGCACACGTGCGCGCGGTGGGCCTCGCAGGCCAGCATGTCGGGCCGTTCGAAATCGTGACCGCAAACATGACAAGCCAGCTGCTCAGCCGAGGGGTTGCCCAGTTCGTCGTACATCGGCAGGTCGATACCGTCGTGCCGGCGCCGCAGGTAATACCTGCCTCTGGTGGCGATCGCCAAGATCGGTGGCAGCACCGTTGCGACAACAATCGCAACCAACGGTGAATAGGGCCGCACGGTGGCGCCTAGGCCGCCGAAGAACGCGATGATTGAGAGCCCTGCGGCCAACAGCATTGACCCAAAGCCGACCGGGTTAATGGCGTACAACATGCCGCGGCGAAATTCTGGCGTCTTGGGTGAGAGTCCGAATAGGTACTTGTTGAAGACAATGTCGGAGGCCACCGTCACCACCCATGCCATGCCGCAGTTGGCATAGAACCCGAGGATCGTGTTGAGGAAGTCAAACATGTTAGCTTCCATGAGGATCAACGCGATTGCCAGGTTCACTCCGAGGAATACGACACGACCTGGGTAATGCTTGGTGATCCGGGTAAACGAATTGGTCCAGGCCAAGGAGCCCGAGTATGCGTTCGTCACGTTGATCTTGATTTGACTGAGCACCACCAAGATCACGGCCAGTGCCAGGGCCAGCCAACCCGGCATGAAGTTGCGGTAAATCTGCATGAATTGGTACACCGGCAGATTTGCGATCGCCGTCGCACCGGCGATATGGGAGATCAGATAGACAGCCAGAAACAACCCCATGATCTGCTTGAGGGCACCGAAGACCACCCAACCCGGCCCGCCCAGCAGTGTCCACGTCCACCACCTGCGCGAGTTCTCCGGCGTGCGCGCGGGCATGAAGCGCAAGTAATCGATCTGCTCGGCGATCTGGGCGATCAAGGACAGGCACACACCTGCGGCCATCAGGGCCGAGCCGAGAGACATCCCGCCGTGACCATCCGTACCGGCATAAGAAAAGAACTCGCCAATGGATTCGGGATGACTGACCACCAGATAGCCGAACGGGGCCACCATCAGCAAAAGCCACAGCGGGGTGGTCCAAAGTTGCAGCTGTGAAAGGACTTTCATGCCATACATGACCAGCGGGAAGATCATCAGCGTCGAGGCGGCGTAGCCCAACCACAGTGGGATATGCAGGCCCAGTTTGAGGCCTTGGGCCATGATTGAGCCTTCGAGCGCAAAAAAGATGAACGTGAACGTGGCGAAGATGACATTGGTCACCACTGACCCGTAGTAGCCGAAACCGCTACCGCGAGTGATCAAGTCCAGGTCGATGTTATAGCGGGCTGCGTAATAGGCCAGTGGGAGCCCGGTTACCAGGACCACGACAGCGAAAATCCCGATTCCCCAAAGGGCATTCGCGGTACCCCAGGTGATGCCGACATTGGCGCCGATCGCAAAGTCCGCCAGGTAGGCGATTCCGCCGAGCGCCGATATCCCTACCACGGCCGGAGACCACCGTCGGTAGCCGCGTGGCGCAAAGCGCAGTGTGTAGTCTTCGAGCGTCTCCTTGGTGACCCTAGGGCGATCGAAGTTTTCTGGGGCCGCGCATATCACGTCTGCGGCGGTTTCCTGCATCACCCTCCTAAGCGAAATCACCAGGCAGCGGCAGCCGACATCCTTGGGGCGGCCCGCGCACTTGCCGCCGTGGAAAGTGTGAAAGTCGTTTTGCGTCTCAGCGTTCCAAAAAACGACATTGAGGTCCAGCGCGATCCTAACCCCGACTTGGGTGGTGTTCCATTCAGAACTGGCATGGCACAGCGATGTCGAAGTGGTCGCCAAGGTGCCTCACAAGATCGCCGAATCGGCTCGATGGTGTGGTGTTTGGGCTCGAGTCAGATCCTGCCGGCGACGAAGCTGGCTGCTTGGTTGGTCATTCCCGGCACGTACCCGGTGTGCGCCTTCCACTGGTTGCCGTCGGAACAGATTGGGTCTCCGTCGGTGCACAGGTTCAAGATCTTGCCTTCGAAATGCGGGCTCAGAGCGGTCATTAGCCCGCCCGCCCGGCCAGAAGGGTTGCCGAACAAGGTGACAGCGAAGACATGATCGGCTGCGTCGGCCGGCAGTGGCTGGGTGAACCCCAGGCCGGGTAGCGGTGCGGCGGTGACGATGTCGATCACCGCCGCGCCT
Organism: Mycobacterium simiae; assembly: GCF_008370645.1. Lineage (GTDB taxonomy): Bacteria > Actinomycetota > Actinomycetes > Mycobacteriales > Mycobacteriaceae > Mycobacterium > Mycobacterium simiae_A. The sequence goes on from NZ_VTZN01000113.1 coordinate 16,681, forward strand.
TGCGAGTACCCGCCCAGTACTAGCTTTGTGTCCGGGCACGCGTTGGCCATCTGTTGCACGTGGTCGCTGGCGTCGTTGGCGCCGTCCGCGGCTGCCAGGAAATCTTTGTTGGCTGGGTAGTTGACTCCGTACGCCCCGATGTTCCTGCCGGTCTGCTGGCGTAACGAGGCGAGCATCGCATTGCCGACTCGGCCCAGGCCCGGTGGCTCGCCGGTTCCTCGGGCGAACACCACCTCGACGTCCGGGCAGGACGCGAATGCCTTGGGTGTCACCGGTGACATAAGTGACAACGTGGTCGCCGCGATGACGGCGGCCGCTAGCCTGGCTGTGAGTCTGGTTCGGCCAGAGGAGATAAGCCGCATGCCGCGATTTTACGGGCTCCTTGACGCTTGCTGTCTTAGCGTTAGCTGCGTTAGCGAACCCGCCCGACCGCTCCGGGTGCCTGAGTGGCTGGTCCGGGTGCCTGCGGGATAGGACCGGGTAACTGCACGATGGGCGCCGTCGGCGCAGCCCAGAGTTTGGCTGCTACGAACCTGGCCGCCTGCGTGGTGTAGGTCGGCACGTAGCCCTCGGTGTGGCCGCTCCATTCGTTGCCAGGGCCCGCATGACAGATCGGGTCGCTGGGGTTGCACAGGTCAATCGCCTTGGCGCCCAACAAGGCGCTTTGGGTCGCCAGCGATCCGCCGGACCGGTTGGCCACATTGCCGAAGACGGCGACGGCCGCGATGCTGTCGGCATATTCGGGCGGGAGGGAGTTCCCAAAAGTGATGCCGGCCAACGGAACGCCCGCGACGATGTCGATCACGTCGGCACCCTGTGAGTAGCCGCCCAAAACCAGCCTGGTGTTCGGGCAGGATGACGCCATAGACCGCACGCGGGCAATGACGTCGTTGGCGCCGTCGCCGCCGTGCAGCTGAAGCCGGCTGGCGGCGTAGTTCACCGCGTACACGCCGATGCTCTTGCCGCTTTGCTGGCGCAGCGAGTCGACGAACGCTTCGCCGACCTGGCCGATGCCCGGAGGCTCGCCGGTGCCGCGCGCGAAAGTGACTTCGGCG
>NZ_VTZN01000114.1 GCF_008370645.1 Mycobacterium simiae
CCGGGTGATCGCCGGCACGACACCACCCGCCTACCGGATCGTCGGCGACGAGGTGCACCCGAAAGCGCAAGCGGGACAGCCGAGATCCAGCACATCAGGGTGCGATTCCGGCCGTTCATCCAGCGCTCGCCTGGCGACGCTACAAAATGGGACACCACCGCTTGGGGGGAGACCACCATCAACCCGACCCCATGATGCGCGGGCGACCCGCTCTAGCCGGACCACCGGTGTCGGATGACCTTGTCTACCAGCGTTAGTGCATGTGCTATCAGGAATGAAACCGCTCCCCGCGCCCGCCCGGGATTGGTGTTGCTGCTGCAATCCATGTTACGCACCACACGCGCACACGGGTCCCATGAGCGCCCTTAGGATGACGTTATGCCGAAATCACCTCCGCGGTTTTTGAATTCACCCTTTTTCGACGTTGTGATCAAGTGGATGTCGCGCCTCAACACCTGGATGTACCGCCGCAACGGCGGGGAGGGCTGGGGAGGCACCTTCCAAAAGATTCCTGTCGCCCTGCTTACCACCACCGGGCGCAAGACCGGCCAGCCGCGGGTCAGCCCGCTGTACTTCCTGCGCGACGGAGACCGGGTGATAGTCGCTGCTTCCAAGGGCGGCGCCGCGAAAAACCCAATGTGGTACCTCAACGCGACGGCCAACCCGAAGGTGCAGGTGCAAATCAAGAAGGAAGTGCTTGACTTGACCGCGCGTGACGCCACCGACGAAGAGCGCGCTCGCTATTGGCCGAAACTGGTAGACATGTATCCCACCTACGAGGACTACCAGTCCTGGACCGACCGGACAATTCCCGTCGTCGTCTGTGAGCCCTGAGAAGGGCCGACTCGGACCATAGGCCCTGGCTGCATGCGGAGTCCGCGCGATAATGAACCCGCACAACGAGCCCCTAAGGAGTCCCTGCGGAAATGAACGACGATCGGCTCAACGATATCGTCTCCAACCAGTACGAAAAATGGTCGTACCCCGAGCCGATCTATGACATCGAGGAATGGCTCACCGACGAGTGGCAATGGTTTGACCCCAGCCACTCGCACCGTATCTTCTGGCCCGATCGCGAGTACAACCCGAACCTTGACATTCTGGTGGCGGGCTGCGGCACAAATCAGGCAGCCGTGATTGCCTACACAAACCCGTCGGCTCGGGTGGTGGCGATCGATGTCAGCCAGCAGTCGCTCAACCATGAGCAGTACCTCAAGGACAAACATGGGTTGTCAAATTTGGAACTGCACCGACTGCCGATCGAAGAGTTACCGATTTTGGGGCGCTATTTCGACCTCATCGTTTCCACCGGCGTTCTGCATCATTTGGCGGATCCTTCGCTCGGCATGAAGGCGCTCGCCAAGTGCCTGCGGCCGGACGGCGTGATAGGCCTGATGCTGTACGCACGATACGGCCGGATCGGTGTCGAGATGATGCAATCGGTGTTTCGTGACCTGGGATTGCGCCAGGACGAGGAGTCACTGCAGATGGTCAACGCGGTGACGAACAAGTTGGACTTCAACCACCCCTTCCTGGTCTATCGCGATATCGCACCGGATTTGAATTCCGATGCCGGGCTGGTTGATACCTGCCTGCATGGTCGTGACCGTAGTTACACGGTGGAAGATTGCATGGGCCTGCTCACCTCGGCGGGCCTGGTGTTTCAGACCTGGTTCCACAATGCGCCGTATTACCCGCACGACCTCGACAATCTGCATGCGCCCGCTAGCCGGTATTACCGGGTTTTGAGCGCGTTACCCGAACCGACGATGTGGACGGTAATCGAACGCCTCCGCACTTCTAACGGATGCCACATGTTCGTGGCGTGCCTATCCGACCGGCCCAAAGAGGGCTATGCCATCGACTTTGCGTCGCTGGACTCGCTGGGTTACGTTCCGCGGTTTCGCTATCGCTGCAGTCTCACCGGGGCTGAGATTTTCCGGCCAGGCTGGAGCATGAGCCTCAACGCAGCCGAGTTGCCTTTTGCCGAGTACATCGATGGCCGCCGCACGATTCGAGAGATTGCCGCATGCGTGGCGCAAAGCGGACCTGGAGGCACAACCGATGACTTCACGCGCGGATTATTCGACAACTTCGCCCGCGGGCTGTTTCGGTCCTTATGGCGTCTCGATTTCGTCGAAATGGCTCTTGCCCCTCGCGCGCCATGAGCTTGCGGTGTGGAAGCGCTCAATACGTGAGCCCGACCAGCAGCGGAAGCAATGCCAACGCTAACGAGGGCGCCTTTTCGGTGGCGGATAGGAATGTGTATTGCGTCACCCGGCGCAGTCCCAGATGCTGACTCTGCTTGTACGCCGCCGAATTGGCAGCTTCCCGGGGGAAAAACAATGACTGCAACATCTCCGGCCGCAGGGACGGTCCCGGCTCACCGCCGACCAACTGGCCCATCACAGCGCCTGCGCCGTCTCGCACTTGCCACGGTCCGTCGCCCTCGCAGACCAGGTGCGCAAGCACGGTGTCGTCAGACCCATATACCGTCATATCGTCCTTCTTGCGGTCCTTCTCGCGGCCCTTCGTGCGCACAGTCTTGGCGATTTGCCGGCGGTCGGGATCACTGGCGGTCACCGAGGCGGGTTTGTCGTTGATCGAGCTGATCCGGGCTAGTACCTCGTCGCCCGCTCCGCGCAACTCGACGTGAATATCATTGCCGACATCCATGCCCGTCAATGTCACGAGCTTCCACCATTTCTGCGCAGCCTTGCCGCCGCTATGCACCCGCACGGTACGGGCGAGCGGTGCACCGTCGGTTCCGCGAAGCTCCCAGCGGTGGCCCGCCGGGGTAGCGCCAGCGATAAAGACGGCCGCAACGCCACCACCGCGAACCATGTCGTCAAGAGATCGTGCCGTCGGTTGATCCACGCGAAGTAACGTACCGCTAACCAGATTTCGGAGCTGGCCCGGTGCCGGCAAGTCGGACCGGTCAGGTCCCGTAGACCGGAACGGGTGGTCGCGCCTTCGCCAGCAGATCGGCGACGACGGGCCCCAACTCGCTGGGCGCCCACTTGGCGCCCTTGTCAACCTGTGGACCGTGCGCCCAGCCTTCGGCGACCCGGATGATGCCGCCTTCGACCTCGAACACTCGGCCGGTGATGTCGCGGGATTCGGCGCTGCCCAGCCACACCACCAGCGGCGAGATGTTCTCCGGTGCCATCGCGTCGAATCCCTCGTCGGGCTTGGCCATCATCTCGGCGAAGACGGTCTCGGTCATGCGGGTGCGAGCCGCCGGCGCGATCGCGTTCGCGGTGACGCCGTAGCGGCCCATTTCGGCGGCCGCGACCAGCGTCAGCGCCGCGATGCCGGCCTTGGCGGCGCTGTAGTTGCCCTGTCCGACGCTGCCCTGCAGGCCCGCACCGGAGCTGGTGTTGATAATCCGGGCGTCAACGCTTTTCCCCGCCTTGGACAGTCCCCGCCAATACGCCGCGGCGTGCCGCATCGTGGCGAAGTGGCCTTTGAGGTGTACCGCGATGACGGCTTCGAACTCCTGCTCGCTGGTGGTGGCGATCATCCGATCGCGCACGATGCCGGCGTTGTTGACCAGAACGTCCAGACCACCGAAGGTCTCCACGGCGGTCTGGATCAGGCTGGCCGCCTGATTCCAGTCCGAGACGTCGGATCCGTTGGCCACGGCTTCGCCACCGGCCGCGGCGATCTCGTCTACCACGCCCTGAGCCGCGCTGCCGCCGCTCGCGGGCGAACCGTCCAGCCCCACCCCGATGTCGTTGACGACGACGCGTGCGCCCTCGGCGGCGCAGGCCATTGCATGCGCGCGACCGATGCCGCCGCCCGCTCCGGTGACAATGACGACGCGGCCATCAACCACCCCCATACTCGTTGCTCCTTTGCTGGTTACTTGTTGGCGCTCGATGCGGCCAAATAGGGCGGCGACTCACCGCCGCCGTGCACTTCCAGCGTGGCGCCACTGATATAGGAGGCCACGTCGGAGGCCAGAAACGCTGCGGCCCAGCCGATGTCGGTAGGCCGCGCCAAACGGCCCAACGGCACGGTCGCAGCCACTCGGGCAATCGACTCGGCGTCGCCGTAGAACAGTTCGGACTGTTCAGTTTCTACCATCCCGACCACCAGCGCGTTCACCCGGGTTTTCGGGGCCCATTCCATTGCCAGTGTAGCCGTGAGGTTTTCAACACCCGCTTTGGCTGCGCCGTAGGCAGCGGTGCCCGGACTGGGCCGACGCCCGCTGACACTGCTAACGTTGACGATCGACCCCCCAGTCTCCTGCTTGTGCATCAACGCATTAGCATGCTGCGAAACCAATAGTGGTGCAAGCAGATTGAGTTCAACTATCTTGCGGTGAAAGTTGTGGGTGGCCTCGGCCGTCAAGGCGTAGGGCGATCCTCCCGCGTTGTTGACCAAGACGTCGAGACGGCCGTGCCGCTCGGCGATTGCACCCACGAGCCGCTTGACCGAATCCTCGTCACGAATGTCGCAGGCATGGAACTCGTGCGGCAAGCCCTCGACCACTCGCCGCGCGCAGGTGATCACCGCCGCGCCCTGGGCTGCGAAAACCGAACTGATACCGGCGCCTACCCCTCGAACGCCGCCGGTCACCAAAACAACCCGCCCAGCCAGTCCCAGGTTGATGGCTTCTCCAGCCAGCGGGCCTGCTGCGGCACGGGTCACTGTGCTAGCGTACCAAGCAAGTGCTTGCTTAGGCATCCGGGTTCCGACAGGAAGCGCCAATTTGACAATCACATCCGTCGCCTTCGAACCGGGCATAGTCGCGGTCACCGTCGACTACCCGCCCGTCAACGCCATCCCCTCCCGCGGTTGGTTCGAACTCGCCGAGGCCGTCACAGTCGCCGGCGCGAACCTTGCTACCCGAGCGGTGATCCTGCGCGCCGAAGGCCGCGGCTTCAACGCCGGCGTAGACATCAAAGAGATGCAACGCACGCAAGGATTCACCGCCCTCATCGACGCCAACCGCGGCTGTTATGCCGCCTTCCGGGCGGTGTACGAGTGCGCCGTGCCAGTTATCGCCGCGGTCAACGGATTCTGTGTCGGCGGTGGCATCGGCCTGGTCGGCAATTCCGATGTCATCGTCGCTTCCGACGACGCCACCTTCGGGCTGCCGGAAGTGGAACGTGGCGCGCTGGGCGCGGCCACCCATCTGTCACGGCTGGTGCCGCAGCACATGATGCGGCGGCTGTTTTTCACCGCCGCCACCGTGGACGCCGCCACGCTGCACCACTTCGGCTCGGTGCACGAGGTGGTGCCCCGCGCCGAACTCGACGAGGCGGCCCTACGGGTGGCCCGTGACATCGCCGCCAAGGACACCCGGGTGATCCGCGCCGCCAAAGAGGCGCTCAACTTCATTGACGTGCAACGGGTCAACTCGAGTTATCGCATGGAACAAGGGTTTACCTTCGAGCTCAACCTGGCGGGGGTGTCCGACGAGCACCGCGACGCATTCGTGAAGAAGTCATAGCCGCCGGCGACGATGCAGAGCGAAGCGATGGGGAGGAGCGGCGCATAGTGCCCGACAAGAGAACCACGCTCGACGACGCCGTCGCGCAGTTGCGCAGCGGCATGACCATCGGCATCGCCGGCTGGGGGTCGCGGCGCAAACCCATGGCGTTCGTGCGTGCCATGCTGCGCAGCGATGTCACCGACCTGACGGTGGTCAGCTACGGTGGCCCGGATCTTGGCCTGCTCTGCTCGGCGGGCAAGGTCAAGCGGGCCTACTACGGATTCGTCTCGCTGGACTCGTCGCCCTTCTATGACCCCTGGTTCGCAAGGGTACGGACTAGCGGCGCTATCGAGGCCCGGGAAATGGATGAAGGCATGCTGCGCTGCGGGCTGCAAGCAGCCGCGCAACGGTTGCCGTTCCTACCTATCCGGGCCGGCCTGGGCAGCTCCGTCCCAGACTTCTGGGCGGGCGAGCTGGTTACCGTCACCAGTCCCTACCCGACGGACGGTGGATACGAGAAGCTGATCGCCATGCCGGCGCTGCGCCTGGACGCCGCCTTCGCGCATCTCAATCTCGGTGATTCCCAAGGCAATGCCGCCTACACCGGCATCGACCCCTACTTCGATGACCTCTTCTTGATGGCTGCCGACCAGCGGTTCCTCTCGGTGGAGCGCATTGTCTCCACCGAAGAGCTGGTCAAAGCGGTGCCGCCGCAGGCGCTGCTGGTGAACCGGATGATGGTCGACGCGGTCGTCGAAGCACCCGGTGGGGCCCATTTCACCACCGCTGCACCGGATTACGGCCGGGACGATAAGTTCCAACGACACTACGCCGAGGCGGCCTCGACCGAGAATGGCTGGCGGGAATTCGTTGCCACGTACCTATCCGGCAGCGAAGCCGACTACCAGGCGGCGGTCCGCGATTTTGGAGCAGCACAGTGAGCACCCGAGCCGACGTCTGCGCCATCGCCTGCGCTGAATTATTCCGGGACGCTGGCGAAATCATGGTCAGCCCGATGACGAGCATGGCGGCCATCGGAGCCCGGTTGGCGCGTCGTACTTTCTCCCCCCACATCCTGCTGACCGACGGCGAGGCCCAGCTTCTGGCGGACACCCCCGCGTTGGGTAAGACGGGAGCCGTCGAAGGCTGGATGCCGTTTGGCCGCGTTTTCGAGACGCTAGCCTGGGGACGGCGGCATGTGGTGATGGGCGCCAATCAGGTTGACCGGTTCGGCAATCAGAACCTCTCGGCGTTCGGGCCGCTGCAGCACCCGACCCGGCAGATGTTCGGTGTCCGCGGCGCTCCGGGCAACAGCATCAACCACGCGACCAGCTACTGGGTCGGCAATCATTCCAAGCGGGTGTTCACCAAGGCCGTCGACGTGGTCTGCGGCATCGGTTACGACAAGATTGACCCCGACAACCCGGCGTTTCGATTCGTCAACGTCTACCGGGTGGTATCCAACCTGGGCGTGTTCGACTTCGGCGGCCCAGGCCACACGATGCGGGCGGTATCGCTGCACCCCGGTGTGTCACCCGACGATGTCCGCCAGGCCACCTCTTTCGAAGTGCATGACCTGGACAAGGCCGACCAGACCAGGTGGCCCACCGAAGATGAGCTGCACCTAATCCGCGTCGAGATTGATCCGAAGTCCCTGCGCGACAAAGAGATACGGTAATGAGAATACGCACGCCGCTCACCGAGCTGGTCGGCATCGAGCATCCGGTGGTGCAGACCGGCATGGGCTGGGTGGCCGGCGCCCGGCTGGTATCGGCCACAGCCAACGCCGGTGGCCTCGGCATCCTGGCGTCGGCCACCATGACATTGGATGAGTTGGCGACGGCGATCAAAAAGGTCCAGGCCGCCACCGACCAGCCATTCGGGGTCAACATCCGCGCCGACGCCGCCGACGCGCCGGACCGCGTCGAGTTGATGATCCGCGCGGGCGTCAAGGTCGCCTCCTTCGCCCTGGCACCCAAACCCGAGTTGATCGCCCGGCTGAAAGAGGCTGGCGTAGTGGTAATCCCGTCGATCGGCGCGGCCAAACACGCCCGCAAGGTCGCAGCTTGGGGCGCCGACGCGATGATCGTGCAGGGCGGCGAAGGCGGCGGCCACACCGGACCGGTCGCGACGACCCTGCTGCTGCCGTCGGTGCTGGACGCCGTGAAAGGCACCAGCATCCCGGTGATCGCCGCCGGCGGTTTCTTCGACGGACGCGGGCTAGCCGCCGCACTTTCCTACGGCGCGGCTGGGGTGGCGATGGGCACCCGGTTTCTGCTCACCTCGGACTCCACCGTGCCCGACAGCGTCAAACAGCGTTATCTTCAGGCCGCACTCGACGGTACGGTCGTCACCACCCGCGTCGACGGCATGCCGCACCGGGTGCTGCGCACCGGCCTAGTCGAAAGGCTCGAAAGTGGCTCGCGCGTCCGTGGTTTCACTGCGGCAGTGCGCAATGCCGCCAAGTTCAAGAAGATGTCACACCTGACTTGGCCGTCGATGGTTCGCGACGGCTTGGCCATGCGCCACGGCAAGGAGTTGACCTGGTCACAGGTGGTGATGGCGGCCAACACCCCGATGCTGCTCAAGGCGGGCTTGGTCGACGGCAACACTGAGGCCGGGGTGCTGGCGTCCGGCCAGGTGGCAGGCATCCTCGACGACCTGCCGTCGTGCGCGGAGTTGATCGACTCGATTGTCCGTGACGCGATCAAGCATCTGCAGGCTGCCGCTACATTAGTGGAGTAGTTGACGCGTGTCTAGTAGGCTAACGCAGCTATGTCGACCATCGACGCGATTGAGCAGGTAGCGCCGGAATCTACCCCGCGCCACGCGCTGCCCGACCCTGGCTCGGGGGTGCCGCATTTCGCGCTACCAACCGCGGGGGTCTACCTCACCGCGTTGACCGTATTTTTCGTTTCCACGACCGGCTATATCAGCGGATGGATCCCAATCTGGATCACCATCCCAGCCAATGCCGCAGTCACCTTTGTGATGTTCACCGTGGTGCATGACGCGTCGCATTACTCAATTAGCTCCAAGCGCTGGGTGAATACGCTTTTTGGGCGGCTCGCATGGATCTTCGTCGGGCCGATCGTCGCCTTCCCGGCGTTTGGGTTCATTCACATCCAGCACCATCGTCACGCAAACGAAGACGACAACGACCCCGACACTTTCGCCTCACATGGCACGCCGTGGCTCCTGCCATTTCGCTGGTCGCTGGTCGAGTTCTACTACGTGAAGTACTACCTCCCGCGCATGCGGAGCCGACCAGTCCCCGAGGTGGTCGAATCGCTGCTAATGCTCACCTTGAGCATTACCGGCCTAACCATCGCCATCGTGACCGGAAACCTCTGGCCCCTTGCCGTGGTCTTCCTCATCCCACAGCGCATTGGAGTGACCTTCTTGGCGTGGTGGTTCGACTGGTTACCGCATCACGGCCTGCCCGACACTCAACGCAGCAATCGGTACCGCGCCACCCGCAACCGCGTCGGGATGGAGTGGCTGTTCACCCCGCTGCTGCTGTCACAGAATTACCACCTGGTGCATCACCTACACCCGTCGGTGCCCTTCTACCACTATGTGCGGACATGGCGGCGCAACGAAGAGGCTTACTTGGAGCGCAACGCCGCAATCACCACCGTCTTCGGCCAAGATCTCGATCCGGAGCAGTACCGCGAATGGAAGCGACTCAACGGCAAGCTCGCGCGGCTATTGCCGGTGCGAACACCACCCAGATCAACCTCGCCACACGCGGTGTTCCATCGCATCCCGGTCGCCTCGGTGGACCCGATCACCGATGACGCCACATTGGTGACGTTTGCGGTACCAGAGCAGCTGCGTGATGTGTTCCGCTTCGAGCCGGGCCAGCACGTCACCGTGCGTACCGACCTTGGCGGACAAGGCATTCGGCGCAATTACTCGATCTGCGCACCAGCGACTCGGGCGCAGTTGCGGATCGCGGTCAAACACATTCCGGGCGGGGCGTTCTCGACATTTGTTACCGACGACCTCAAGGCCGGCGACGTGCTAGAGCTCATGACTCCCACCGGACGGTTTGGGACCCCGCTGAATCCGCTGAACCAGAAGCACTACGTGGGTCTGGTGGCCGGTAGCGGGATCACACCGGTGCTGTCCATTCTGGAAACGACGCTGGCGATCGAGACGGAAAGCCGGTTTACGCTCATCTACGGCAACCGCACCCGTGCGTCGACGATGTTCCGGGGCGAGCTCGACCGTCTTGAGTCGCGCTACGCCGACCGTTTGGAAGTCTTGCACGTACTGTCCAACGAACCGCTGCATACGCCCGGACTGCGTGGCCGCATCGACAAACCCAAGCTCGAACAATGGCTGACGAGCAACCTCTCGCCGGCCAACGTGGACGAGTGGTTCATTTGCGGTCCACTGGCGATGACTACCAGCGTGCGCGACACGTTGATCCAGTATCACGTCGCCCCAGAGCGGATTCATGTAGAACTGTTCTTCGGCTATGACACCCCAGCGACGACCGACCGCGCCTATAAGGCGGCGACTGTAACGTTCACGCTGGGCGGACAGAAGGAAACCTTCGACCTGGCACCCGGTGACTCGATTCTGGAAGGCGCCCTACAACATCGCAGCGATGCGCCCTATGCCTGCATGGGCGGTGCGTGCGGTACCTGTCGCGCCAAGTTGATCGAGGGCACCGCGGAGATGGATCACAACTTCGCCCTTGGTCGAGCCGAGCTGGACGCCGGCTACATCTTGACCTGCCAGTCACACCCGGTAACGCCCTTTGTTGCAGTGGACTACGACGCCTAGCCGCCGACTGTGAATCCTGCTGCACGACAAGCCGATTGACCGTCGTGTGATGCACATTGCCCACCGACAGCCGGCGACGCCGAGAGCCGACTGTGCATCTGACGACAAGACACACCCGCCGCGGCGGGCGTCGCACAGTTCACTCGCGGCGCAGGTTAGAGGCGCTCGATGATCGTCACGTTGGCGGTGCCGCCGCCCTCGCACATGGTCTGCAACCCATAGCGACCACCGACGCGCTCGAGCTCGTTGAGCATCGTGGTGAACAGCTTTGCGCCGGTGGCTCCCAACGGATGACCCAGCGCGATCGCACCGCCGTTGGGATTGACTTTCTCCGGGTCGGCCTTAATTTCCTTGAGCCAGGCCAAGACAACCGGCGCGAACGCCTCGTTGATTTCCACCACGTCGATGTCGTCGATGGAAAGCCCGGTCTTGTCCAGCGCATAACGGGTGGCTGGTATCGGCCCGGTCAGCATGAACACCGGATCGGCGCCGCGCGCACTGATGTGGTGAATACGCGCCCGCGGCGTCAACTTGTGGTCTTTGACCGCTTGCTCGGAGGCCAGCAGCACCGCGCTGGCGCCGTCGGAGATCTGGCTGGCCAGCGCGGCGGTAATCCGGCCGCCCTCGACGAGGGTCGGCAGTCCGGCCATTTTTTCTAGCGATGTCTCACGAGGTCCCTCGTCCAGGCGGAAGTCGCCCACCGCCACGATCTCGTTGTCGAAATGCCCTGCCCTGATTGCGGATAACGCATGCTCGTGACTGCTGAGCGCGAACCGCTCCATCTCCTCACGGGACAGATTCCACTTCTGGGCGATCAGCTCGGCGCCGCGGAACTGCGAGATTTCCTCGTCGCCGTAGCGGTGCTGCCAGCCTTTGGACTCGGCCGTCGGAGAGCTGAACCCAAACTGCTTGCCCACCTCCATGGCCGACGAGATCGGGATCTGACTCATGTTTTGGATGCCGCCGGCCACCATGATATCGGCCGTACCCGCCATAATGGCTTGTGCGCCAAAGGAAATCGCCTGCTGGCTGGAGCCGCATTGCCGGTCGACGGTAACACCGGGCACTTCCTCCGGATACCCCGCGGCCAGCCACGCCAGCCTGCCGATATTGCCGGCCTGTCCGCCGATAGCATCCACACAGCCAACGATTACATCATCGACGGCAGCCGGGTCCACGCCCACGCGTTCGAACAACCCCCGGAATATTCCGGCCCCTAGGTCGATCGGATGCACGCCGGCGAGTGATCCGTTGCGCTTGCCAACCGCTGTTCGCACGGCATCAACGACGTACGCCTCGGGCATGTCACACTCCTTCTCTCGTGATCCCGCCAAGAACGATGGCGAGGTATTGCTCACCCACCTGCTCGGCGGTGAGCGGTCCGCCAGGCTGATACCAGCGCACCGATACCCAGGTGGTGTCCCGGATGAAGCGGTAGACCAAGTCGACGTCGAGGTCGGGCCGGAAGTAGCCCTCCTCGATGCCCTGATTTAGCATGTCCACCCACATCTTTCGCTGCTGTTTGTTCAGCTCTTCGATGTAGGAAAACCGGGGCTGCGCCGACAGTCGTTGGGCTTCGTCCTGGTAGATGACGACCTGCGCGTGCCGGCGCTCGATCGCCTCGAACGACGCCATGAACAACCCCTTCAGCCGCTCAAGCGGGTTGGCCTCGGTGTCCACGATTGCGCTGTAGCGGGCGAACAGCCAGTCCAGGAACCCGCGCAACAGCTCGTCCACCATCTCCTCCTTGGAGGCGAAGTGGTGGTAGAGGCTCCCGGACAGGATGCCGGCACCGTCGGCGATATCTCGCACGGTGGTAGCGCGCAGTCCACGCTCGGCGAACATGGTCGCGGCGAGTTCCAGCAGCTCATCTCGCCGGCTCAACGCCTGACCTGCGACCTGGTTCACCCGATCAGACTATCAACCAAGCGCTTGCTCGGCCAACCGCTCTATGGGCTGGTACGTGAATCGATAGTGACCGGGCAGGGCGAAGCGATCCGGCGACTCGGCGTCCAGCACGACTGGCCAGCATCCGCGGTTGGCAGCCGGATCTGTACCGCCGTCCAGGACGACCTCTAGTCGCACCTAATCATGCAAAAACGCATGATACCGTGCAAGTATGCCTAAGACGGTTCAGATCCGCGACATCGATGACGAGGTCTATGCAGCACTGGTGCGTCGCGCTGGCGAGGAAGGGATAACCGTGCCTGAGTTGCTGCGACGCGAGGCCGCGCGGTTAGCTTCCCGACCATCAGTCGCCCAGTGGTTGGCGCGGACCGGTCGGCGGCCCTCGACCGTGTCGACTGCTGACGTGCTGGCAACCCTTGATGAGTGGCGCGGGGATTGGCCAGATGCTCGTCGTTGACGCATCGTGTTTGTTCGAGGTCGTCGCGGACACACCGCGGTCGGATGAGATCGCAGGTCGTCTCGCGACCGATGTCGATCAGGCGGCGCCCCACCTGATCGATGTCGAGGTGTTGGGCGTGATCCGCGCCCAACACCTGCGGGGCCGGCTGGACCGTACGGCCGCGGGACAGGCGGTAACCGATCTGCGGGACTGGCCAGGCGACCGCTATGGGCACCGGTGGCTTCTAGAGCGGGCGTGGCAACTTAGGGATTCGGTCCGTGGATGGGATGCGTTCTATGTGGCGCTCGCCGAGGCATTCGATGCGACGCTGCTTACGCTAGACGCACGGCTTGCGCGCGCACATGGGCCCAGATGCCGGATCGAGGTCCTTGGTGGTTGACCAGTGCCAGCACTCGATCATTGTTCGTGCTGCCGCCTTACGGTGCAAGAGTATTGGCCCCCCACTCAATTGGCGCATGTCTGATGTCTGCGTATCTAGCAGTTAAGCACCGGCGCGATTTCAGATAAGTTGCAGCGCAAACTGATAGATCTACACGCGCAGGAACGTTAAGTAGCCGCCAGCCGGCACGACCGGAGCCTGAACGTGACCCCGCCGAGCTCCTATCGATGTCAACACGGGTCCAAGGCGCCGCGCCAGGCGGGGGTAGAGGTGTTCGGTCACCCGGTGCACCATCACAGCCCTCCGTTGCAATGGTTTCAACCCATTAACGCCGCGGCGCCGCAGGCCAGCGCCATCCCAGAACGAGCGACCCGCTCACGGATGCTGGCTGGAAACCGAAATCACCTCTCCGGTCAGATAACTCGAGTAGTCGCTGGCCAAAAAAGCAATGGTGGCGGCCACTTCCCACGGCTCGGCCGCGCGCCCAAACGCCTCACCCGCCGAAAGCCGATCCAGCAGTTCAGCCGAGGCCGTCTTATCCAGGAACTTGTGCCGAGCAATGCTGGGCGATACCGCGTTGACTCGCACCCCGAACTCAGCGGCTTCTATCGCGCTACACCGAGTTAACGCCATCACCCCGGCTTTGGCGGCGGCATAGTGCGACTGTGAGTGCTGGGCTCGCCAGCCCAGCACACTGGCGTTGTTGACGATCACCCCACCGTGTGGCGCGTCGCGAAAGTAGCGCAACGCAGCCCGGGTGGCCCGGAACACCGACGTCAATGTCACATCGAGAACCCGGTCCCACTCGTCGTCGGTCATATCGGCAACTGGGGTTTGGCCGCCCAGGCCAGCGTTGTTGACCAGAACGTCGAGTCGGCCCAGGCGCGCGGTGGTCGAGTCGATGAGGGCGTCGACCTGAGCGGTGGACGTCACGTCGCACAACACGCTTTCCACCCGCCCCAATCCCAGCGCGGACAGTTCGGCGGCGGTCTCTCCCAGCCGCCGTTCGTGGTGGTCGGAGATCACCACGTCAGCTCCCTCGGCCAGCGCTCGGCGCGCGGTGGCCGAACCGATGCCGGTCCCGGCCGCAGCAGTCACTACTACTACCTTGTCGACCAAAAGGTGGTGTCCGGCAATCTCTTTCGGCGCTTGCGCCAAGCTCATCCTTTCGCCTCCCGGGGCAGTCCGAGCACTCGCTCGGCAATGACATTGCGTTGGATCTCGTTGGAACCGCCGTAGATGGTGTCGGCGCGGGTGAACAGGTAAAGCCGCTGCCAGTCGTCGAACTCGCCCTCGGCCAAGACAAGTCCCGGCTTGCCGATCACGTCCATCGTCAGCTCCCCCAAGTCACGATGCCAATTGGCCCACAACAACTTCGACACGTTGTCCTGGCCTGGCTGCTCAACGGCTGGTCTTTCCAGGGTGGCCAAAGCGTAAGACCGCATCGCCCGCAAACCGGTCCATGCCCGGGTCAACCGCTCTCGGATGAACGGGTCGGCGGCGACACCCGTGCGCAGCGCAAGCTCGGCCAGGTTGGAAAGCTCACGCGCATAGACGATTTGCTGGCCCAGCGTGGAGACACCGCGCTCAAAAGTCAGTGTCCCCATCGCGACCCGCCAACCGTCGCCGGGCTGGCCCACCACCATGCCGGCGTCAGTGCGGGCGTCGTCGAAAAACACTTCGTTGAATTCCGAGGTGCCGGTGATTTGGACTATCGGGCGA
This sequence comes from Mycobacterium simiae, assembly GCF_008370645.1. Classification (GTDB taxonomy): domain Bacteria; phylum Actinomycetota; class Actinomycetes; order Mycobacteriales; family Mycobacteriaceae; genus Mycobacterium; species Mycobacterium simiae_A. The sequence goes on from NZ_VTZN01000114.1 coordinate 14,710, forward strand.
ATCTGCACGCCGGGCTGATCCAGCGGCACCAGTAGGTAAGACAGCCCAGCGTGCCGCTTTGAGCCCTTCTCGGTGCGCGCGATCACAAAACACCACTGCGACAGGTGCGCCAGCGACGTCCACACCTTCTGGCCGTTGATCACCCACTGGTCGCTGTCAAGCTCGGCGGTGGTGGAGACGTTGGCCAGGTCGCTGCCCGCACCTGGCTCGGAATAACCCTGACACCACAGTTCGGTGACATCGAGAATGTGCGGCAGGAAGCGCTGCTGCTGCTCAGCTGTTCCAAAAGCGATCAGCGTGGGACCGAGCAGTTCCTCGCCGAAGTGGTTCACCTTGACCGGCGCGTCGGCGCGGGCGTATTCCTCGTAGAACGCCACCCGGTGCGCGACCGACAGCCCGCGGCCACCGTGTTCGACCGGCCAACCCAGGCAAGTCAGCCCCGCGGTCGCAAGGTGCTGATTCCAGGCCCGTCGCTCTTCGAATGCCTCATGCTCGCGTCCCGGCCCACCCAGACCCTTGAGTACTGCGAATTCGCCGATCAGATTGTCCGCGAGCCAGTCGCGGACCTCCGCCCGGAACTCCTCGACGTCCTGCATGACCTGTAGGCTAACCTACCAAGCACTTGCTTTGTTAGCGGCTGGTTAGAGGAGCATGATGACAAGCGATCCCCGCACCGTGCCCGCGGCGCTGGATCGTCTCGCGTGCCAGTTTCCCGACCATGACGCGTTGATCACCGACGACCGAACGTTCACCGCCACCGCCCTGCGCAACGAGGTGCATCGTGCAGCGGCGGCCCTGATCGCACTGGGCGTCCAGGCCCGCGACCGGGTGGCCATCTGGTCACCGAACACCTGGCATTGGGTGGTGGCCTGCTTGGCGATCCACCACGCCGGCGCTGCCATGGTGCCGCTGAATACCCGGTATACCGCCGAAGAAGCTGCTGACATCCTGGCCCGCACCAACGCTCCGGTGCTTTTCGCGGCAGGCCGTTTCCTGGGTACCGACCGGGCGGCCGCCCTGCAGCGCGACGCCCTGCCCGCGCTGCGGCACATCGTGCGGATCCCCGTCGACGAACCAGACGGCACCTGGGACGAATTCGTGACGCAAGGAGTCGATGTCGACGTCGTCCGGACTCGCGCCGCCGCGGTAACCCCCGACGATGTGAGCGATATCCTGTTCACCTCCGGCACCACCGGCCGCAGCAAAGGCGTGCTGTGCGCGCATCGCCAATCGCTGTCGGCGTCGGCGTCGTGGGCCGGCAACGCACAGATCACCAGCGACGACCGCTACTTGTGCATCAATCCGTTCTTCCACAATTTTGGGTATAAGGCCGGCATCTTGGCCTGCCTGCAGACCGGAGCAACGCTGATCCCGCACCTGACGTTTGATCCCTTGCGCACGCTGCAGGCCATCGAGCAGCACCGCATCACCGTGTTGCCCGGGCCGCCCACCATCTACCAGAGCCTGCTCGACCACCCGGCCCGCGGCGACTATGACCTCAGCTCACTGCGTTTCGCGGTGACCGGGGCGGCCACCGTGCCGGTCGTGCTGGTTGAACGCATGCAAACCGAGCTGGACATCGACATGGTGCTGACCGCCTACGGCCTGACCGAGGCCAACGGTATGGGGACGATGTGCCGCGCCGACGACGATGCGGTCACGGTAGCGACCACCTGCGGGCGGCCGTTCGCAGACTTCGAGCTGCGTATCGACACCTCGGGAGAGGTGTTGTTGCGTGGACCCAACGTCATGCTCGGTTATCTCGACGACCCCGAAGCCACCGCCGCGGCTATCGACGCCGACGGTTGGCTGCACACCGGCGACATTGGCACCGTCGACGAGGCCGGCAACCTGCGAATCACTGCTCGGCTCAAGGACATGTATATCTGCGGCGGTTTCAACGTCTATCCCGCCGAGGTCGAGCAGGTACTGGCCCGGATGGACGGAGTGGCCGACGCCGCGGTGATCGGCGTTCCCGACCGGCGCCTTGGTGAAGTCGGCTGCGCGTTTGTGGTGGCCCGGCCCGGCATTCACCTGGACGAAGCGTCGGTAATTGCCTACATGCGCCAGCATTTGGCGAACTTTAAGGCGCCGCGGTCGGTGCGGTTCGTCGATGCGTTGCCGCGCAACGCCGGTGGCAAAGTGGTTAAGCCACAACTGCGAGAGATGGCCTCATGGACCTGAATTTCGATGACGAGACGCTAGCGCTGCAAGCCGAAGTGCGCGGATTCCTCGCGGCAAACCGGGATTCGATACCGACGCAGTCCTACGATAACGCCGAAGGCTTTGCCCAGCATCGTCATTGGGACCACGTGCTCTTTGACGCAGGCCTGTCAGTGATCACCTGGCCGAAGAAATACGGCGGACGAGACGCGCCGCTACTGCACTGGGTGGTATTCGAGGAAGCATACTTTCGAGCCGGAGCGCCGGGCCGGGCCAGCGCCAATGGCACGTCAATGCTGGCGCCGACGCTCTTCGCGCATGGCACCGACGAGCAGTTGAACCGCATTTTGCCCAAAATGGCTAGTGGCGAACAGATCTGGGCGCAGGCCTGGTCGGAACCCGAATCCGGCAGTGACCTGGCGTCGCTACGCTCCACCGCGACCAAGACCGACGGCGGCTGGCTGCTCAACGGCCAGAAGATCTGGAGTTCGCGAGCGCCGTTCGCCGACATGGGTTTCGGGTTGTTCCGCTCCGACCCGGCTGCACTACGACATCACGGGCTGACGTACTTCATGTTCGACTTGCAGGCGCAGGGCATTACGGTGCGCCCAATCGTCCAGCTGGGTGGCGACACCGGGTTCGGCGAGATCTTTTTCGACGACGTCTTCGTACCTGACGAGGACGTGATCGGCGCCCCGAACGACGGCTGGCGTGCGGCCATGAGCACGTCGAGCAATGAACGCGGCATGTCGCTGCGCAGCCCGGCCCGCTTTCTGGCGGCGGCGGAGCGGCTGGTGGCGTTGTGGCGGCACAACGGCTCGCCACCGG
>NZ_VTZN01000115.1 GCF_008370645.1 Mycobacterium simiae
CGACGAAGATCACTGATCATGCCGATGGTCTGGCATGCTGAACGCATGGCAGGCAAGGAAATCGATCGGGTCCGGGCCACGAGTGCGCTGGCAGTGATCAAGCAGCACCCCGTGCTGGTGCTGTTCGCGTTGTCGCCGGTGTGGGCGGTGCTGGCGGTCATCTGGTGGTTGGCCGGCGCCGGCTGGGCCATCGCTGCGGCCCTGGTGCTACTGGTAGCTGGCGGAGCCATCGTCGTCCGCAAACGCTGACCACGGATGCGTTCCTGGTGGGGTTGGGGCAACGTCGAGGACGCTCTCTCAGAAAAGGAGACGCAGGCGCTGGCGTCACGTGTCGCCGCGCTGCTGCCGGGCCATGACCTGACCGACCACCAGCCGCCGGATCCGGTCGCGCTGAAGTTAGCCCCCCCGCGGATCACGCCGCCGGCAGCACTGGCCAGGCTCTACTCCGCCGACCCTGCCGATCGACTAAGCCACGCGCGCGGCAAGGCATTTCGTGACGTCGCCCGCAACCTGCAGGGCCGCCTCGACGATGTTCCCGACGTGATCATCCGTCCGCGCAGCGAGCAGGACGTCGTCGATGTGCTGGATTGGTGTACGCGCGAGCACATCTCGGTCATCCCGTACGGCGCCGGCAGCTCTGTCGTCGGGGGAGTGGAGCCCCGGTTCGACGCGCCGACAGTCACCGTGGACATCGGTGCTCTGGACGCGGTGCTCGACATCGACCGGGTCAGCCGAGCCGCCCGCATCCAGGCGGGAGCGCTTGGGCCGTCGATCGAAAATCAGCTTCGCCCATACGGTCTCACGCTGCGCCATTTCCCGCAGTCTTTCGCGTTCTCTAGCCTCGGCGGCTGGCTGGCCACTCGCGCCGGCGGACACTTCGCCACGCTCTACACCCACATCGATGACTTGACTGAGTCGATGCGCGTGGTCACCCCGGCCGGAACCAGTGAGTCGCGGCGGCTGCCCGGGTCCGGTGCTGGGCCGTCCCCGGACCGGCTATTTCTCGGTTCAGAGGGAACGCTCGGCATTATCACCGAGGCGTGGATGCGGCTGCAGGTCCGGCCGCGTTGGCAGCTCACCGCATCGGTCGCGTTCGAGGACTGGGCAGCCGCGGTCGCCGGCACCCGAACCATTGCACAGGCCGGCCTGTACCCGGCGAACTGCCGGCTACTGGACCCCGCCGAGGCTTTTCTGAACGCCGGCACGGCGGTCGGCGGCGGTCTGTTGGTGCTGGCCTTCGAATCGGCCGATCACCCGATCGATCCCTGGCTCGACCGTGCGCTGGAGATCACCGCCGACCATGGCGGCACCATCATGTCGCGACGTGGCCGCGAAACCGATAGCGGCGCAACGGAAAATGACGCGTCGAAAACGTGGCGTTCGGCATTTCTGCGCATGCCGTATCAACGAGACGCGTTGGCTCGCCGCAGCGTTATCGCCGAGACTTTTGAAACAGCTTGCACTTGGCAGGGATTCGACGCCCTGCACGAAGCGGTGACCGAGGCCGCACGAAGCGCGATCGAAAAAGTCTGCGGGACAGGGCTAGTGACCTGCCGGTTTACCCATGTGTATCCCGACGGTCCGGCCCCTTACTACGGCATCTATGCGGGCGGCCGCTGGGGCTCTCTGGACGCGCAGTGGGATGACATCAAAGCCGCCGTATCCGAGGCGATCAACACAACCGGCGGCACCATCACCCACCACCACGCCGTGGGCCGCGACCACCGCCGGTGGTATGACCGGCAGCGCCCCGACCCCTTCGCGTCGGCCCTACGCGCTGCGAAGTCCGCCCTCGACCCCGCCGGGATTCTGAACCCCGGTGTGCTGCTCGATCTGTGATCAGCCTTGCCCGACGCGCAGTAACTCGGCCACGTTCGGCAACTTCACGCGGGGGCGCCCGAGCGGTTCGCCGGCCGCCCGCTCGAAGCGGTCGATGAGTTTCCATTGCGCGGTCGTGACCAGCTCCGGTTGACGTGATGCCAGCCAGTCGGCGAGCCGGTCGGCATGGTCCGCCGGGAAATCCGCCAGCTCTTGAGACGCACCCAGGTCGCCCATCAGGGTGTCGACGGTGTCCTGGGAGTCCTTTTTGTTGGTGCCGATCACGCCGGTCGGTCCACGCTTGATCCACCCGACGACGTATTCGTTACGGCTGCCTTGCACCCGGCCGCCGGTGTTGGGGATGGTGCCGCGCTTTTCGTCGAACGGCAACCCCGGTGTGGGGACGCCGCGGTACCCGACCGACCGCACCACCAGCTGAACCGGCAACTCCTCGCGCTCGCCGGTGTCCTTGGCCGACACCCACCCGCTCTCGTCAGTGATCAGCTCGTTGCGGCCGAGCACGATCCGCTCCACTTTGGCACTGCCTTTGATCTCGATCGGAGAGGTCAGGAACCGGAACACAATGCGGCGATACCCCGGGCGGGGAGCGCGCCGGGCGTAATCGCGCAGCACCTTGACGTTCTGCTTGGTCGTCTTGCTTACCGCCGCAGCGTCCTCGTCGGTAATGCCCGCCAACTGGGCCGGATCGACCACCACGTCCACCCCGCCCAGCTCGCCCAGCTCACGCAGCTCCAGCGTGGTGAACGCCGTCTGCAGCGGTCCACGCCGCCCGATGATCACCACCTCTTGCACACCGCACGGGCGCAGCGACGCCAGCGCGTGATCGGCGATATCGGTCAGCGCCAGCGCCTCGGGGTCGGTGACCAGAATGCGGGCGACGTCGATGGCGACGTTGCCGTTGCCAACCACGACGGCCCGGGCTCCGGACAGATCCGGTGTCGCCTTCTCGAAGGCAGGATGCGCGTTGTACCAGCCCACGAAGTCGACGGCGGCGATACTGCCCGGCAAATTTTCCCCGGGAACGTTCAGCGGCTTGTCGGACTGCGCCCCCACGGCGTAGATCACCGCGTCGTACCGCTCGGCCAGCTCAGCAGGCAGAACGTGTTCACCCACCACCACGTTGCCGAAGAAGCGGAAGCGGGGATCTTCAGCCGTCTGTTCGAAGGTCTTGCTGATCGACTTGATCTTGGGGTGATCGGGGGCGACGCCGGAGCGCACCAGCCCCCACGGTGTGGGCAGCATCTCCAGCATGTCGACGGCCACGCCAATCTGGGCGGAGCCGTCAGCGGCCTTGAACAGCGATGCTGCGGCGAAAAATCCCGACGGCCCCGAGCCGACAATGGCGACATGGTACGGACGCATAGGTGAGCCTTCTGTTCGTGCCCGAAAAGGGGTGTGTCGCAGTCGCGCGGTGCACTGGTCTCCTGATGCTAAACGCTGATCCCGATAACGCCCGGTAACGTGGTCGGCTGTGGAACCCGACCGTCAAGCCGAGATCGCAGCCCTCGACTCCACCCTGACCACGGTGGAGCGGGTGCTCGACGTCGACGGTCTGCGGGCCAAGATCGAGAAACTCGAACATGAGGCGTCCGACCCGAAACTGTGGGACGACCAGGCGCGTGCGCAGCGAGTGACCAGCGAATTGTCCCACGCCCAGGGGGAGCTACGCCGGGTCGAATCACTACGGCGCCGCTTGGACGACCTGCCGGTGCTCTACGAGCTCGCCGCCGAGGAAGAAGGCGCGGCGGCTGCTGAAGCCCAGGCCGAGGCTGACTCCGAGTTCAAGGCGCTGCGCGCCGACATCGAAGCCACTGAGGTGCGCACCCTGCTGTCGGGCGACTACGACGAGCGTGAGGCGCTGGTCACCATCCGTTCCGGCGCGGGTGGGGTGGACGCCGCTGACTGGGCCGAAATGTTGATGCGGATGTATATCCGCTGGGCCGAGCAGCACAAGTACGCCGTCGAGGTCTTCGACACCTCCTACGCCGAAGAAGCCGGGATCAAGAGCGCCACCTTCGCCGTGCACGCACCGTTCGCCTACGGCACGTTATCGGTGGAGCAGGGCACGCACCGGCTGGTGCGGATCAGCCCGTTCGACAACCAGAGCCGCCGGCAGACATCGTTCGCCGAGGTCGAGGTGTTGCCAGTGGTGGAGACCACCGACCACATCGAGATCCCGGAGGGCGATGTGCGGGTCGACGTCTACCGATCCAGCGGTCCCGGCGGTCAGTCGGTGAACACCACAGACTCCGCGGTCCGTTTAACGCACATCCCAACGGGTATTGTTGTGACTTGCCAGAACGAAAAGTCGCAGCTGCAGAACAAAGTGGCGGCGATGCGGGTTCTACAGGCAAAGCTGTTGGAACGCAAGCGTTTAGAAGAACGTGCTGAGCTGGACGCGCTGAAAGGTGAGGGCGGCAGCTCCTGGGGTAACCAGATGCGGTCCTACGTGCTGCACCCCTATCAGATGGTCAAGGATCTACGGACCGAATACGAGGTCGGCAATCCGGCGGCCGTCCTGGACGGAGACATCGACGGGTTCCTGGAAGCGGGAATTCGGTGGCGCAACCGAAAAGATGACAACTAACACCGCAGTTCTTGCCCTAGCCACTGCTTCCTGGGCTCAGCGCTGGCACGACTTCTGGCGCGGCCACATCGGCGAATGGATCATCACCCGCGGTCTGCGCATCGTCATGCTGCTGATCGCGGCGGTGCTGGCGGCTCGCTTTGTCACGTGGGTGGCCGAGCGGGTAACCCGGCAGTTGGACCTCGGCTTTGCCGAAAGCGACGCGTTGGTGCGCTCGGAAGCCACCAAGCACCGCCAGGCCGTGGCGTCGGTGATCTCCTGGGTGTCGATCGTCATTATCGGCATCGTCGTGGTCATGCAGACCGCCGATATCCTGCAATTTTCCATCGGTGGTTTGGTCGCGCCGGCGGCGGTGCTCGGTGCGGCGCTGGGCTTCGGTGCCCAGCAGCTGGTCAAGGACCTGCTTGCCGGGTTCTTCATTATCGCTGAACGCCAATATGGCTTCGGAGATCTGGTCAAGCTCACCATTGCGGGGTCGACGACGGATGCGACCGGGACTGTGGAGAACGTGACGTTGCGGGTGACCAGGCTGCGCTCAGCGGACGGCGAAGTGTTCACCGTGCCCAACGGCCAGATCGTCAAATCGGTCAACCTCTCGAAGGACTGGGCCCGTGCGGTGGTGGACATCCCGGTCTCCACCAGCGCCGATTTGAACCGAGTCAACGAGGTCTTGCACCAAGAATGTGAGCATGCTCGCGACAACCCGCTGCTGGGCGAGCTGCTGCTGGATGCCCCAACCGTGATGGGCGTGGAGAGCATCGAGCTCGAGACAGTCACCCTGCGGCTGGTGGCCCGGACGCTGCCCGGCAAGCAATTCGAGGCCGGCCGATTGTTGCGCGTGCTAGTCATCCGGGCGCTCGCCCGCGCGGGCATCGTGACCGCCGCCGACGCGACAGTGGGTCTGGTTGACGTCGCCGTGGTTCCGGCCGCCGATGCGGCCAAGGCAGCCGAGGTCAAGGGGCCGGTGCGGTAGCCATGAAGTTCTCGCTAAACGTGCTGCGCAAGCGCGACGCAGCTAATGCGCGGCGTACGCCCAGCCACTTGTTCGGAGGGCGGGTCCGCACGTCCACGCTGGTGTTGATCGTGGCGTTCCTGGCCGTGTGGTGGGTCTATGACACCTACCGTCCGGAACCGCCTGCGAAGCCGCCGCCCGCTCAGGTGGTGCCGCCGGGGTATGTGCCCGATCCGAACTACACCTGGGTGCCGCGCACTAGAGTCGAACCGCCCAACACGACCACGGCGCGACCGAGACAAACCACTGCGCCGCCGACCACCACGTTGGAGCCAACGACCACCACCACACCTGCGCTGCCGTGCCTGCTGCCGCCGCCGTTCTGTCCCGCCACCACAACACCGACCACACCGGAGCCGACAACCTCGCAACTACCTCAGCCGGGGCCGGGCCCGTCGCCCATTTCGACGCCGCCGGCCAGTTGAATTTCGCCTGGCAGCGATCCTCACCGCTACACTGGCGTGCCGTGATGATCACCCTGGACCATGTCACCAAGCAGTACAAAGCGTCGGCGCGTCCGGCGTTGGATGACGTCAACGTCAAGATCGACAAGGGTGAGTTCGTCTTCCTGATCGGCCCGTCCGGCTCGGGCAAATCGACGTTCATGCGATTACTGCTGGCGGCGGAGACCCCGACATCCGGAGATGTGCGGGTGTCGAAGTTTCATGTCAACAAGCTTGGCGGTCGTCACGTGCCGAAGTTGCGTCAGGTGATTGGCTGCGTCTTTCAGGACTTTCGGTTGCTGCAGCAAAAGACGGTGTACGACAACGTCGCCTTCGCGCTGGAAGTGATCGGCAAGCGTACCGACGCGATTAATCGGGTAGTGCCCGATGTGCTCGAGACGGTGGGTTTGTCCGGCAAGGCCAACCGCCTGCCGCACGAGCTGTCCGGCGGCGAGCAGCAGCGGGTCGCGATCGCCCGCGCATTTGTCAACCGGCCGCTGGTATTACTGGCCGACGAGCCCACTGGCAACCTCGACCCAGACACCAGTAAGGACATCATGGATTTGTTGGAGCGAATCAACCGCACCGGGACGACGGTGCTGATGGCAACCCACGACCACCACATCGTCGACTCGATGCGGCAGCGGGTGGTCGAGCTGTCGCTGGGCAGGCTGGTTCGTGATGAACAGCGCGGCGTCTACGGGATGGATCGCTAAGTGCGCTTCGGCTTCCTACTCAACGAGGTCCTTACCGGCCTTCGTCGCAACGTCACCATGACGATCGCGATGATCCTGACGACCGCGATCTCGATCGGTCTGTTCGGCGGCGGCTTGCTGGTGGTCCGGTTGGCTGACAACTCCCGAGCCATCTATCTGGACCGGGTCGAATCCCAGGTCTTCCTGACCGACGACGTCTCGGCCAATGACCCCAGCTGCGACACTGACCCGTGCAAGGCGCTGCGGGAGAAAATCGAAAAGCGCTCCGATGTCAAAGCGGTCCGCTTCCTGAACCGTCAGCAGGCCTACGACGACGCCATCCGCAAGTTCCCCCAATTCAAGGACGTGGCAGGCAAGGATTCGTTCCCGGCGTCGTTCATTGTCAAGCTGGATAATCCCGAGCAGCACAAGGAATTCGACGCCGCCATTAAGGGGCAACCCGGGGTCTTGGACGTACTCAATCAGAAGGATCTGATTGACCGGCTGTTCGCCGTGCTGGACGGGTTGAGCAAAGCCGCGTTCGCCGTCGCGCTGGTTCAGGCCATCGGTGCAATCTTGTTGATCGCCAACATGGTCCAAGTCGCGGCCTACACGCGCCGCACCGAGATCGGCATCATGCGCTTGGTCGGTGCCAGTCGCTGGTATACCCAATTGCCGTTCCTGGTGGAGGCGGTGCTGGCCGCGACCATCGGCGTCGTCATCGCCATCGGCGGCCTGATGGTGGTTCGGGCGATGTTCCTAGAAAACGCGTTGAACCAGTTCTACCAAGCCAATCTGATAACGCGGGTCGACTACGCCGACATCCTGTACATCGCGCCGTGGCTGTTGCTGCTGGGCGTGGCGATGGCGGGGCTGACGGCTTATGTGACATTGCGGATATACGTGCGGCGGTAGTGATGGCCAACAAGGCGCCCGGCGGCAAAAAGATCATTGCCACCAATCGCAAGGCCCGGCACAACTATTCGATCATCGAAGTGTTCGAGGCCGGCATGGCGCTGCAGGGCACCGAGGTGAAGAGTTTACGCGAAGGACACGCGTCTTTGGCCGACGCGTTCGCCACCGTCGACGACGGAGAGATCTGGCTACGCAACGTACACATCCCGGAGTACCAGCACGGCAGTTGGACCAACCACGAACCGCGACGCAACCGAAAGTTGCTCTTGCACCGCCACCAGATCGACACCCTGATCGGCAAGATCCGCGAGGGTAATTTCGCGCTGGTGCCGTTGTCGCTGTATTTCCTGGACGGCAAGGTTAAGGTCGAGCTCGCGCTGGCCCGCGGTAAGCACGCCCGCGATAAACGCCAGGACCTGGCTCGCCGCGACGCGCAGCGTGAGGTGATGCGTGCGCTGGGTCGTCGTGCCAAAGGCATGGAGTGACTGGCGCGTACGGGTGAGCTGCGGTATCTAAGGGAGATGGCAGTGACTGAGGACCCGGTTATTCGGGAGCTGTCCGCGGCGGTGCAGCGCAGCCCTGAAGTCGTGGAGCTGCGTTTGCATTTGGCTACCCTGTTGGCGGATAAGGGCCACTACGCCGAGGCGTTGGGGCATTGCAGCGCGGCGTTGAGTCAGGATGTCGGCAACGCCGGCGCGCTGAGCCTGTTGCAGCGTTGCAGTGCGGCGCTGGCCGCGCCGGCCGAGCCGGTTCCGACGCAACAGCCAGCTCCCGCCGATTCCGGATTCGACTGGTCCAGCGCGGAAAAAGAGGTTGCCGACATCATCGAGCCTGCTTTCGTCGAGGCGCCTCCCGATGTCGTCGGCGAGGGTGATTTCGACGTGCTGCAGCGCAGCCCGGTGCGCCTGGCTGACGTCGCGGGGATGGTCGACGTCAAACAACAACTGGAGCTTTCGCTGCTCGGACCGCTGCGCAATCCCGAGCTGATGAAGGCCTACAAGGTGTCCGCGCGCGGTGGGCTGTTGCTGTACGGACCTCCCGGGTGTGGCAAAACTCATATCGCCAAAGCGGTTTCGGGTGAGCTGGGCGCCAGCTTCTATCAGGTAGGAATCGCCGATGTGCTGCATCGCTGGTTGGGGGATAGCGAACGCAGTATCCGCTCGGTGTTCGACAACGCCCGCCGCAACGCCCCCTGTGTGCTGTTTTTCGATGAGGTGGACGCGTTGGGGCACCGGCGTTCGGCGTTAAGCGGTAGCTCGGGGTTGCGCACGGTCGTCAATTCTTTGCTGGAAGAACTGGATTCGGCGACATCTGCCAACGACGGTGTGTATGTGCTCGGTGCCACCAATGCGCCCTGGGACGTGGATCCGGCGTTGCGCCGGCCGGGACGTTTCGACCGGATGATCTTCGTCGGGTTGCCCGACGCCGAGGCCAGGGCAGGGATAGTCCGGTTTCATTTGAAGGATCGGCCGGTCGCCGGGATCGATCCAGGGGCGATCGCGGGCCGCACCGACGGGTTCTCCGGTGCCGACCTGGCGCATGTCTGCGACAGTGCAACGCAATTGGCGATGGCCGATTCGATGCGCACCGGGCAGGTCCGTCCGGTCATGATGGGCGATATCCATGCCGCCGTCGCCCAGATCCGGCCCAGCGCCGGACCCTGGTTCGAGACCGCCCGCAACGTCGTCGAATTCGGCAATAGCGACGGCAGCTATGATGAACTGGCAAAGTATTTGCGGCGCAGAAAAATCCGGTGATAGCGAACGCGAGAACTGACCACGTGGCCCGGTCTGGCGACGCCATGCAGGTCGTCGAAGCCTATTTCGATACTGGAAAGTATGAGATCGCACGAGAGTCGTTGCGCTGCTTGTTGTCGCAGCATCCGAACGATCCAGCGTTATTGACCCAATACTCTCGCGCTGAATACATGCTCAACAATCATGTGAGTGCCGCGCATAGCGCATACGCAGCGTTATCTGCTGCGCCGCAGGATGAGTTTGCCATGCGGATGTATGCGCTGTCGCTCGAAGCCATGGGTCGCGACTGGGACGCGCTATGCATGGCCTGGCAGACGGTGCTCACTCATCCGAACGAGCCTGTGGTACACCGGGTTTACGCCAGGTTGCTGCGCAAAGCCCGCCAGACGAACAACGCGCTTTACGCGGCGGACCAAGCCCTGCGGCTGGGACCTGCGAATGCCGAGTCGCTGATTCTGCGCGGGGCGATCCTGCACGACCTGGGACGATTCCCCGAGTCCGACGCGATGTACCGGGAGGCGCTGCTACTGGATCCAGACAACGCCGACGCGATCAACAACTTGGCGATCAATCGGCTGCACCGCTGGAGGTTGATCTCCGCCCTGCGCGGTTTTCTCGTCGCCGCGGGCGCCCAGCCGGCCATGGGAGCGCGGGCCCGCCGGAATATCGGTGCGGTCCTGCACAAAGTGTTCCAATGCGTGACCGTGGTAGCGCTTGTCATCGGTGTGTTTTCCGCTGTGGTCGTGAACATCGCCAACGACGGCAAGCCCACTACGGCGCTGCGGGTGATCATCGCGGTGCTGATTGCGGTGCTCGTCACTGTCTTGGTCTGGATGCTTCGCATGATCCCGCGTCGGATCTTGGCCTCGGTATTACGCCAGCAGACCCTCGTCGTCCTGCGCTTGGTTCACGCGTTACTGGCAATGGCCCTCGGAATCTGGGTCGCCATCTTCGCCTGGCCCGACGGCCTCTTCGCGGCCGGCATTGCGCTGCTCCTGAGCGGCCTCTTCTTGGCGTGGGTCGGCCTCAGCATCTGAAGCTGATCGGCCTAGTATCCGACCATGGCCACCCGCCCTCTCACCGAACTCGACAAGTCCGACGTACTGGCTGGGCTGTTTGCCGTATGGGACTCCCTTGATGCGCTGTTGGACGGACTGCCCGAGTCGGACTGGCTGCTACCGAGTCCGCTGCCCGGTTGGGATGTCAAAGCCGTGGTGTCGCACATCATCGGAACCGAGTCATTTCTGCTCGGCATCGGCGCTCCAGAGGCCGATATCGACGTCTCCGCTCTTGAGCATGTGCGCAACCCCATCGGGGTGATGAATGAGAGTTGGGTGATCCATCTCAGCGGAGAATCAGGCGCCAACCTGCTAGCGCGATTCCGCGAGGTGACCAACAAACGGCGCAATGCGTTAGAGAGCATGCCCGCCGACGACTGGAACGCGGCCACCACGACGCCGGCGGGTCCTGACACGTACGGGCGTTTCATGCGGATCCGTGTTTTCGACTGCTGGATGCACGAGCAAGACATACGTGCGGCGGTGCAGCGGCCGGCATCCGACGAGGCGCTCGGCGGGCTGGCCGCGCAACTGTCCCTCGACGAAGTGTCGTCCAGCATGGGTTTTGTCGTGGGCAAGCTCGCGAAGGCGCCCGACGGCTCGCGGGTGCTGTTCGAGCTGGCGGGCCCGCTGGCCCGCAACATCCGGGTGAGCGTGAATGGTCGAGCGCAGCTGGTGGACGACTTCGGTGGGCAAGCACCAACCGCGACGATCCACCTGGACGGGCTGCAGTTCACCAGGCTCGCCGGCGGTCGTCCGATGAGCTCGGCGCGCAGCCAGGACGTGGCACTCGGCGGCGATGAGGAGCTGGCCGCTCACATCGTCAAGCGGCTGAACTTCGTGATCTGATCGGGAAGATAATTCCGTTGCCGGTTGTTGATAGGCGCGTACCATTGGTTGTCTTGTCGGACGTCGGCAAGGATGCGAGGGGCTGAACGGTTTCGACTTCGCGCATCGAATCAAGGGAAGCGTGCCGGTGCAGGCAAGAGACCACCGTAAGCGTCGTTGTAACCATATAAGCGCCGATTCACATCAGCGCGACTACGCTCTCGCTGCCTAAGCGACAGCTAGTCCGTCAGACCGGGAAAGCCCTCGACCCGGACCCTGGCGTCAGCTAGAGGGATCCACCGATGAGTTCGGTCGCGGGACTCATCGGGACACCAACAGCGACTGGGATCGTCATCCTGGCTAGTTCGTGTGACCGGGAGATCCGAGCAGAGGCATAGCGGACTGCGCACGGAGAAGCCTTGAGGGAATGCCGTAGGACCCGGGTTCGATTCCCGGCAGCTCCACTTTTGATGGGCCAGGTCAGTGGCCCTCCAAGCCAGGCTAGGTCGGGCTAAGACAGCCATTACAGACCGAGGTATCGCGCCATGGCGTGTTCCACGTTGGCCATTTCGTCGCGGTCCAAGTAGTCGACCGGATCGCCGTGCACATAGACGATGTCGATCGTCCGGATCTGGTCGACCAGGAACCGCGTCTTTGTTCCCATTATTTCCAGCTCTGGGCGGAAGACCGCAGGTTGGGCGCTTTTCGACGTCGGAACTACAGTTACCACCCTCCACGGCATCGAGCCCGGACTGATGACCACGGCGTAGCGCCGCCCGCATTGCTCGTGCCCTCGCTTCGCATCGCCGAAGTCGACCCTGTAGACCGCTCCCCGAATCACCACGCGTCCGGTTCGGTGGAGACGTCCTCGTCTCGAAGCCGTTCAGCGTCGGTGCGAGCCTGCTTGATCCACACTTCCCGTTCGAGCAGCTGCAGCGCCCGCCGGATGACGTCGCTCTTGCGCTCGCCGCTGCGCATTGCGGCTCTGATGATCTGTTCATCTTTTTCAGTGGGTCGGAAGCCGATGGTCGCCGCCATGTGTACGAGGATACGCCGATGTTGCACAATCGTCGAGCAATTGTTCAACGCGCTATCGGCACCCCGACGGCTGAGCGGGCTAAGACTTGACGCAGTGCGCGATTTCCCATTGCCCGGCACCTTCACGCCAATTACTTGCGCCTTCGGCTTCGTTCGCCCATCGCACATCCGCGCCCACTCGCCTGGACAGGGCGATTGCTGCGGAACCTCTGCTTCGAAGACGCGGAGGAGGTAGGTTGCAGCAGGGGACTGCTGGAGGGCTGATAGTAGGGGAGCCGTAATGAGCTTCTGGGTGCTGCCGCCCGAGGTCAATTCGGTGCTGCTGCTTGACGGCCCGGGCCCGGGGCCGATGCTGGCGGCGGCGGCGGCCTGGGACGGCGTCGGCACCGAGTTGAGCTCAGCGGCATCCGCATTCAGCTCGGCAACGTCAGACCTGGCTGGCCAGGCCTGGCGAGGCCCTGCCTCGATATCCATGACGACCGTGGCCGCCCGCTATGCGGACTGGCTGGCTGGGGCGGCCGCTCAAGCCGAACAGTCAGCAACCCAAGCCCGGGCGGCAGCGATCGCGTTTGAGGCGGCACTGACGACAATCGTGAACCCGGGATTGATAGCCGCCAATCGCGGGCGGCTGGTGTCGCTGGTGACGTCGAACCTGTTCGGTCAAAACGCCCCGGCGATCGCGGCCGCCGAGGCGGCGTATGAGCAGATGTGGGCTCAGGATGTCGTCGCGATGAGCGGCTATTACACCAGCGCGTCGGCTTCGGTCGCGCAGTTGGGGACGTGGGCTCAAGCGCTGGAAAGTTTGCCCGGCGAATTCGCCAGAGTTATCGACACCGGGTTCGCCTTCGTTGCGCGGGAAATTCAGCAGGCCCCCACGACACTGGCCACGGGATTCACCCAGGCGTCCAACACGCTGTTCGCCGAGATCTTCGGCTCGCCAGCGGCTTCGCCCTTCGCGGCAACGCAGACCGGGACCTTCACCGGCACACCCTCACTGCTAACCAGATTAGAAACCGCGGCGCTGTATCCGGTAAAACCACTCTTAAATTTGTCCGGCCTGGAAACTCAGATTGCAATGCCGGGTAACCCACTTTTAGCGTTGCTTGCCAGCGACATCCCGCCGTTATCGTGGTTTCTTGGCAACTCCCCGCCACCTTTCTTGAATTTGCTACTGGGGCAAACGGTCCAATACACCACATACAACGGGATGAGCGTCGTGCAGATCACGCCGACTCAGCCGACCGGCGAATACGTGGTCGCAATTCATGGCGGCGCGTTTATACTTCCGCCCTCCTTCTTGCACTGGATCAATTACTCAGTGATGGCTTACCAGACCGGCGCGACCGTTCAAGTGCCGATTTACCCGCTGCTGCAAGAAGGAGGTACCGCTGCCACCGTCGTGCCCGCCATGGCCAGCCTCATCTCCTCGCAAGTCGCTCAATACGGGCCATCCAACGTCAGCGTGATCGGCGACTCGGCGGGCGGCAACCTGGCACTAGCGGCTGCCCAATACATGGTGAGTCAGGGGGACCCGGTGCCGGCGTCAATGGTGCTGCTGTCTCCGTGGCTCGACCTAGGGATGACCAATCCGAACATTGCGTTCGTCCAGGATCCCCTGCTCCCGGTTGGGCCTGCCCAGCAATTCGGCAGGGTGTGGGCCGGCAATCTTCCGGTGAACGACCCGTTGGTAAGTCCGCTATATGGGTCACTGAGCGGACTCCCCCCCACGTACGTCTACTCGGGCAACCTGGACATCCTGGCACCCGACGTATTTGTTCTCCAGCAAGCAGCCGCCACCCAAGGGGCGCCGATCAGCTTCGTGCTAGCCAACGGCCAGATTCACGACTGGATTCTGCTCACCGTGGACGGTTTCCACTACCTCCCGCAAATCAACCAGCAACTCGGTATCGCGGCCTGACGCAGTCAGGGCACGGGCGTGTCGGCCGCCAACGGGCGCCGGCGTAGTCGTGGTCCACCCCGGTGAAACACAATCTAGGCAGCTGCCTGCAAGGTGATCTCGGAGATTTCCGTCCGGCTCTCGCCGTTGGTGGTGCCCAAGGTGGAGATCCATACCAACACGTTGGAGGTCTTGGTCCGGTCGTACACCGCTATGCGGTTGCGCCCCGGCTGCAATGACGTCGTTGGGGTCAGCTCTGTGGTGTCGGCCAACTTGGTTGGGGTTTCGGTGGGCGACGAGCGGATCTGCACCTGGGTACCGATGCTGGACACGTCGAGTGTTACCGCGCTGAGCGCCGTGGGTTCGGACAGGTGCAGCAACAGCCCCATTCCTTCGATGAATTTCGGGAAAGGCGCGGCGTCCTTATAGGTAACCGTGGACCACGCCGTGTTTGGGTTGCCATCGATCGCCCATTTGGCCTGCGCCGGATTGTCGGGGACACCGTCGGGTGAAAACACCGTTGCGCTCACTGGTTTGACGATTGGTCCGGGGCGAGTCCAGATGCCGAATCCGTGGGTGAAATACAGAACCGCGGCCGCGGTCACCATGATCACGCCAAAGACGGCTACGAACGCAACGATCCGGACCTTTCGCCCCTTCCGCGCGTTGTCTCGTGGCGGTTTGGCGCGGGACCGGCTGTCCTTCAGACCTGTTCCAGCCGAGAAGTTGATGATCTGATCGGCGGCGACGGTGTCGCCGTCCCAGACGCCGCTGACCTCGATCTCATCACCGTCTACGAGCTGACCCGCTACCAGATCAGTCTGGATCTCGACCGGAAAAGGGGCACGCCGCTCACCTGGCGGGGCATAGGGGGCCAGCTGGAACGACACGATGCCGACCTGATCGTGCGCGCCGACCGCGCTGTGCTGTATGCCGCGCGCCGTCCCGACCACGACCACCCGCTCCAGCCGCTGCGTGGGTGGACGTTCACCTGGACCGAGGCCGCCGGCGGGTCGCGGCGCCGAGGTCTGTGCGCCGGACTGCGGATGCGGTGGCGCGGCTGTGCGGCCGGCACCCTGCTGCGTAAGGGCTCGGGCAAACTCGACGCAATTCGGGTATCGCTCGTTCGGGTCTTTGGCCAGCGCCCTTGTTAGCGCAGCGTCGAGGTGCGCGAGCTCCGGTCGGCGCTGCGATATCCGCGGTGGTGACGTACCCAGGTGGTGGCCCACGACGACAGCGCGATTTGAGTCGTCAAAAGGTGGGGCGCCAGTGAGTAGGAAAAACGCCGTGGCAGCCAGCCCATATTGATCCGCTCGGCCGTCCAGCAGCTTGCCCAATAGTTGCTCAGGGGCCACGTAACTGACAGTTCCCAGGGCAACGTTGGCGTCGGTGAGGTTGCTGACGTCATCGATTCTGCGAGCGATGCCGAAGTCGGTTAACAGCACCCTGCGCCGGTGGCCATTGGAGGTGGTCACCAGGATGTTCTCCGGCTTGACGTCACGATGCAGCAGTCGGCGCTCATAACCGAAGTCGAGCGCATCAGCCACCGCCGTCACGATTTCGGCGACGTCGTGTTCCGGCATACCGCCCTGGTAGTGCTCCCGAACCAACCGACCCGCGTCAGTGCCGTCCACGTATTCCATCGAGATCCAGAGCCGGCCGTCGAATTCGCCACGATCGAGAACGCCGACGATATGCGGGTGCCAGAGCGTCGCAGCCAATTCGGCTTCGCGGATGAATCTCGCCCGAAACTCCGCGTCGGCGGTGGCGGCCAGCGACAAGATTTTCAGTGCGTCCTGACGCGGCAGACGGGGATGTTGGGCGAGGTAGACCTCACCCATGCCACCAGTGCCGAGCAAGCGCTGAATAACGTAGCCAGCGAAGACCTCACCGTTGTTCAACGGCATGCTCGAAAGCCTACAAACCGGCATGGCCTGGTAGCGAATTCCCGCAAAGGTGCAGAGCCGTCGCGCGGAGGTAAGTGGAGGTAGCAGCGGCACGCGTCGGGCACCGCCGAGTCACTTCTTCGAAACAATCTTGCAGCACTCCTACCAACTTGGCCGCAAATACCGCGACCATGAATCACGGACAGGAGGCGGTGCTGCGATGCGAATAGTGAGTTTGGCCGCGCTTGTCGCGATGCTCTGCGCGGTGAATCTGATGACAGCACCGGCGCACGCTACGCCGACCTGCGGAGTCAATCTGAGTGCCCCAGAAGTTCAGGCTGCGGTCAACACTGTGCCAAACCTGCCGGAAAGCTACGCCTGGGATCGCAATCCACGAAGTTTCGATCCGAGCAGTAATTACAATCCGTGTGCAACGTTGTCGGTGGTCATCATCTCCGTTGCCGGAGCCACCGGCAGTTCACCTGATTTGGCGCTGCTCTTTCACAAAGGCAGCTATCTGGGCATCGCCACATCCAAGGCGTACCCCTTCACGTCTCTGAACGCAGCTCAAACCACCGACGACACTGTCGCCCTCAGCTACAAGGACGGCCGGAATGTCTGCACCGCCTGTCCTGGCCCGCTTACCACTGTGAGATACCAGTGGCAGGGCGATCACGTGGTGATGTTGGATCCTGCGCCGGTGTGGTGAAAAGCCTTCGAGCCGAGAGGATTTGCTGAACCCGCTCAGAATCGCTCGGACCAGACGGTCGGTGTTGCGTTCTCAGGTGGCCGAGGAACGCTTCGTGACTTATTATCTACGCATGAATGCAGATAGTGACTCGGATGCGGTTGTCGGTGATGATCAGGAAGTCTCGCCACGGGGACTGTCGTCACTAACTTTTGCGCAATGCTCGCCGGCGATGAGAAACCACAACGACGCGAATGACGGGCCATACCCTTCCGCCGACCGCGGGCCATCAGCCGCAGGTCACCCCCACATTCATGCCCGGAGCGGGCATGCCCACTCGCACGGCCATGGCCACGATCATGAGCATCGGGCTGGTTGGCGCGCAATGCTTCGCGAGGTCTTGACTCCGCATTCCCATGATGTCGTCGACAGCATCGATAACGCCATGGTTTCCAGTGCGGCCGGCATCCGGGCGGTCAAGATCAGCCTGTTGGTGCTAGGTGCCACCGCCCTCATCCAGGTCATCATCGTGGCGATCTCGGGCTCTATTGCGTTGGCCGCCGACACCATCCACAACTTCTCCGACGCGTTGACGGCGGTCCCGTTGTGGATTGCGTTTGCGTTGAGTGCCAAGGCCGCCACCCGCCGTTACACCTATGGTTTCGGGCGTGCCGAGGACCTGGCCGGGATGTTCGTCGTGGCGATGATCACCCTGTCCGCCATCATCGCCGGTTATGAGGCCATCGACCGATTAGTCCATCCCCGCCCCGTCGAGCACGTCGGGTGGGTCGCCTTGGCTGGTCTCGTCGGGTTCTTGGGCAACGAATGGGTGGCGTTGTATCGCATCCGCGTCGGGCGAAAAATCGGGTCGGC
>NZ_VTZN01000116.1 GCF_008370645.1 Mycobacterium simiae
TGCGGCTGGAACCTGTGGGTGCCCTCAAGGTCATCGAGGATCGCGGCCTGGGCTTCCTTCGGCAGCGTGTGCAACATCGCGCGCACCCTGGCCTGGCGCCGACCCACCGCTTTACGCTCCGGCATGCCTGGCGAGGCGACGATCTGCGGCGGCACGCCCTCGATCTCCTCGACACCGCCCGCGTGCTGACCCGCATCGAGCGCAGCCTGCTCTTCGGCCATGGTGGCCTCGTCCTTTTCCTCGGACATGCCGATCGGCCCGATACGCCGGCCGTTGAGGAACTGTCGCACCACCGGCTCGTCGCTGGTCAGCAGCACTTCCCGCGGCCCGAACATGACCAGGTGCTTGCGGAACAACATACCCATGTTGTCCGGCACGGTTCGGGCGATGTTGATGTTGTGCGTCACAATGAGAATGGTCGCGTCGATCTGGGCGTTGATGTCCATGATCAGCTGGCTCAAGTAGGCGGTCCGGACCGGGTCCAGACCCGAGTCCGGCTCGTCGCACAGAATGATTTGCGGGTCCAGCACCAGGGCTCGAGCCAGCCCGGCACGCTTGCGCATACCGCCGGAAATTTCACCGGGGAACTTCTTCTCGTCACCGCTCAAGCCGACCAGCGCCAGCTTTTCCATGACGATGTCGCGAATCTCGCTTTCCTTCTTCTTGGTGTGCTCGCGCAGCGGGAAAGCGGTGTTGTCAAAGAGATTCATCGATCCGAACAGCGCGCCGTCCTGGAAGAGCACCCCGAACAGCGTCCGGATCTCGTAAAGCTCCTTGGCCGAACATTCGATAATGTCGGTGCCGTCGATGAGGATCGAGCCGCGTTCGGGCCGCAGCAGACCGATGAGCGACTTCAAGAAGACGGACTTACCAGTACCCGAGGGTCCCAGCAAGACGCTGACCTCCCCGGCGGGGATTTCCAGCGTGACGTCCTCCCAGATCCTCGAGGATCCGAAGGACTTCGTGAGGCTGTTAACCTCGATAGCGACGCCCATGGGAAATCCTTCCGACGCTCGACATTCTCAAGATGCGCGCCACCTGCCCCTTTGTGTGGCTTGAGTCACTGTAGCGCACCGTCGGGGTGCAACATCAGGGTCGCCTAGGTAACAATCTCCGCCGGCACTTGTCGGATCCGTCCGGCCCGCTCAACAACGAGCCGCCCAGTTGCCGTGGAATCCCAACGGTACCCGCTGCGGCAGCTGGACGGTGGCCATCACCTCGCATGTTTGGGCGTCCAGCAACACCAGTTGGCCCTCGTTACGGCCACGGTGATGGCCGTAACCCATGAGGATGCCATCGTCTTCTGCAGAAGCCGTCGGGTTGGGCACAAAGCACATCTCGCCGACCAGGAGTTCAGAGTCGAGAGGCGCGACCTCGCTGGATCCGGTCGCATAGTCGTGCTTGTACAACGACGTGGTCATCGCGGATGCTCCGTGGGTCAGGTAGCCGCCATTGAGGCCGACGGTGTAGCCGAAACGATGCTTACCTCCCAACAAAGTTTCGTTGATCCGGGGAAACTCCTGTGACCGATCATCGCGGCACTCGGTGGTGACTACACCCGTGGCCATGTTGATGGTCCAGCGGTCCAACGAGGGACGCGTGTCTCCAGGGCCATGCCGGTCGCGGTCGAACATCTTTGCGTACCGCACCACGTCGAGGATCAGGACCTCCGCCCCGTTACGCACCTCCGAATACGCGTTGAGCGGGTGGTAGACATAGCAGGGTTCGATGTCGAACCACCGCATGTTGCGGCTGTCACCGTCTCTGGGCATGACGCCGATGCGCGCCGGGTAGTGAGGATTCCAGGCGTAGGGCATCCGGTCCGACGGCTTGGGGTTGCGGTTCATCGCCGCAGCGATCGGGCTGGGAACCCGGACGCGCCCGATCAGGGACTGCATCACCAGCCGCGCCGGCAATCTCAGCCAGCGCGGCACCCTGGGGGGCAATACCTGCGACGTGTCGAAGGTCACCGGCAAGTCGTAGATCACGACGTATTTGTCGGTCAGCGAGAAATCGTGCATCATCGGCGACCCGGACACCTCGATGTCCACCGTGCGGCGGGCCCGACCTCGGGTATCGATCACCGAGTACTGCACCGTGCGCCCGCGGGTAAATGCGTAGGAGACCGCGTGCAGTTCCCCGGTCTGTGGATCGCGGTGCGGATGTGCGGTGTAGCCACCAGGCAAGGTGCCGTCGAAGTCGCATGTGCCGACGGTGTCGAGAACTTCGGTGAGTTCGTAGTTGGCGACACCGCCTTCCACGAGCGCCAGCGTGCGTCCGGCGTGGGTCAACACATTGGTGTTGGCGCCCAGGGAAAGCATGCCCGCCCGTGGGTCAAGCCGGGTCGGTGCCGGCTCGCCGAGAGCGGCAGACACGGCGGGGCTACGCACCCAGCGGTTGCGGTACCAGCTGGCCTGCCCGTCGCGCAGCGCTACCCCGTGCACCATCCCGTCGCCGCTGAACCAGTGATAGACGGCCGGGTCGATTTCTGCGACCGGATTCGGCCCGTTGCGCAGGTAGCGCCCGTCCAGGTGCTCCGGGATAGTCCCGGTGACCTTCAGGTCGGTCGCGGTCACTTCTGTGTGCACTGGCGCCAGAAAGTCCTCGAGATACGGGTTCCGGGATTCGGCGATTCGCGTCGTCATGGCGGCTGAACTCCTATAACATAGTTATTTCACCGTTATTGGAACGGTACGCTGCCGACCAGGAGTTCGCAAGGATGATCCGGAATGCCTGAGCAAACCCAACCCAGCAGTCGCAGTGTCCGCGAGGAGATGGTGCATGCCGCCGTCACCCTGCTAAACCAGCAGGGGCCCGATGCGCTGCAAACCCGGAAGGTGGCCGGGGCCGCTGGAACCTCCACGATGTCGGTATACACCCACTTCGGCGGCATGCGGGCCCTTATCGCCGCGGTGGCCGAAGAGGGCTTGCGGCAGTTCGACGCTGCACTGACGGTGCCACAGACCGCCGACCCAGTAGCCGATCTGTTAGCTATCGGCACGGCATACCGTCGCTATGGCATTGAACAGCCCCACCTGTATCGGCTGATGTTTGGCAGTACCAGCGCCCACGGCATCAACGCCCCGGCACGTGATGTGCTCGGGCTCACGATCTCACAGATCGAGCAGGACCACCCCAGCTTCGCGCACGTGGTGCGCGCGGTGCACCGATCGATGCTGGCGGGCCGAATCACGGTAGGTTCCGCGGCCGGCGACGCCACCATTGTTGCCACAGCTGCCCAGTTTTGGGCTTCGATCCACGGGTTCGTGATGCTCGAGCTGGCCGGCTTCTTCGGCGAAGCGGGCACGGCCGTCGAACCGGTGCTTACCTCGTTGACGACGAATTTACTGGTCGCGCTGGGCGATTCACCCGAGCGGGTGCGACAGTCGCGGCGTGCGCGTTCGGCCAAGTGCGCAAAGGCCCCCGGAACGTAAGTACCCGGGGGCTATCGCGGGTGGACCTACTTGACGCTGACGGTGGCGCCGGCTGCCTCGAGCTTGGCCTTCGCCTCGTCGGCGGCCTCCTTGGCAACCTTTTCCAGCAGCGGCTTTGGCGCGCTGTCGACCAGGTCCTTGGCCTCCTTGAGGCCCAGACCGGAGACGATCTCGCGGACAACCTTGATAACGCCGATCTTCTTCTCGCCGGCGGCCTCGAGGATCACGTCGAACTCGGTCTGTTCCTCGGCAGCCTCGGCCGGGGCGCCACCGCCGGCGGGTCCAGCCGCCGCGACAGCGACCGGTGCGGCGGCGGTGACCTCGAAGGTCTCCTCGAACTTCTTGACGAAGTCCGAAAGCTCTAGCAGGGTCATTTCCTTAAATGCGTCAAGCAGTTCGTCTGTCGAAAGCTTGGCCATGGTACGGGTCCTTCCTAGTTTTTGGTGGGGTTATTCGGCTGATGGCTCTGCAGCCGGGGCCTCTGAAGACAGCTTTTCCTGCAGGGCCGCTGCCAGGCGGGCCATCTGCGAGGCGGGCGCATTGAACAGCCCGGCGGCCTTGGCGAGGTTGCCTTTCATCGCTCCGGCCAGCTTGGCCAGCAAGACCTCTCGGGACTCCAGATCGGCGATTCGCTCAACTTCGCCGACGCTCAAGGGGTGGCCATCCATATAGCCGCCCTTGATGACCAGTGCCTTGTGTTCCCTGGCGAAGGTCTTGAGGGCCTTGGCCGCTTCGACCGGTTCACCGGTGACGAACGCGATCGCCGTCGGGCCGGCAAACAGCTCATCGAGGCCTTCGACACCGGCTTCGGAGGCCGCCCGCTTGATCAGGGTGTTTTTGGCCACGGCATAGGTGGCCGACTCCCCCAAGGAGCGGCGCAACTCGGCCAGGTTAGCCACCGTCAAACCGCGATATTCAGTAATTACGGTCGCGGTCGAGGCCTTGAAACGCGCCGCGATGTCTGCGACGGCGGTGGCCTTATCAGCCCGGGCCATGCATACCTCCTATAGTGTTGCGACCTGCCTTGGTGCTGCTTGGTGCCGCCTTGGTGCTGCCTGATGACCATCTCGGACGTCAAACAATGACGAACGCCCCGACGCAGCAAGCGGTCGGGGCGTGAAATACGCCGGCAGAGCCAGCAGTAAATGCCTCGTCCTCCTGCGTGGGCCGCCAGGATGTTCCCGGACCTTCAACCGATTTCTCGGTGACCGACGGTCTTCGGTGGATCGGCAACCACAATAGCGTGACCTGCTCGATCGGCAAAACAGTGCTTGGCAATGGGCCGTAGCTCAGCTATGCCATCTCGTAAGCCCACTTGATATGCCCCTGGTAAGCCAGGGATGTCGCCAGAGCGCGATAGCGGTCTCGACAGTTGTGATAGTTGACGTCGTCACCACGTGCCTGGGCCAGCAGTGCCCGCAGCCGCAGCACCCAGATTTCGTGGATCGCAAATCCGGGTTCGGTGGGTACTGCCGCCAACCGGTCGACGGCGGCCGCTGCCTCCCGCAGGTCCGTAAGGCTACGTCTGCTCAGCAGGGCCTCGACCAGGATCGCGGTCGCCGGCCCAATAAATAGCCGGTCGCCGGTGACGAAATCCTCCTCCAGCGCGGTCCGCGACAGTTCGATCGCGCCGTCAATATCGCCGGCTCGGGCCTTCTCCCTGGCCAGGTAGATGTCAACAAACGCCGCGACAACAACGGTGAATCGCAGCTTCAACGTGGCCTCCCGCGCAGCGGTGAGGACGGCAACCCCCTCGTCACGTTGCGGTCCGTCGCAGTGAACGAGCGTGAGGCCACGCACGTATCGGGCACAGGCCAGGCTGAAATCGTCGCCAGATCGCTCCGCGATCTCGATCAGCTCGGCGGTTTGGCGCAGGATCGCCGCATCGGGCAACGACACCCCGCAACCGATGGTGGTGGAGCAGACGAAGAGCAGCACCATCCCGCGCATGATCGGTCCCAGTTCGCCCAGCATCGCGACCGCGTTGTCGATGTCGGCTCGCCACCTCTGGTCGCCAAGGCAACACCGCGCGCAGCCCCGCAAGGTGATCGCGCCGATCAGCGGCGATCCGATGACCAGATCCCCTTTCCTGATATCGCCACCGGCCAGGTCGATCATCCGCTGCGCCAACCGCTGGGCCTCGGAGAACTCGCCGACCTGGAACTTGGCGACGACCGCGGCGTACAGCAGGCCTAACGTCAGCGTCGGATCGTCGATCGACTCGAGGAGATCGATAAGTTCGGACGCCAAACGCGACGCCTCGTCAAAGCAGGCATGCACGGTCAGTGTCGAGATCCGCCCTGCCATCCCGGTGGCCAGCGACACCGTGTCCCCGGTGGCGTCGGCAAGTTCGCGCAACTCTTCGAATCCGGTGTCGGCCATGGTGCCGCCGACCAGCCAGGCGCTCACGCAGAGCATCGTGCGGGAAGAGATCCGCAGGGCCGCGCGCTCAGGATCGTTGTCGGGCAGGCGGTCGGCGACTTGTCTGGCGCGCTGCCAACTGGCCCGCGCGGCCGGCAGGTTTCGGTGGGTGAGCCACATCCCGGCGCGCATGTGCCAGCCAAACGCCCCGTGGAGATCGCCCGCGGCGTGCAGGTGTTCGGCGATCAGGGCGGCGTTATCGTCGGCCGAACCCGGCTCACCGTGTTCGATTGCGGCCGCCGCGCGGCGGTGCAACTCGGCCCGGTCCGATTTCAGCTGAGCCTCATAAGCCACCGCGCGAATCAGCGGATGGCGGAATACGTACTCGGGCGCTCCGGTGAATTTGACCTGGTCGATGAATTCGCCGGCCACCAAGTCAGCGACTACCGGCTCAATCCTCAGCGCAACCAACAGATCGAGGCCGAACCGGCGACCCAGCACCGAAGCCGCGCTCAGCGTCCGTTTCGCGTCCGGGGCCAGCCGGTCGATACGCGCGGCTATGGTTGCTTGCAGCGTGGCCGGCACGGTCACCTCAGCACCCTCTGCGGCCGCGACATACGCGCTGCGTTGCCCGTGTAGGACGCCGCGCTCAGCCAGCTCACGCGTGATCTCCTCGGCGAAGAACGGATTACCGGCCGCCCTTGCGGCGATGGTGTGAGCCAACCCCTGAACGGATGGGTCCAGCCCCACGAGCTCTGAAACCAGCGCCTCGGTCTCGTCATCGCTCAGCGGCGCAAGGGATATCGTCTGCGCACCGGGCACCCGGGCCAGCGCCCCCGCGTAGTCTGGCCGATAGGTGACCAGCACCACCGAACGCGTCTGTGGGATCACAGCAAAGAAATCGGCCAGCATCGACTCACTGACCTCATCGATCCAGTGGGCGTCCTCAATGACGTAGAGAGCTGGCGTTTCGCGGGCCAAGGAGGTGGCATTTACCAAAGCCGTCAACCGCCGCCGACGGGCATCCGAGTCGATTGCCGGCAAATCAACAGTGTGATCGGCGATGCCCAACAGATCATCGAAGAGCAGCAAGTCCTCGGAATCTGCGCCGGGAAGCTGGGCGCGTACTCGGTCGCGCGCGGCCTGCGGGTCAAGATCGTCGACCCCGGTGACAGCTCGTAACAACCGAGTCACCGCGAAAAACGGAATCTTCTTGGCGTACGACTCGCAAAAGGCGGCGAAAATCTCCGCACCGCGTCGAGCCGCGATGGCCGCGACTTCCCGCCAGATGCGGCTCTTGCCAATGCCGGACGGCCCCACCACGCCGACCACAGCGCCGTGACCGCCCGCTGCACGCTCCAATAGACCCTCGACGGCAGCGATCTCCCAGCGCCGACCAACGAGATGTGAATCGGTGCGCAGGACGGCGCGATGCGGCATACCCGGGCCCAGGAGCCGGCTGGCGGGCACCGGTTCAGCGGCACCCTTGATGGCGACAAGCTCGGGCGCGCCGAGCCGCACGGCGCCATCAACGAGGCGCGCGGTGGATGCGCTGAGCATGACGCCACCGGGCGGAGCGGCCGACTCCATCCGCTGCGCAATACCGACCTGCTCACCGATCGTGGTGTAACCGAAAGCGCCGGAACCGATTTCGCCCGCAATTACCTGACCTGAGTTCAAGCCGACCCGAAGCCGCAATTCCACGCCGTCGCGTCGTCGTACCTCAATGGCCAGCACGTTGGCCTGTTCCTGAATGCCCAAGGCGGCCATACATGCGCGGATAGCGTGGTCCTCCAGCGCCGCCGGTGCGCCGAACACCGCCATGATGCCGTCGCCGGTGAACTTGTCGACCGTGCCGCCGAATTGGTGCACGACAGCGGCGCATTGGCTGGCCAGCTCAGCCATGATCTCGCGCAGCCGTTCAGCACCGACCGCCGCCGCGAGCTGCATGGAGTGCACCACGTCGGCGAACAGCACCGTGACCTGTTTATATTCCGCCGACCGCACAACCGATGCTAGCGAGGCGCCACACTCACTACAGAACTTGGCGCTAGCGCTCACCCGCATGCCGCACGATCCGCACGACTGTTCCGTCCCGGTTTCCGCACCCCGGCCGGCGCCAGCGTGATTCACGACATTATCGTGTCATCTTTTGTCAAGCATTCGAGCCATATCAGCGAGACGAGCCGCACCGACCAGCCCGGCGTCACCACCGAGCGCCGCTGGCACCACGCGCAGTCCGGTCAGAAACGTCAGTCGCGCGTAATCGGCCAACGCCGCCCGGAGCAGGTCAAACAGCAGATTGCCGGATTTGGCCACTCCGCCGCCGACGACTACGAGGTCCAGATCGCACACCGCCCCGACTGAGGCAATCATCGCTGCCAGAGCGGTTGCGCCGCGGCGAAAAGCCCGCAGCGCCAGCGCATCGCCGGCCGCCGCCGCGTCGGCCAACTCCTTGGCGCCGGCGCCGGGCGGCGCGGACCAGCCGTTTTCCCGTGCCCAACGCGCCATCGACGGGCCAGAAGCGACAGTCTCCACGCAGCCGCGGCCACCGCACGAGCACGGCCGGCCAGCGTCTTCAACCACCACATGACCGACGTGACCGGCATTGCCGGTGCGGCCGAGGTAGGGCGATCCATCGAGAACCAAACCGCCACCGACGCCGGTGGACACCACCATGCCCAGCAGGAACCGCGCGCCCCGTCCGGCCCCACGCCAGTGCTCGCCCAGCGCCATGCACACGCCGTCGCCACCCAGCTGCACCGGCACGCCGGGGACCACGGCCGCAATTCGGTCGCGCAACGGAAACCCGCGCCAGGAGCCGATGTTGATTGGGCTGACGGTTCCGGAATCCAGGTCGATCGGACCGGCCGACGCGATGCCCACCCCGCCAACCTGGCCACCGGCCAACCGCACTGCGTCGGCGATCATCGCGGCCACCACGTGCCAAATCTGTTCGGCCGATGCGGTAGCCGGGGTCGGACGAGTGGCGGTGTGTACCAGGGCACCTTGGGGATCAGCCAAGCCCGCGGCGATCTTGGTGCCGCCGACGTCGAGACAGAGAGTATGCATCAGTGTCGGTGGGTGTTGTCGGGCTGTCGGGGGTCGCCGGGATGCTCGTAACCGGGCGCCAGGTGGACCAGCGCGGCCCGGCGTGCGTCCAGCCATACCCGAAACATGCGGCGCTGCAACGCCTCGCGCAAATGCTTGCTGATCGCGGGCTGAACCTGCGCTAGCGGGGGCGCAACGACCGCCGGAACTAGCCAGCCGTATGCGCCGGTTCTGGGAGTGGCGAACCGCAGCGGGTTGCGGGCGTGGTAGTCGGCTACCTCGTCGTCGGTAATGCGGACATCGGCGGTGACGTCGGCGAATAATGCTCTCGCGCGGGGGCCTGCCAATGCCGCCGCGGCAATGCTGCCGATCTCGAGTCGGGCGGTCGCGTCGGGCAGCAACTCGGCCTCGGTCGGGGCGTCTGTCGCGGTGAGGCCGCGCGTGGCGGCTTCGGTGGCGATCACCCGCTCGGTAACGATCAGTTGGGTGAGCCAGCGCCGCAGTTGGCGACCTTCGCTGCTGCCGGCTGCCGGCAGCGCAGCCGCTTGGGGACCATTGCGTAGCCGCAATTCCCGCGCGTCCACCTCATCCACCCAAACCGTGGCTCCGGCGACGGTCGCGACCACGCTCATCTGACCGTCACCTGCACCGCCGGCGCGTAGATCAGCCGACCGGCGCAGCCGACTCGAACCAGTGCCCACCATTGGCCCGGTTCCAGCCACGCCGGCGGGGTCAGGTCGAACCCGAATTCGACTGTGCCGCGGGCCGACAAGACAGCGCCACGAGCGGCTGGACTGATCCACTCCCACGTGCCCCACGGGCTGATCACATGGGCTTCGACAGCCAGGTCGGCTTGGGCCCGGCTGCCGATCGTCACCGCCAGGCGGGCCGATTCTCCGGCCGACAGCACCACGTCGACAGGTTCTTCGACGAGGTAGGCCGGCTCCGCGAGATGTGCCCCGACCGCCACCATGCACACGTCCTCAACCAGCTGCTTCCACGCGGCCAGCACGTTCGTGTCGGTGAGGGCCAGCTGGGCCCGGACCGGATACAGACCCGGCGGCGTGTCGGCCGGAATCGCGAGGGCGACGTCGGTTTCTAGATACTGGCCGCATCCCAAAGTGAACGGCAGCGTAGCGGGCGTGACCGACCAGCCGTCGGGATACACCACGGTGACGATGCCGCCCAATGCGGAATCGGTGCAGTCGCTGGCGGCGGTAAGCCGCAGCACCACCTGGTCTCCGGGTGCCGCCATGACCTGTTGGGGATGTAAGTGGGCGACGGCCGGCAAGCCGCCAAGCGGTGCGGGGCCGCGGTTGTGCAGCCAGTACCGTGCGTACAACGGCTGAGCGGTTTCGGCGTGCGGGGCCAGCTCGATGCGCGAGCCAGCAGTCGTTTTCGGCACGTCGAGATTGGCCAGCACGGTCGCAACCTGGTAGCCATGCAGGTCGATTGACCGCTGCGGCTGCTGTGGGTTTTCCAGCAGGTCGGCAAGCTGGAAGGCGCCCACCTTGCCGATGTCGGAGTCGATGCTGACGCGGGTGGCGGTACCGGTTGTTTCCACCAGCCGCAGCGCCACCGCGCTGGCATCGACCGGCTGCGCGCTACCGGCTGTCAGCGGATTACCAGCTGCCTTCAGGGCGCCTAGGCGCACCGAACAGGCGGGGTTTACCCGCAGCAGCGAACCGGCGGGAGCGAGCCGACCGGCATGCGCTGCCGTAGCTACCGCACGCAGGGGATGGGAGAACTGCGCGCAGCGTGCCGGAATCCCGGCGGTGCGCCAGTCGCCGTCAGCGCACACCAGCGCATAGTCGAAGTCGTGTGTCCAGTGCTGGAGCTGGAAGTTGGAGCCGTCGGGCGCGGTGCGGCGCGGGTTGTCGATCCAGACACCGGACGGCCAGCCGCTGCAGGACCTCATCAGCGCGGTGTGCAGGGTGCCGTCGGATTCGACGGCGAAGCTGGGCACCCCACGGTTGAGCAGCGCGACCGTGCGGTTCTCGAAGGGCTCCATTGCCGCTGGAGCCTGTTGGGTGACAGCGACCTCGGCGTCGGACAAATCGTCGATCACCGCGGCGATACCGCGGGCCAGGTTCTCGTCATCACGGCCGTCGATCACCAAAACCGGCAGCGCGCGCGGCGCACGCACGTCTGCCCCGGGCACCCAGACCGCCGCCAACGGTGTCGCGGCCGGCACCCATACCCTCGCCCGGCCCGTCTCCGCCAGCTGCCGCTGCAATTCGGCGGTGTACACCGGGTCGGCCGCGGCCAGCACGGCCTTGGTGAACGTGTTGCGGTCGGGGCCGCCCAGCGCGATGCGGGTGTCCGGCAGATTGGAGTCCACCTCAAGGTTGCCGTAGCGCGGCTTGTCGGCCCCGCTGCAGGTGGCCGTGACACCGGCGCGGACCAGGGCAACCATCAGCTCACGTGCCATCGGGCCGGACGTCGTCTCGCACGGCGACACCACCTCCGCGACAGACACTGCCCGCACCGCCTGCCTGCCGACCCGGACCCGCGCCGCCGACGACAATCCGAACCAGCCGTGGGCCGGGTTATCCAGCGTCCACAGGTGACGGGCGGTGTCCACCGACCGCGCTCCGTCGTGCAGCAGCGCGAAACCGCGCCCGATGACGGCGTCGCCCACCTCGCTGACCGGCATGGCGCCCGGCACCGGACACGGCCAGCGCAATCGCACCAAGCGATCTTCACCGGTGAAGTCGTCGATCGTGGTGCGGCAGTCCACACGGGCCACGCCCTGCCACAAGGTCAGGACCTGGGTATAGCGCAGCAGCGTGCCGATGGCGCCACGCACGACCAGCCGCTGGCCCAGCGGGCCGTCGTAGGCCTGCACCTGGGCGGGCGATTCGGCCGAGCAAACCACCGGCCCCTTGGGCAGCAGGTGCCACGGCCCCTCACCCTGCGTCGGGTGCGACGAGTACTCCTCATAGACCGCAAGCTCGTTGCCCACCCGGCCGGCGGCGATGAGCTGGCGGCCGTCCGCAACCAGCGACACCACTGCACCGCCGCGCTCGGGATCGACGGCCAGGCGGTAATGCTCGTTGGCGATCTCCGCACCGGGCGCCGGTTGCCAGCCCGTCGGTCCGGCAGCGGGGATGAGCCGGTAGGACCGCCAGCCCAGTGATGGGACGTCGCGCGCCAACCAGGTGACCGTCCACCCGTGATGCTCGACAAGTGCCGGAGTTTCGGAGCCGTCGGCATGACGGACCAGCGCACCCGCCGCCAGCGGCGCGTCGAGGTGCACGGTGACAACATCGGTGCGTTGGTGTGTCAGCGGGTTCCACACAATCACCGCATTGGCAGCCGTATCGACAACGCTAGACAGCAGCGCCAGGGCGTTGTCGCGGGCGGTGCAGCCCAGTTCCCAAGCATCACGCCAGCCGGTCAGCAAGTCGAGGTAAACCTGATCGGACTCCGATCCGGTGATGGCGTCGTGGTGCGCGCCGTAGGCCAGCTGCACCCAGGCTTTGGCCAGCGCTGCCTGCGGATACTGCGCCCCGGTCAGCGCGCCGGCGAACACGGCGAATCGCTCGGCGTCCAGCACCACATTCTCGGCGGCCCGGTTGGCTTGCTTGGTGTCGATGTACGACACGTCCTTGCCGGTGTAGATCGGGTTCATGTCCCGGGTCTGCGGCGACGGCACCGCACCCCGCTCGGCCAATTCGGCGCGCACCGCCGCGAAGAACTCCCGCGGCAGCCCGCATACGAATCGCGGCCAGGTGTAGCGTGCGGCCCAATCGCGGTGGATATCGGTGACCCACTTGTTCGGCGGGGTGTAGTCGGTTCCGACCGGCAGCAGCACGTTGCGGGTCAGCGCAACCCCCTTGAGCTGGTCGAACAGGGCATAGGTCGCCTGCTTGGCCTCGGCCAGCGAGGTCGACGAGTCCATCCACCAGCCGGCCGAATAATGCGCCGGCATGTAATGGGTGAGCAATCCGCGGCCCGACGGCGCGATCCACTCGAACTCGCTGCAAAACTGCATGCGGTCTACTCCCCCCTGGGCCGGGCCCCACTGATGATGTGGTCCGCGCGCCCACGAGCTCGACGTGAGCCCGGCGTCGGCGGCCATGCCGGGGAACTGGGGGTCATGGCCGAACACGTCGAGCTGCCACGCGGTGGCCGGGTCGGCCCCCACCACGTGGCGCTGAAACCCGATGCCGTGTACCAGGTTTCGAATAGTGGTCTCCGGGCTGGTGAGGTTGGTATTGGGCTCGTTGTAGGTGCCACCCATCACCTCCACGCGGCCCCCGGCGAGAAACCGGCGCAGGTCAGCCCGGTCCTCGGGATGTGTGTCCCAGTAGGGCTTGAGGTAGTCGACTTCGGCCAGCACAAATTTGTAGTCGGGATCGCGGCGGGCCATGTCTAGATGGGCATGCACCAGCTCGAAGCCATTGGCCTGGCGGGCTCGCCCGGGCGGGTCTTCGCGCCATTGGCTGGTGTAGCCGCCCTGGGTGTTCCACCACACCGGGTCGTAGTGGAAGTGGCTGACCATGTACATCGTCCAGCCCGGCTCGGCAACGGTGAACTCGAAGGCCAGGCTCAAGCCACCGGCTCCCACCCGCGCAGCCCGCCGCTGACCTACGACGGGATGGTCCACCGCCACCGGGACCTCGACGACCTCGTCCCCGATTGCCGCCACCGCCTCACCGCGCAGACCGTCACCATCGATGCGGACCGGCGTCAGCTCGGCTATCCGGGCAACGCTGACGCGCACCAGTTGCACCGGCACCTCCGGCGCCCCGACGAACAGTTCGGTCGATTCCGCCGAAATGACCTGCATTCCCGCACTGTACGGCGCGCTTGGTCGTCCGTGATAGCGCTTCAGGCGCACCGGTGGCCGACGAGCGCAGTGCGCTGCGCGAGTTCATGGCCTACCACCAAATCGCCTACTTCGTGGTCTCCTACGACCAGCGCCGCCGAACGTGTAATGGCTGCGAAATCCGGGCCGAATATTCGCATTGGTTACACGCTCGGCGGGTAATAGCCGGCACGTGAACGGGCCGCTGGTAATTGCAAGCAATTGGGACTTGACACTGTCCGTTTGGCACACTACTCAAATGAGTTCCACCAAACACCGCGAGGTGGCCAAGCTTGACCGGGTGCCGTTGCCGGTCGAAGCGGCCCGGGTAGCCGCCACCGGTTGGCAGGTCACTCGCACCGCCGCTCGCGTGGTCACCAAACTGCCGGCCAAAGGTCCGTGGCACCACAAGGTAATCAAGGAGATTCCGCAAACCTTCGCCGACCTGGGCCCGACATACGTTAAATTCGGACAGATCATCGCGTCTAGCCCCGGGGCGTTCGGCGAGTCGCTATCGCGGGAATTCCGCAGCCTACTGGACCGAGTGCCACCGGCTGACACCGATGAGGTGCACCGGCTTTTCGTCGAAGAGCTCGGGGACGAGCCGTCCAAGCTGTTCGCTACGTTTGAAGAAGAGCCGTTTGCGTCGGCGTCGATCGCCCAGGTTCACTACGCGACCCTGAAAAACGGTGAAGACGTCGTCGTCAAGATTCAGCGGCCCGGGATCCGCCGCCGGGTAGCTGCCGACCTGCAGATCCTCAAGCGCTTCGCACAGGCCGTCGAATTGGCCAAGCTGGGCCGCCGCCTCTCGGCACAAGACGTGGTCGCCGACTTCTCCGACAACCTGGCCGAGGAGCTGAACTTCCGGCTGGAGGCGCAGTCCATGGAGGCCTGGGTGTCCCACCTGCACACCTCACCGCTGGGCCGCAACATCCGCGTGCCGCGCGTGGACTGGGACTTCACCAGCGAGCGGGTGCTGACGATGGAGCGGGTGCACGGAGTCCGCATCGACAATGTCGCCGCGATCCGCAAGGCAGGGTTCGACGGTGTCGAGCTGGTCAAGGCCCTGCTGTTCTCAGTGTTCGAGGGCGGCCTGCGGCACGGACTGTTCCACGGCGATCTGCACGCAGGCAACCTGTACGTCGACGGC
Organism: Mycobacterium simiae; assembly: GCF_008370645.1. Classification (GTDB taxonomy): domain Bacteria; phylum Actinomycetota; class Actinomycetes; order Mycobacteriales; family Mycobacteriaceae; genus Mycobacterium; species Mycobacterium simiae_A. Next base: position 14,810 of record NZ_VTZN01000116.1, read on the forward strand.
GAGGGCCGCATCGTGTTCTTCGACTTCGGCATCATGGGCCGCATCGACCCTCGCACCCGCTGGCTGCTGCGCGAGCTGGTGTACGCATTGCTGGTCAAAAAGGACCACGCTGCCGCGGGCAAGATCGTCGTGCTGATGGGCGCAGTGGGCACCATGAAGCCCGAGGCCCAGGCCGCCGAAGACCTGGAAAAGTTCGCTACCCCGCTCACCGTGCAGTCGTTGGGCGAAATGTCGTATGCCGACATCGGCCGCCAGCTGTCGACGCTGGCCGACGCCTACGACGTGAAGTTGCCCCGCGAGCTGGTGCTGATTGGCAAGCAATTTCTCTATGTCGAGCGGTATATGAAGCTGCTGGCGCCGAAGTGGCAGATGATGTCCGACCCGCAACTCACCGGATACTTCGCCAACTTCATGGTCGAGGTCAGCCGCGAGCACCACTCCGACGCGGAGGTCTAAGTGCAGGTTCGCAGCGGCACCGCCGTCTCGGGTGATGTCAAGCTTTACTACGAGGACATGGGCAGCCCCGACGACCCACCCGTACTGTTAATCATGGGCCTGGGTGCCCAAATGCTCTTGTGGCGGACCGAATTCTGCGAGCAACTGGTCAGCCACGGTCTGCGGGTCATCCGCTACGACAACCGCGACGTTGGGCTATCCACCAAAACCGAGCGTCACCGCCCCGGACAGCCACTGGCCATCCGGCTGGCACGCTCCTGGCTCGGCCTACCCAGCCAAGCGCCATACACGCTGGAGGACATGGCCGATGACGCCGCCGCACTACTCGATCACCTCGAACTTCAGCACGCGCATGTGGTCGGGGCGTCGATGGGCGGGATGATCGCCCAGATTTTCGCGGCGCGATTCGCCGAGCGCACCAAAACGCTGGCGGTGATCTTCTCCAGCAATAATCACCGGTTCTTGCCGCCGCCGGCGCCGCGTGCCCTGCTTGCGCTCATCAAGGGCCCACCGCCGAATTCCCCGCGCGACGTCATCATCGAAAACTCCGTCCGGGTCAACAGAATTATCGGCAGTCCGCACTACCCGGCGCCCGAAGAGCAAATACGCGCCGACGCCGCCGAAAGCTACGACCGCAACTTTCACCCCTGGGGTATTGCCCAGCAGTTCAGCGCAATTTTGGGCACCGGCAGCCTGCTGCACTACGATCATCGCATCGTCGCACCCACCGTGGTGATCCACGGGCGGGCCGACAAGCTGATGCGGCCGTTCGGTGGCCGTGCCGTTGCTCGGGCCATTAAGGACGCCCGGCTGGTGCTGGTCGACGGCATGGGTCACGATCTGCCCCGGCAGCTGTGGGATCGAGTGATAGGCGAGCTAAAAACCAACTTCGCCCAAGCTGGCTGAGCCGGCGACCAGGCGAGCTATTACGCGGGAGGTTGTCTCATATGGCCGGGCTGACACCGTACTACGAAGACTCGCAAGCGGCTTACGACATCTCGGACGACTTCTTCGGGCTGTTTCTCGACCCCACCTGGGTTTACACCTGCGCATACTTCCAGCGCGATGACATGACCCTCGAAGAGGCGCAACTTGCCAAATTGGACCTGGCGCTAAACAAGCTGAATCTCCAGCCGGGGATGACGCTGCTCGATGTCGGGTGCGGCTGGGGCGGGGCGCTGGTTCGCGCGGTCGAGAAATACGACGTCAATGTCATCGGTATTACCTTGAGCCGCAACCACTTTGAGCGCAGCAAGGCCAGGCTGGCGACGATCCCGACGACCCGGCGCGCCGAGGCGCGGCTGCAGGGCTGGGAAGAGTTCGACGAGAAGGTGGACCGGATCGTCAGTTTCGAGGCGTTCGATGCCTTCCACAAGGAGCGATATGGCGCGTTCTTCGAACGCTGCTACGACATCCTGCCCGATGATGGCCGGATGTTGCTGCACAGTTTGTTCACCTACGACCGCAGGTGGCTGCACGAGCAGGGTATTGCGCTGACGATGAGCGACCTGCGTTTCCTCAAGTTCCTGCGGGAATCGATCTTTCCTGGCGGCGAACTGCCTTCCGAACCGGACATCGTTGACAACGCGCAGGCCGCGGGATTTTCCATCGAGGAGGTCCAGCAGATGCAGCACCACTATGCACGGACCTTGGACATGTGGGCAGCCAACTTGGCGGCCGCCCGGGAACGCGCCATCGAACTACAGTCCGAAGACGTTTACCACAACTTCATGCACTACCTGACTGGATGCGCTGAGCGCTTCCGCCGGCGCTTGATCAATGTTGCCCAATTCACGCTGGTGAAGTAGCTGCACACACGGCTTTTGTTTAGTGCCGCGCCGATGCGTCGGATAACATGCCCCGAGCACGTTTTGGCGGACCGTTTCGGTGCGTTTAGCACATGCACCGCAGGGCCGATCTTAGCCCGGAAAGGCATTCTAAAATAAATGGCTGATCAATTAACGCCGCATTTCGACGAT
>NZ_VTZN01000117.1 GCF_008370645.1 Mycobacterium simiae
GTCCCGACCCACACCGCCGTGGACAGCGACGGCGTGTACCCCACCATCCAGGCGTCCTTATTGGCGGTAGTGTCACCCAACTGCACCGTGCCAGTCTTGGCGGCCGAGGGCCGGCCGCCGGCTAGGTTGTGGCCACGCGAATACCCCGCGATCGGCATCATCGCCGCAGTGACGTTGTCGGCGACGGCCTTGGGGATCCGCTGCTCCCCCGAGTTGTCGACGGTGCTGGCGTCAAAGAGCACCTGGCCCTCCGCGTTGACCACCTTTTGCACAAAGTGCGGCCGGTGATAGAGGCCGGAGGCAGCCAATGTCGCGTAGGCCGATGCCATATCGATCACCCGGGTTTGATACTGGCCCAACACGATTCCGTTGTTGGGGGGCCCACCTTTACCGTCCTCGGACAGCGTATGTGCCACACCCGGGAAGCTGGTGGCGACGCCGGCCTGATGCGCGGCGTCTGCCACGGCCTGCGGGCCACCGTTCAGCTTCAGCATCAGCCGGTAATAGGAGGTGTTCAACGACATCTTGAGTGCTTCGGCGATGTTGCACGTCCCGCAACTCTCGCCCTCGACGTTGGTGATCTTGATGCCGTCAACCGTCAACGGCGAACTGTCAACCTGGTATCCCAGGCCGATCCCCTGTTCAAGCGCAGCCACTAGGGCAAACACCTTGAACGAGGAGCCGGTCTGCAGCCCACCCTGGGCAAAGTCGTAGCCGTTGGCATTGTCGCCGCCGTAATAAGCCCGCACGCCGCCGTTATGCGGATCAATGGATACCGCCGCAGCCCGCATGTCCGGATCTTGCCCATCAAGGTATTTCGCCACCGCCTTTTCCGCCGCCTGCTGGGCTTGCGGATCGATCGTGGTGGTCACCTGCAAACCTTGGGTGTTCAGAGTCTGCTCATCAATGTTGAAAAGCTCCATCAACTCTTTGGTGACTTGTCGCTCAATCAGCCCGTTAGGGCCGGTGGTCTGATTCGCCGCGTGCGCCTGATCGGGCGGTACGGTCTGCGGAAACTGCTGGTCGGCGCGGTCCTTGGCGGATAGTGCCTTAGTCTCCACCATGCCGTCGAGCACCCAATTCCACCGGGCCAGCGCGCCATCCGGGTCGACCGCGGGGTCCAGCGTTGACGGGCGCCTGATCAGCGCAGCCAGCAATGCTCCCTCTGATACGGTGAGCTGCTCGACCGGCTTGTCGAAATAGGCCTTGGAAGCCGCCGAAATCCCGTAGGCACCGCGGCCGAAGTAAATGATGTTCAAATACGCCTGCAGCACATCGTCTTTGGACCACTCCCCCGACATCTTGGTCGCGATGACCAATTCCTTGGCCTTGCGCAACACCCCACTCCACCCGTGTTGCGCGGATCCGACCAGCGCGTTCTTGACGTATTGCTGGGTGATGGTGGAACCGCCCTGCAAGTCACCACCAAACAGGTTGTTCTTCACCGCCCGCCCGAAGCCGCTAAACGAGAAGCCAGGGTTGGAGTAAAAACCCCGGTCTTCAGCAGCAATGACCGCCTGGCGCACGTGCACCGGAACTTGGCTGAGATTGACGTCAACCCGGTTGCCTTCAGGAGGAACAATCTTGGCGATTTCGGACCCGTCGCTGGCCAGGATCGTGGAGACCTGGTTGGTACGGATGTCACCCGGCTTGGGGACGTCGACGATGAAATAGGCCATCGCAAAAGTGACGATCGGCAACAAGATCAGCACCGCCGCGGCGAGGTAAATCGACCGTCGGACCCATCTCCAGTTGATCTGCTGGACCCAGTTCGGCTTGCGTCTGCCAGACCGGCCAGCTGCCGGCGGGACCGGTCCGCGTGGCCCGGGCGGACCCGGTGGACCTCCTGTCCCGGTCAGCCGCTCCTGCCGACGGCGCGGACCGGAGCTCTCCAAGGCCGCCTTGACCTGGTCCAGCGGGTCGCGCTGCAGCGGCAGGGACGCAGCGGGCGGGCCGTCCAACGCTGCCTTGACTTCCCCGATGGGATCCGTGTGCCGCGACAACCGGTCCTCGGCTACCGGCGGGAGAATCGAGGTTAACCTGTCGTCGGGCGGAACCTGGCGGCGCTGGTTGGTTACCCCACTGGACACCTCTGGGCGATCGAGGTCGCCGGGATGTTGGCTTACGCCCTCAGCCGCCGGCCCGCCTGTAGCGTCACTGGACGACTGGTGGCGCCCCTCGCTATTCACTGGCCGTACGGGCGCCGTTACGCGCCGTCCGCGTTCCCTTGGGCGGACGAGCCGCGCCCAGGACGTACGACTTGACCAGATGATTCCAGCTGCAGGTTCGGCACACCTCCACCACGTGGACCGCGAATTCCGAGAACCGGGTGGTCAGCAGGACCAGCTCCTCAGCGGTACGCGCCGAGCCCGATACCGCGCCCAGGTGCTCGCCAAACACCCACGACACCAACGTGAGCTGCTCCTTGCGGCAGATCGGGCACATCACCTGGCTTGGTTTCCCATGAAACTTCGCTGCGCGCAGCAGATAGGGATTTGCGTCACACACCTCGGAGACACCGGTGCGTCCCGAGTACACCTCGGCCAGCAGCGACCGCCGCCGAAGAGCGTAATCCACTACCTGTCGCTGCAGTCGCACGCTGACCAGAGTACGTCGCGTTCCCGTCCCGACCATGCAGGCGGGCATGACCTGAGGAGTAACCGCGACATCCGGGGTACGCACACCCCTTGCAGTTGAAGTCTTATCGCGCGCCCGGCGGCCCGGCTTCTACGATCACCCTGTGGCGAAATGGCTGAGCGCAACGCTGGCTCGAAGCGGATCAGCGTCGACCCGGGCTAAAGACAGCGACCGCCAGGACGCCTGCCAGATTCTCGACGCCTCCCTCAACGACGGCCAGCTCTCGATGGAAGAGCATCGCGAGCGGGTCAGCGCCGCTACCCACGCGGTCACCCTGGGAGACCTACAAAGCCTGGTTGCTGACCTGCAGTCCGAGCGCGCACGCGCAGAAGTGCCCGCGCTCAAGACACGGGCGCGGCGCAATGGGTTGGGCCTGCTCGCGGCGGCATTCGGGGCTTCGGTACTGCTAGGCGTGGGCATTGGCTGGGGCCTCTATGGCAATACCAACTCGCCGTTGGATTTCACGACAGACCCTGGAGTCAAGCCCGACGGCGTCACGGCGGTAGTGCTGACGCCGCCGAAGCAGTTGCATTCGCTTGGCGGGCTCACCGGTCTGATCGAGCAGATGCGGAAGAAGTTCGGCGACACCATGGGCTACCGGCTGGTGGTCTACCCGACGTATGCGGCGCTGGATCGCAAAGACCCCGCTGACGACCGCAGGGTGTTGAGCTACACCTACCGAGGCGGCTGGGGCGATCCGAGCAGCTCGGCCAAGAGCGGTGCCGACACCGACCTGGTTGACCTGGGCAAGTTCGACGTGAAAACAACGGTGGGCATCATGCGCGGCGCCGCGGAAACACTGGGCATGAAGCAGTCGGACGTTACCAACATGTACTTGTCGATTGAAGCGGCCAGTGATCCGACCGCGCCCGGGGCGCTGTCGCTGCAGCTGTACGTTTCAAGCGACTACGGCAGCGGCTATATCAGTCTTGCTGGTGACGGCACCGTCAAACAGGTGAGCTACCCCTCGTAACCGGCGGCGAGCACAAGACTTCAGCACGTTTACGCGTCGTCAAATGTGACGAACAGCTCACTAACAACGGGTGCTGTTGTGACGAATATATCGAAACGATACGATGCCGCGAGGCGTCGGACCGTCGTAACGAGCCATGCAAAGGAGGTGATTCGGTGCTCGAGCTGGCCATACTAGGACTCCTGATCGAGTCGCCGATGCACGGCTACGAGTTGCGCAAGCGGCTAACCGGCCTACTCGGCGCTTTTCGGGCTTTCTCGTATGGCTCGCTGTATCCGGCGCTGCGCCGGATGCAGACTCAAGGGTTGATAGCCGAGAACGCCGCTCCCGCGGGACTACCAGTGCGGCGTGCCCGCAGGGTCTACCAGCTGACCGACGAAGGTCGCCGCCGCTTCGCCGAACTAGTGGCCGACACCGGCCCGCACAACTACACCGATGACGGATTCGGGGTGCACCTCGCGTTCTTCAACCGCACTCCAGCCGAAGCACGGATGCGCATTCTGGAAGGCCGCCGCCGCCAGGTCGAAGAGCGACGGGAAGGCCTGCGCGAGGCAGTAGCCAGGGCCAGTAGCTCCTTTGATCGCTACACCCGGCAACTGCACCAGCTCGGGCTTGAGTCCAGCGAGCGAGAAGTCAAGTGGCTCAACGAACTCATCGCCGCCGAACGGGCCGCACCCAATCGAGCGGAACAGACGTGAATCAACCGCCCACATTCGAATACCCCATAGACACCCAGAGTTACGAGGTAAGGAGAACGCCCGATGAGTGAGCACCAGCCGCCGATGGCGCAGGGGGCGCATCCCGAGGTACGAGTCGCGATTGTGGGCGTCGGCAACTGCGCGTCCTCGCTGGTCCAGGGCGTCGAGTACTACTACAACGCCGACGACACGTCGACAGTGCCCGGTCTCATGCACGTGCGCTTTGGCCCCTACCACGTCCGAGACGTCAAGTTCGTCGCCGCGTTCGACGTTGACGCCAAGAAGGTCGGCTTCGATCTGTCGGACGCGATCTTCGCTTCGGAAAACAACACCATCAAGATCGCCGACGTGGCACCCACCAATGTGGTGGTGCAGCGCGGCCCGACGCTCGACGGCATCGGCAAGTACTACGCCGACACCATCGAGTTGTCCGACGCGGAGCCGGTCGACGTGGTCCAGGTCCTCAAGGACGCGAAGGTTGACGTGCTGGTTTCCTACCTGCCGGTGGGCTCCGAAGAGGCTGACAAGTTTTACGCCCAGTGCGCCATCGACGCCGATGTGGCGTTTGTGAACGCCCTGCCGGTGTTCATCGCCTCCGACCCAGTGTGGGCCAAGAAGTTCGCTGACGCCGGCGTGCCCATCGTCGGCGACGACATCAAGAGCCAGGTCGGCGCCACCATCACGCACCGGGTAATGGCAAAGCTCTTCGAGGACCGCGGTGTCCAATTGGACCGCACGATGCAGCTCAACGTGGGCGGCAACATGGACTTTAAGAACATGCTGGAGCGCGAGCGGCTGGAGTCCAAGAAGATCTCCAAGACTCAGGCCGTGACGTCCAACTTGCAGCGCGAGTTCAACACCAAAGACGTGCACATCGGTCCGTCCGACCACGTCGGCTGGCTCGACGACCGCAAGTGGGCTTACGTGCGTCTGGAGGGCCGGGCCTTCGGTGACGTGCCGCTGAACTTGGAGTACAAGCTCGAGGTGTGGGACTCACCGAACTCGGCGGGCGTAATCATTGACGCGGTGCGCGCGGCCAAGATCGCCAAGGACCGCGGTATCGGCGGACCGGTGATCCCCGCATCGGCCTACCTGATGAAGAGCCCGCCCGAGCAGTTGCCCGACGATGTGGCACGAGCCCAGCTCGAAGAGTTCATCATCGCGGACTAACTCGAGTGTGCCGCGGCGGCAAGCCGCACGGCTATCTGCGGTTTCTGAAGTAACCTTCGGGACGGTGCGTTCCGTACGTCACGGCGGAGTTCGTAGGGTCGGAGATTATGGCCGAGCCCTCCGACGACGAATTGACCGGACTCTCCGAGTTCGACCTGTTGGCCGAGAACGCCGAGCAGGCCGGCGCGACGGGCCCGCCACCCCAAGTAGAGCGGTTGGAAACCAACACCGCTCAAGGCCGAATCAGCGCGTTGCGCTGGGCTAGCTCGGCGCCGCGGGTGATCTTCCTGCATGGCGGTGGCCAGAACGCGCATACCTGGGACACCGTGATCGTCGGCCTCGGTGAGCCGGCGTTAGCGGTGGACCTTCCCGGGCACGGCCATTCCAGCTGGCGCGAGGACGGCGACTACTCGCCGCAACACAACGCCGACGCCCTGGCGCCGGTGCTGCGTCAGCTAGCACCGGAAGCCGAACTCGTGGTCGGCATGTCCCTGGGCGGGCTAACCGGCATACGGCTGGGTGCGCTGGCCCCCGAGCTGGTCGATGAACTGGTGCTCATCGACGTCACGCCGTCGGCGTTGCGGCGGCACGCCGAAATGACCGCCGAACAGCGCGGCACCGTGGCGCTGATGCAGGGTGAGCGGGAATTCCCCAGCTTCCAGGCCATGCTGGAGCTGACCATCGCCGCCGCACCGCATCGTGAGGTGAAGGCGCTGCGGCGCGGTGTGTTCCACAACTCCCGCCGGCTCGACAACGGCAACTGGACCTGGCGGTACGACGCCATCCGCAGCTTCCCGGACTTCGGTCCCTTATGGGACGACGTCGACGCCGTGCCGGCGCCCATCACACTCATCCGGGGCGGCAAGTCGGGCTTCGTCAACGACGAGGACGTCGCTGAACTTACCCGGCGCGCAAAACATTTCCGTGGCGCGCACGTCGTCGAGGATGCGGGTCACTCGGTGCAAAGTGACCAACCGCGGGTGCTCGTCGACATCCTGCGCGAGGTGCTCGCCAATAGCTGAGCCTACGGTGGTCCTATGACCTCTCCCGTGCATCCCGATCTGCCCATCCGCATTGGCGTACAGCTACAGCCCCAGCACGCCCCGCACTACGGCCACATCCGCGACGCCGTCCGCCGCTGTGAGGACATCGGTGTCGACATCGCCTTCAACTGGGACCACTTCTTCCCGCTCTTCGGCGATCCCGACGGCCCCCACTTCGAATGCTGGACCATGCTCGGCGCCTGGGCTGAGCAGACGTCGCGCATCCAAATCGGCGCCCTGGTCGCATGTAACTCCTATCGCAATCCGGAGTTGCTAGCGGACATGGCCCGCACCGTAGACCACATCTGCGAGGGCCGCCTCATCCTGGGAATCGGCTCGGGCTGGAAACAGAAGGACTACGACGAGTACGGCTATGAGTTCGGCACCGCGGGCAGTCGCCTCGACGACCTGGCTGCCGCGCTGCCCCGGATCAAGTCCCGGGTGGCCAACCTGAACCCGCCGCCGACCCGCGACATTCCGATGCTGATCGGCGGCGGCGGCGAACGCAAGACGTTGCGGCTGGTCGCCGAATACGCCGACATCTGGCACAGCTTCACCGCCGCCGACGAGTTCCCGGCCAAGGCCGAGGTGCTAAGCCGCCACTGCGCCGACGTCGGGCGGGATCCGGCCACCATTGAGCGTTCGGCCGCGGTCCAAAACGGCAGCGGGCTTATTTCGAGCGCCGAAAGCCTCAGCCGGCTTGGGGTGACGCTGCTGACGGTGGGCTGCGACGGTCCCGACTACGACCTCACCGCCGCCCAAGCGCTCTGCAAGTGGCGCGACAGTCGTTAACTTGCGTGTTCGACTCATCTGGACCTGCCGACGAGATCGCCGCGCTCCCCGATGCCGAACCCATAAGGGCGCGAGAGGAATACAATCGAGTTCGGCGGCGCCGTCGCGACGATTGGGGCCGAACTACCAACCCCACCGCAGTCACCAAGGGTTGGGCATTCCCACGCTATCGCTGCGTTCGGCTCAGAAACACCGCATAGTCGTGAGAAACTTCCCAGCGCTGATGTCGGAGCGGTTGAAAGAGATTCGAAGACACTGATGCCTAAGAAATACGGGATCAAAGAAAAAGACCAGGTCGTCTCGCACATCCTTGACCTGATTCTGACGGGCAAACTGCGCAGCGGTGACCGTGTTGACCGCAACGAAATCGCGCAGGGGTTGGGGGTCAGCCGCGTCCCTATTCAAGAGGCGCTGGTCCAACTCGAACACGACGGGATCGTGTCGACTCGCTATCACCGGGGGGCGTTCGTCGAGCGTTTCGACGAGGCCACAGTGCGCGAGCATCACGAACTCGACGGCCTGCTCAATGGCATTGCTTCGGCACGGGCGGCAACAAACCCTACGCCCCGGCTCCTGAGGGAATTGGATGGTCTCATGCGAGCACTACGCACGGCACGAGAATCGCGGACCTTCTTTGGGATCGCCGGAGAATACCGGCGAGCTGTCAACGACGAGTACGCGGGGCCGCGGCTGCATGCCAGTATCCGCGCCTCGCAAAACTTGATTCCCCGCGTGTTCTGGATGACCCACCAAAACAGCCGCGACAACGTGCTGCCGTGCTACGAAGAAGAGCACGCGGCGATACATCGGCGCGACCCGGACGCCGCGCGGGCGGCGTGTATCGGACGGTCGCAGCTGATGGCCCAGACGATGCTGGCCGAACTGCTTCGCCGCCGGGTGTTCACCTCCCCTGAGGGCGCCTGTCACAACGCCGTTCGGGTACCGCCCTTAGCGGTGAATCCCGAGCCGTCGCCAATCGGATTCTGAGCGGCGCACACGTGCCGAACGATCGCCACGGTGGCCGGTGACCGGGTCTAGCGTCGACCGTTAACGCGTCGCGGCGCTTCGGCGTCGACTCTGTTTTCAGCCGGCCAACGACATTCACCGGGTGCAGCGCACTGTAGTCACCCAAGAATGGGCTTCGCCCGCTGGACGGAGACCTAGCTTGGCGAAGCAGATACCCGAGATCGCAACGACCGAGCGACTGCAGCGGTTGTTGTCGCGGCGGCTTTGATAGTCGCCGACCGCTCTTCCGTGAATCACATGTCGGGTTAGACTGCCGACCTATGGCGGACAGCGAACCCACCGCGACCGACGTGACAGAGCTGGCGGAGGGACTGCATCGCGCACTGGCCAAGCTGTTCTCAATCCTGCGCCGCGGCGACCCGAACGGGGCCGTTGCCGGTGAATTGACGCTTGCGCAACTGTCCATTTTGGTCACCTTGCTTGACCGCGGGCCAATCAGGATGACGGATCTCGCCGCGCACGAGCGGGTGCGAACCCCGACCACCACCGTGGCTATCCGGCGACTGGAGAAAATGGGGTTGGTGAAGCGCTCGCGCGACCCGTCGGACCTACGGGCCGTATTGGTCGACATCACATCGCAAGGACGCGCCGTGCATGCCGAATCGCTGGCAAACCGGCACGCCGCTCTTGCCGCGATGCTCGGCCAACTCCCCTGCGCTGACCTCGAGACCCTGACGAACGCGCTCGCGCCGCTCGAACGTTTGGCCAGTGGTGAACCAGCCGGCGCCGCTGTGGATGATGAGCTCAGACAGGCGTGAAAGTAGCTGGCCGCCAAACGAATTAGTCACCTCTACGTCATGCCAACCGCACTCATTACCGGCGCCAGCCGAGGTATTGGTTCCGCGATCGCCACCGCCTTGGCGCCCACGCACACCCTACTACTAGCCGGTCGGCCTTCCGAGCGGCTTGACGCCGTCGCGCAGCGACTGGGAGCCACCACTTTTCCGCTGGACTTGGCCGATACCAACACAATTGAAGCCAGTTGTGAGGTGGTCGACCAGCTCGACGTACTGGTGCATAACGCGGGGCTATCCATCCCAGGTCATGTCGGTGAGGCAGATGTCGATGCGTGGCGTGCCACCTTCGACGTCAATGTCTTTGGTGCGGTGTCCCTTACCCTTGCGCTGCTATCGGCGCTGCGACGGGCGCGCGGCCAGGTGGTGTTCATCAATTCCGGTGCCGGACGCAATGTTTCCGCCGGGATGGCTTCCTACTCAGCCAGCAAGTTCGCGTTGCGCGCATTCGCCGACTCGCTGCGCGCCGATGAGCCCCGGCTCCGGGTGACGACGATCTTCCCGGGACGCACCGACACCGAGATGCAGCGCGAACTGGTCGAGTTCGAGGGCGGCAACTATGACCCCCAACGATTCCTGCGGGCCGACACGGTCGCAGCAGTAGTAGCGCATGTGGTAGCCACCCCGCCGGACGGACACGTGCACGAAGTGGTCATCCGGCCCCGGGTCAGACCACCAGGTTGACTAGACGGCCGACGACCACAATTACCTTGCGCGGAGTGGCACCGGCCAAAAACATCTGCACCTTTTCGTCGGCCAGCGCGGCGGCCTTGACCGCGTCGTCGTCCGAGTCTGCGGGCACCACTACCCGGCTGCGCACCTTGCCATTCACCTGCACCGGGTATTCGACGGTGTCGTCAATCAGGTATGCGGGATCCGCCTCCGGGAAGGGACCGTGCGCTAGCGAGGTGGGGTTGCCTAGCCGCATCCACAGCTCTTCGGCCAGGTGTGGGGCCAGCGGCGCCAGCATGAGCACCAGTGGTTCCACCGCTGCCCGGGGAACCCCGGCACGATAAAGCTTCGTGAGATGGTTGGTGTACTCGATCAACTTGGCAGCCGCAGTGTTATTGCGCAGCGCCACGTAGTCTTCGGATACTCCTGCGATGGTGCGGTGCAGTCTCCGCAGCGTCTCAATGTCCAGTTCGGTTTCAGCGACCCGAGTTTCACCGGTGTTTTCGTCGACAACCAGCCGCCACAATCGTTGTAAGAAGCGGTGCGCGCCGATGACATCTTTGGTAGCCCATGGACGCGAAGCTTCTAACGGACCCATCGACATCTCGTACACCCGTAGCGTGTCGGCCCCGTAGGCATCGCAGATCTCGTCGGGAGATATGGAATTCTTCAGGCTCTTCCCGATTTTGCCGAATTCCTGTACAACCTCAATTTCCCCGTCGGGTCCCGGATACACGAAACGGCCGTCGCGCTCGATTACCTCTTCGGCTGGGACGTAGGAACCACGCGCGTCGGTGTAGGCGAAGGCCTGGATGTAACCCTGGTTGATGAGCTTGCGGTACGGTTCGCGAGAACTCACGTGGCCGAGGTCGTACAAGACTTTGTGCCAGAACCTGGAATACAACAAGTGCAGCACGGCGTGCTCGGCGCCACCGACGTACAAGTCGACGCCGCCAGGGTCGTCCGGACCGTGTTCCGCCGGGCGCGGACCCATCCAGTACGTCTCATTCTCTTTGGCGCAGAACCGCTCTGAGTTGTGTGGATCGGTGTAGCGCAGCTCGTACCAGGAGCTGCCGGCCCACTGCGGCATCACGTTGGTGTCGCGGCTGTAGGGCTTCAGGCCGTCGCCGAGATCAAGCTCCACGTGGACCCACTCGGTTGCCTTGGCCAGTGGCGGTGATGGCTCACTGTCGGCGTCGTCGGGATCGAACGAAACCGGTGAATAGTCGTCCACGTCAGGCAATTCCACCGGTAGTGCGGTTTCATCGAGGGCATGCGGACGTCCGTCGCCGTCGTAGACAATCGGGAACGGCTCGCCCCAGTACCGTTGCCGCGCGAAAAGCCAATCCCGCAGCTTGAATTCGATGCGGGCCTGGCCTCGACCGTCGGACTCCAGGTGAGTCGTCATGGCCTGCTTGGCCTCGGCGACACTCATGCCGTCAAGAAACCCGGAGTTCACCAGCACGCCGTCACCGGTGTATGCCGCCTCCGAGATATCGCCACCGGCAATGACTTCCACGACCGAAAGCCCTAATGTCCGGGCAAAGTCCCAATCCCGCTGATCATGGCCCGGCACCGCCATGATGGCCCCGGTGCCGTACCCGGCCAGCACGTAGTCGGCGATGAAGATCGGTACCGGCCTGCCGTTGGCCGGATTAATGGCGTAGCTGCCCAAGAAGACGCCGGTCTTCTCCCTGCTCTCCTGCCGTTCCAAGTCTGACTTGGTCGCGATCGCGCGGCGATAGGCGGCGACAGCCTCGCCCGGAGTTACGGCACCGTACGTCCACGATGGGTTGACGTCGTCGGGCCAGGCTTCGGCAACCAGCACGTCGATCAGGTGGTGCTCCGGCGCCAGTACCAGGTACGTGGCGCCGTACAACGTGTCGGGGCGGGTAGTGAATACTTCAATGTCGACGTCTGAGCCATTGCTGCTGGTCGCCGAGAACAGCGCCGCGGCGCCCGTCGAGCGGCCAATCCAGTTGCGCTGCATCGTCTTGACCTGCTCCGGCCAGTCCAGCACATCGAGGTCGTCGAGCAGCCGGTCGGCGTAGGCGGTGATGCGCATCATCCATTGGCGCAGCCGCTTGCGAAACACCGGAAAGTTGCCTCGATCGCTGCGGCCGTCGGCGGTAACCTCTTCATTGGCCAGCACCGTGCCCAGCCCCGGACACCAGTTCACCATCGAGTCCGTGCGGTAGACCAGCCTATAGCTGTCGATCACGTCGGACCGCTCCCCTACCGACAGCTGGGCCCACTCCCGAGCATCATCGAGAGTCCTGGCGCCAGAGCTAAATTCGGCGACCAATTCGGCGATCGGGCGGGCTTTGTTGGCTTGGGTGTCAAACCAAGCGTGGTAGATCTGCAAAAAGATCCACTGCGTCCACTTGTAGAACTCGACATCGGTGGTCGAGAAGCTGCGGCGGCTGTCGTGGCCCAGACCCAGCCGGCCCAGTTGCCGGCGGAAGTTCACGATGTTGGCCTCGGTCCTGGTACGCGGATGGGTGCCGGTTTGCAGGGCGTACTGTTCTGCGGGCAACCCGAAGGAGTCGAACCCCAACGCGTGTAGCACGTTGTGGCCAATCATCCGGTGATAGCGGGCGTAGACGTCGGTCGCGATATAGCCCAGCGGGTGGCCCACGTGCAATCCCTCCCCCGAGGGATAGGGGAACATGTCCTGGACGAACAGCTTGTCCTCCGGTACCGGCGCACCGTCCGCGGGAGCCAGTGACCCAACCGGGTTGGGCACGTTGAAGGTCTCGAGCCGCCCCCAGTTGTCCTGCCACGTCCGCTCCAGCCTGGCCGCCAGCTCGGTGGTGTAGCGATACCGCGGCGCATCGGCGTCGTTGGCACCGTGCGCGCTGCCAGGCGTAGTGGTTGGCGATTCGGTCACGCCCAACAGGGTATAAGGGCAGCCCCCGGGCCCCGGCGGCCAAGGCGCTGGCCACGGATTGGTCTCGGTTGCGTTGCACACCGGTCAGAGGTTCATCCCAGCTCGATGTCAGCCCTATTCGGCGCCTCTAAGAATTCGTTAAATTCACCATCGATGACGGGGCAGTGGCGCCCGAGTAGTTCGGAGGGACCGACGCACATGATCCACATCGCGCGCACCTGGCGGGTTTTCGTAGGGGGCATCGCCGCCGGTTTCGTCGGCGTCGTCCTTGTCGCCGGTGGCACGGCGTCCGCCGAACCTTTGTTTCCGCAGCCTCCGGTCCCCGCGCCGGTTCCGCTGCAACCGGCAAGCCCACCCGTACAGAACCTGACCGCTAATCCGGGAGGCATCAGCAATCGGTTCGCACCAGCTCCTACCCAGGCTTTGGCACCCGCACCCGTGGTGTCACCGATGCCCCCCGCCGCGGTAGCGCCGACGCCGACGTCGGTCACTCCCCCGGTAACGGGCACCCTGCGGGAGCACCTGGAGGCCAAAGGCGTCAAGTTCGAGGCACAGCGGGCGCAGGGATTCAGGGCGCTTGACATCGTGCTGCCGATGCCGCCTCGCTGGACTCCGGTGCCCGACCCCAATGTGCCCGATGCGTTTGCAGTGATTGCCGACCGGGTGGGGGGAAGCAGCATCTACACGTCCAACGCGCAGGTGGTGGTGTACAAGCTCGTCGGCAACTTCGATCCGGCGGAGGCGATCACGCACAGTTTCGCCGACAGCCAGCAGCTGTTGGCATGGCAGACCACCAATGCCTCCATGGCAAGCTTTAATGGCTTCCCGTCGGCAATCATAGAAGGCACATATCGCGAGAACGACATGACGCTCAACACCTCACGTCGCCATGTCCTGGCCGCGTCGGGAGCTGACAAATACCTGGTGTCGCTGTCGGTGACCACGGCCGCGTCGCAAGCGATCACCGATGCTCCAGCCACCGACGCCATCATCAACGGATTCCGAGTGACGATACCTACGGCCGCCGGCCAGGGGCCCGCCCGAGCGCCGCTGCAGGCTCCCACTCAGGTCCCCCCAGCAACCCCCCCGGCCCCAGTAGCGGCTCCGGCTCCGCCGCCGTTGGTGACCGCTCCTCCTCCGCATCCCGCCGCGCAGACCGTGCCCGGTGTGACGCCGGCGCTGCCACCGCTGACCACGTTGCCGCCGGTGCCGTCGCGCTGAGTCGTGACGCCCTGGCACGTTCGCGGGCCAGGACAGGCCAAGTCGTGCGTGAACTCGTATTGTGAGCCCATGCTTATTGCGGGTGTGCTGTGTGTATGTGCGGCGGCGGCTTCCGCCGCCTTCGGGACCTGGTCACTTTCCCATGCCCACACCGCCGATCCGACTCAGCTGGCGCTGCGCGCGATGGCACCAACCCAATTGGCGGCCGCGGTGATGCTGGCTGCCGGAGGGGTGGTAGCGCTTGCGGCGTCCCCGCCTACCGCCTTAGTGGTGGTCATCGTGTGCGTGATCGGCGCGTGCGGGACGCTGGCCACCGGCTCGTGGCAAAGCGCGCGCTACGCGCTACGCCGAGACGCTGCTCGCCTGAAATCAGTTGAGTGTGGTGGCAACTGCGCGGGCTGCACCCTGTCCTGCCAATGACCGGCGAGTCGGCGACGGTTAGTTGCGGCTGAGGTCGATAGGGTGGGTGGCAAGCAGCGAAAGCGGCAACGGCTGGCGTCGCAACACCTGGCCCCATAGGTCTGCCCGCGGCGGAACCAGGACGTCAGAAGGCAATCCCGACAACACAATCCAGTCGTCGCGTTCGATTTCACCTTCGAGCTGGCCGGTGGTCCAGCCGGAGTATCCGGCGAAAATCCGGACCCCTTCCACCACGGGGGCAATCAGATCCGGATCGGCATCCAGGTCGACCATCACCATGCGGCCGGAAACATGGCGCAGGCCAGGCGCCCCGTCGGGATCGGCGCCGACCCGTAAAACCGCAAGGCACAGGGCAGCGTCGCGCTTCACTGGGCCTCCGATAAACATCGTCTTGGGCTTGGCCACGAGTTTGGCCCACTGGGGCAAAACGTTGTAGACCGCGGTCTCAGTCGGCCGGTTGAGCACGACTCCCAAAGTGCCGCCCTCGTTGTGCTCGACGATGTAGATCACGCTGCGCCGAAAAGTCGGCTCCAGCAGATCGGTGTTGGCCAGCAGTAAAGTACCCGCTCGCACCCGTTGTGCGGCGGGTGCGACGTAGTCTTCGGGATCTTCGTGCGGCGCCACGTTCTCATCATCGCACTCGCAGCAAGGTCGTCTGGGGTAAAACCAGCACGGTCGACATTATTTGTACTGTTGTTGGGTCGGCATTGAGCGAACCAGCCTTGCCTGCGCCAAATCGTGGAAGTGGGTCCTGTGATTCGCAGCCGGATGCAAGCGAGCGCACCCGCCGGACTTTGGCGGTCGGTGCGCGCCTTGCCCGACTTCAGCCGGCTGGTGCAGCTGCGAATGGCGAGTCAATTCGGTGATGGCCTGTTCCAAGCCGGACTGGCCGGGGCGCTGCTGTTCAATCCGGACCGCGCTACCGATCCGATGGCGATCGCACGAGCTTTTGCGGTGCTGTTTTTGCCGTATTCACTGCTGGGGCCGTTCGCCGGGGCGCTAATGGACCGCTGGGATCGGCGGCTGGTGCTGGTGGGCGCCAATATCGGCCGGTTGGCCTTCATCATCGGGATCGGCACCATTTTGGCGTTGAGAGGCGGAGATCTGCTGCTGCTAGTCGGAGCGCTGCTCGCCAATGGTTTGGCCCGCTTTCTCGCTTCGGGCCTGTCGGCCGCGTTGCCGCACGTGGTGCCCCGCGAACAGGTGGTCACGATGAACTCGGTGGCCACTGCGTCAGGTGCCGTGTCGGCCTTCCTCGGCGCCAATTTCATGCTGGTGCCCCGGTGGCTGGCCGGTGGCGGTGATCACGGCGCCTCGGTAGTCATTTTCACGGCGATCATCCCGGTGACGATTGCGCTGCTGCTGTCGTTGCGGTTCGCCCCCCGGGTGTTGGGCCCGGACGACACCAAGCGGGCTATCCACGGGTCGGCCGCGTACGCGGTGATCACCGGCTGGCTGCACGGTGTCCGCACGATTGTGCAGCTCCCGACAGTTGCCGCGGCGCTGTCGGGATTGGCGACTCACCGCATGGTCGTCGGAATCAACTCATTGCTGATCTTGCTGTTGGTCCACCACATGAAAAACGCCGACGCCGAAGGTTTCGGTACCGCGCTGGTGTTCTTCGCAGCGACCGGTCTCGGGGCCTTTCTGGCCAACGTGTTGACTCCGACCTTGATCCGGCGTTGCGGTCGCTATGCCACGGCTAATAGTGCCCTGGCGGCAGCCGCCACCATTGAGCTAGCCGGCGTCGGCTTGCTGCTACCGATGATGGTGGTATGTGGCTTGCTGCTGGGCGTGGCGGGCCAAGTGGTCAAGCTGTGCGCCGATTCCGCGATGCAAATCGACGTCGACGACGCGCTGCGCGGCCACGTGTTCGCCGTACAGGATGCGCTGTTCTGGGTGTCCTACATCGCTTCAATTACCTTGGCCGCGGCCTTGATCCCTGATGATGGGCACGCGCCCGCGTTTGTGGTGTTTGGCTCGGCGGTTTATCTGACGGGGCTGGTGGTTCACAGCATCGTTGGCCGCCGGGGCCAGCCGGTGCCTGGCGACTGAGGGAGGTAGTGATGACGGGTGCGGGTCCGATCGTCGCCGACCTGCGGGCTGAGAGTGGAGACCTCGATGCGCTGGTGGCAAATCTTTCGCCCAAACGATGGACCGGGTTGACACCGGCGCCCGGATGGACCATCGCGCACCAGATCGGGCACCTACTGTGGACCGACCGAGTCGCGCTGACCGCGATCAGCGATGAGGCCGGGTTTGCCGACGCGCTGGCCGCAGCTGCCGCCGATCCGGCCGGCTTTGTGGATGCGGGTGCTGCAGAGCTGGCAGCGCTGCCGCCGAGCGAACTGCTGGGGGAGTGGCGGGTTACTCGCGATCGTTTACATGATGCGTTGCTGGCTGTTCCCGATGGATGCAAACTGCCGTGGTTTGGGCCGCCAATGAGCGCCTCCTCGATGGCCACCGCCCGGCTGATGGAAACCTGGGCACATGGGCTTGACGTCGCCGACGCACTTGGCGTTATCCGTCCCGCCACCGAGCGGCTGCGGTCAATCGCGCATCTGGGCGTGCGCACCCGCGATTACGCTTTCGTTGTCAACAATCTGGCACCGCCGGCCTCGGCGTTCCGCGTGGAGCTGCGCGGTCCCGGAGGCGATACCTGGTCCTGGGGGCCTGCGGATGCGTCCCAGCGTGTGAGCGGATCGGCTGAGGATTTCTGTTATTTGGTCACGCGGCGGCGCGCATTGAACGAGCTGGATGTCACTGCGGTAGGGGAGGATGCGCAGCGGTGGTTGGAGATCGCACAAGCTTTCGCCGGACCTCCCGGCCCCGG
>NZ_VTZN01000118.1 GCF_008370645.1 Mycobacterium simiae
CAGCCCGGTGACCACGATGACGGCGCGCAGGCTCTCGAAACACCTGAAGGCCAACGGCTCGGTCGGCGACGTGGCGATCGTCTGGGCCGCCACCGACGACGGGAGCGGGTTATTCGGGGGGTTTATCGTCCCCGCCGACACCCCGGGGGTTTACCGGCAACACCATCCACCACAAGCTGTCCCTGCGCGCGTCGATCACCAACGAGCCTCGATGATGCGCGACAACTCGCGGACGCGATATTGCCCAACACGATCCGTCTCAAAGGGCCGCTGTCGTGCCTGTCGGAGGCGCGTTACGGAATTCTCAGGAGAGCAATGGGGCGGCGCGGTCCGCTCGGCAGCCCGCCGCCCTGCACTACGCGATGCACCGCCCAGTTCGGCCGTCCGATAGCCGGATTTCAACTGACTCAAGCCAAGCTCGTCGACATGGCGGTCGAACTCCACGAGGGTCAGCTGCTGTCGCTGCACCCGGGTCGCCTCAAAGACAGTGTGGGTCTGCGGCCCGACCAGGTCAGCTTCGGCAAGCTCAACCGCACCCGGGAGGCCATCGAGATCTGCCGAGCCGCTCGAACCATTCTGGGCGGCAACGGATATCGCTGGAGTACCCGGTCATCAGGCATATGGTCAACCTGGAATCGGTGCTGACCCACGAGGGCACCCCCGAGATGCACCAGCTGGTTCTCAGCCAGGCCTGCACCGACCTGGCCGCTTTCCGGTAGAACACAAGCATGCGGATTGTGCGACGAGCCGGTTGTGTGATGGTCGCTCTCGCGTTGGTGGCCGGATGCGGCCCGCGCCACCTTGCCTCCCCGCCGTCCCCCAGTAGCTCGGCCGCTAAGGCGGACGCGGTGCTGCGCGTGGTCGGTGACTTCATGGCGCAGACGCATCTGAGGGCGGTGATTGTCCGGGTTACCGCGGCCGGCACCGAGATCGTGACTCAGGCCGTCGGCGATTCGATGACCGGCGTGCCGGCCACCACCGAGATGCACTTCCGCAACGGCGCGGTGGCGATCTCCTACGTGTCGACCTTGCTGCTGAAACTGGTCGACGAAAAGAAGGTGAGCCTCGACGACAAGTTGTCCAAGTGGCTGCCCGATTTTCCGCACGCCGACCGCGTCACGCTGGGACAGCTGGCTCAGATGACATCGGGCTATCCCGATTATGTGCTGGGCAATGATGCGTTCGATAACTTGTTTTATGCCAACCCATTCCGGCAGTGGACAACTCAGGAAATACTCGCGCAGATCTCTTCCCGGCCGCTGCTTTATGAACCGGGCACCAACTGGAACTACGCGCACACCAATTACGTGCTGCTCGGTCTGGCGCTGGAGAAGGCTACCGGCCAAGATATTCCCACGCTGCTGGGCAAGAAGGTCCTTGCGCCGCTGGGCCTGACGGCCACCGCTAACTCCGATACACCCGCCATCCCCGAGCCCGTCCTGCACGCATTCAGCTCCGAGCGTCGCGCATTTCTGAAAATTCCTCCTGACACACCGTTTTACGAAGAATCGACGTACTGGAATCCGTCGTGGACCATCACTCATGGCGCGATCCAGACGACCACGATCTATGACCTGGAGGCCACCGCAGTCGGAATCGGTTCGGGCAAACTGCTTTCGCCGGAGTCGTACAAAAAGCTGGTGTCGACCGACCTGCGCGGCAAGACCCACGCTCAACCGGGCTGCCCGACCTGCTCGGAACAAGTTGACGGCTACACCTACGGTCTGGGCATCGTCATATCCGGCCACTGGCTGATGCAGAACCCCATGTTCGGCGGTTACGCCGCCATTGAGGCGTACCTGCCGTCGCAAAAGGTTGCGATCGCCGTCGTGGTCACGTATGCCCCCGACGCGTTCGACAATCAGGGCAACTACAGCAACCAGGCCGACACACTCTTTCGCAAGATCGGTGCGCAGGTAGTCCCGAACGAAGCCCCACCCATGCCACCGGGGAGATAACCATGGAACTCACACATCGGATCGTTCTCACTATCGTTGGGCTACTGGGCGTTTCGGCGGTGACGCCCCTGGCAGCCGCCGACCCGAGCGTGACGCTGCCCCCGATGACGTCTACCGGAGCCGGGCCCGTCATCGGCGTCGGGGATGCCGGTCTACAGCAGCGGATCTCACAGCAGCTGTATAGCTTCGGCAATCCCGACGTCCAAGAGGTTAACGGTTCCGACGCGGCTCAATTCATTACGGCCGCAGCGGCGGTGACCAACCGCGATCTGGCCTCCGTGTTCCAGCCTTTGCAGCGGGTGTTGGGTTGCCAACAAAACAATGCCGGCTTCGGGGCGCGCGCCTACCGACGGGCCGACGGGCAATGGGGCGGCGGGATGCTGGTCATCGCCAAGAGCACCGTCCCCGACGTCGACGCCCTCAAGTCTTGCGTTAAGTCCAGCTGGCGCAGAGCCACGGCGGGTGGGGAAGCATCGATGTGCAACAGCGGCTGGAGCTACCCGCCCTTCAGCGACACCCGCCGCGGCGGCGAGGGCTACTTTGTCCTGCTTGCCGGTACCGCCTCCGACTTCTGCAGTGCGCCCAACGCGAACTACCGGAACACCGCAAGCGGGTGGCCCAGCTAGCAGGTCGGCGGGTGGTCGTCGGGATCCGGTGGTGGGCACTGGGTGTCGGCGGCGGTGGTGACGGCTGCGCGGGCAATCGAGCGCGACCATGACCACTCGGACGTGGAGCGGCTCGCCCGCCCACATCGGTTCGAGGAACTGGGGCACCTCAAGGTTGAATTCGTTGCCACCCGACACTTGTTTGCGCTTGTGGTCGCGGCACTCGATGCTCATCCTGACGGTCTGACCCAGTAAGCTCCCTCGGCGTAGATGTCGACCTCGCGTGGCTCACCGGACACCAGGTCGATGAGCTCCGTGGACTCCGTGACCGCGTCCCTGCCCATGAGCTCAGTCAGCATCGTGATCAGCCGTTGGAAGTCATTGCTGCGCGGCGGCATACCTGGTGACGGTACATGCGCCGCGCCGCAACGACTGCGCCTGCGTCATTCGGCCCTGCTACGGCCGCGCCATGACTGACCGGCCCTCACCAGGCATCTGGTAATGCCGGCGAAGTTGACCTTGACTGGGTGGTATGGCTCTGGGCGATACCTGCCCGTGCTACACCTGGTGATCAACGATAACGGAGGGGCGGCAATGACCACCTACCGCAAAGCAATCTTGGCCGGCGGATGCTTTTGGGGCATGCAAGACCTGATCCGCAAGCAGCCGGGTGTGGTTTCCACCCGGGTCGGGTACAGCGGCGGCGACACCCCGCACGCAACGTATCGAAATCACGGCGCGCACGCCGAGGCCGTCGAGATCGTCTTCGACCCCAACGTCACCGCTTACCGCACCCTGCTGGAGTTTTTTTTCCAGATCCACGATCCGACAACGAGGAACCGCCAGGGCAACGACTGGGGACCCAGCTACCGCTCGGCCATCTTCTATCTCGACGACGAGCAGAAACTCATTGCGCTGGACACCATTGCCGACATCGAGGCCTCCGGCTTGTGGCCGGGCACAGTGGTGACCGAAGTCAGTCCGGCCGGCGATTTTTGGGAAGCCGAGCCGGAGCACCAGGACTACCTACTGCGCTACCCCAATGGGTACTCCTGCCACTTCATCCGCCCGGATTGGAAGTTGCCACGACGCGCTGACGCCGACCGCTAACGACGGCGCACCACGACCCGGCCGCCATCCCCGGGCGTGTAGGCAACGCCGCGGCAGTGCCAGCGCTCGTCCGGAGCCGTCGTCGGCTCGATAGCGAAGCGAAGCAACACCGTTCGAAGTACGACATCCATTTCCAGGTTGGCGAAAGCTGAACCGACACAACGGCGAGTGCCACCGCCGAAGGGAATCCATGCAAAAGCCGACGGCTTGCCGCCGATGTAACGCTGCGGATCGAAGCGGTCCGGATCGGGGAAACTTTCGGGATTAGCATGTATTTGCGCAATATTGATGACGATCGAATACCCGCCGGGAATCACCCACTCGCCGAGTTGGTAGACCTCAGGGTAAACATGGCGAGCCGTGAAATCGATTACGGTCCTGGTTCGCTGGACCTCCAGGATGGCGGCTTGCCGCAGCTCGTGGCCGCCGTTAGCGGCCTCGTCTACCAAAGCCGCCAGAATATCGGGGTGTCGGGTCAGCCGCTCGAAGGCCCAGCCCAGGGTGGCTGCTGTGGTTTCGTGTCCGGCGGCTAGCAGAGTGAGCAGCTCGTCGCTAATGTCCTTGCGCGACATGCGCGAGCCATCCTCGTAGCTGCTGCGCAGCAGCAGCGCCAACACGTCGGTGCGGTCAGCGAAGTTCGGGTCTGCTCGTTCGTCGTCGATCAGCTTGTCGATGACCGTGTCGTACTGGCGCCGATACTCGGCAAGCCGGCCCCACGGGCTGTATCGACCATAATTCCGTTTGGGTTTCGGCAATGCAGCCAGGCGCGAGCCCAGGGTGACCCAGGGCGGCAGTATCCGGCGCAGTTCGTCCAGTGCTGCGCCATTGGCTCCGAAGACAGCGCGCAGGATGGCGTTGAGGGTGATGTGCATCATTGACGGCAGCGTCGCGAAGGGCCGACCCTCGGGCCAACTGGCGGTCTCGAGAAGTGTCTCTTCTTCGATGATGGCCTCGTAGTTCTTCATGCCGTTGCCGTGGAACGGCGGCGCCAACAGCCGCCGCCGAAGGCGATGCTCATCGCCGTCGAGGGCGAACACCGAACCGGATCCGAACACGCGGCTCAGGTTCGGTTGGATGTTGCCCAGCACGTGGGGGCTGGTAGTGAAGATTTGTTTGGCCAACTGCGAATCGCCGACAACGATCGCGCGCCCGTAGATCGGGACGTTCAGTGCAAACACTTTGCCGTAACGGCGCGTCAGCCGTTGCATCATTCCGCGTCGCGACTGTGCAAATGCTAAACCCTGCAGAAACTTTGGCATGCGCGTTGCTGGTGGCAGCTTGACTGCCGCTGCCGCCGATTCGCGAGTGATCGCTTGACTCATGGAGGTATCACTTCCAACTCTGCCCCAGCAGCGGGGTTGGTACCACGGTGTACCAGAGGTTTACCAGGTACGGTACTCTTTGGTACCAACCCTGACAAGGTAGTGATGGCCGACGAAGGAGGCGCGCCCGTGACGGCAGTTGCTGGTAGCGCGGTACTCAGCGAAGTCGACCCATTTCGGTTGCGGTTGCTTGACGGCCTAGCAGCCTCCATCAGTGAGCGCGGTTATCGCGCCACAACCGTTGCCGACATCGTCCGCACCGCTCGTACGTCAAAGCGCACGTTCTACGACCAATTCTCCAGCAAAGAGGAATGCTTCCTCGAGCTGCTGCTGGCCGACGGCGAGAAGCTGGCCGAAAACATCCAGGCAGCGGTTGATCCCGAGGCCGACTGGCAGGACCAGATTTGCCAGGCCGTCGCAGCCTACGTAAGCCACATCGAATCCAGGCCGGCCATCACGTTGAGTTGGATCCGTGAGTTGCCATCGTTGGGTGCCGTCGCCTACCCGGTCCAGCGCCGCGGGATGGATCTGCTCACCAGTCTGCTCATCGCGCTGAGCGCCAGTCCGGGATTTCGGCGGGCTAACCTGCCGCCGCTGACCCTACCGCTGGCCGTCATCTTGCTCGGCGGTCTGCGTGAGCTGACCGCGCTGACCGTCGAAGATGGAAGAGCCATAAGAGAAGTCGTCCAACCGGCAGTGGATGCGTCCATCGCGTTGCTCGGCCCTCGCTGTTAGGCTGATCGCCACAACGCCTACTACGAGAGAGGTTCTACTATGCGGCTGTCGACCCGAAACCAATTCAAGGGCACTATCACCGACGTCGAGATCGGTGCCGTGCTGGCGATTGTGAAGGTTCGGCTCGACGGCGGCGATCAAGTGGTCACTTCCTCGATAACCAAGGATGCGGCTGTCGAACTCGGCCTCACGGTCGGCCAGCCCGCCACGGTATTCATCAAGCCGACTGACGTCACGATCGGGGTCGAGTAGCTCGGCAGGTACGCAGCTACCAAAAAGGTTGAACTGTTAGCCAGGGCAGCCGGTTAATCTACGTCCCGATGCGAAGGAACGCGCGCACCCGGTCCAGCACCAGATCGGGCCGCTGCTCGACGATCCAATGACCCACGCCGTCAACCAGTTCGACCTCGAAATCACTTGCGCGGTCACCATAGCCGCGCAGTAGGTTGGGTGTGATTACCGGATCACCAGTGCCGTGCAACCAGCGCACCGGAACGTCGACTCGTGCGTCGTCGTATTCACCCCGCAGCCAGCGCAGCATTTCCTTCGTCTGGAAGCTCCGGTACCACCGTGAGCCGGCCTCGGCGTGCCCAGGCTGGCGCATGCGCTCAACGTAGATCTGCACGTCGTCGTCGGGCACCCGGAATCCGGCACCGACCCAGGACGCCAGCATCCGGAAGTAACGGGCCTTAGGATCGGCGATCAGCCGAGGCCCGATCACTGGCAACGACATCGGGATTTGGTACCAGAACCGCCACATGTGCCCGAACATCCCCAGGTCTCGGCGCACCCACGGCGCCGAGGTGTTCAGGCCGAAGAACCCGGTCACCTTCGCTGGATGACGCAGCATCATGATGAAGGCGACCGGTCCGCCCCAGTCATGGGCAACCAGTTTGACCTTGTCCACACCCAGCCGGTCTAGCACCGCGGCCAGATCATCAGCCATGTCACGTTTCAGATAGCTCGAGCGGGGCGCCGAGCTCCAGCCCGCACCACGCAGGTCGGGACACAACACCCGATAGCCGTCAGCGGCCAGCGGGCCAATCAGCTCGTGCCACTCCCACCAGTTCTCCGGGAAGCCATGCACCAGCATCACCGCCGGCCCATCGGCCGGGCCGGCGGCGGCGACGTGGATGGTCACCCCGTCACCCACATCGACAAACCTGTGTTCGACACCGTCCAGCGCGGGCAAAGTGGTCATGTTTGAGAAGGTAGTGGCAGCGCCCCGTTATGGCGAGCAGACACAGAATCGCACAGTTTGCGCGCAGAACGTGCGATTCTGTGTCTGCTCACGGCGCCAACAGATCGGTCAACAGCAGACAGTTCTTGAGCAGCTGCAGCAGTTGCCCCGAGCAGTTGACCACGCGGGCGCTGTGCAGCCCGCCGATGTCACGCAGTCCGGCGAGGTAGCGATCGAGTCGCTCACTCGATAGTCTTCAACGCCGAAATCCTGCAGACCGGTAGCAGCAGTGGCCTTGACGTGCAGCACGTCAGCGTTCAGCGGCAGTCTGGTTCGATTGTTGCGCTAAATCGACCCACGCGACCCGAGGCAACACTCGTGAAGGCATCGGAAGTGTGACAAGCCTGCACGAAGCTCAGCAGTGTCGCGGCCGGCCCTGCACACGTCGATCGACGTGGCGGTGCGCATCAACGCACACCGTGTTCGGCCAACCTCTTGATCGCGGCCAGGGTCTTGTCGATCGCAGCCTCGAACTCCCGCAGTCGCACGAAGACGATTTTTTGTTCTTTGTCGGGCATCGACTCAATGACGCTGGACAACCCGGAGCGGCCTGGCCCCAGCTGCGTCCCAAACGTCAGTGCGGTGCCTCCGTCGCGGGGCGTCAGCCGGAACCGCCAGGTAGCCGAGGGGTTGTCGGGTTCACCTACAGTCCAAGTAAATTCGCGCGGTTGGTCGCAGCAGACAATTTCTGACATGGCGCTCCATTGTCCGAACGCGTCGTGTTCGTTGTAACCGACGAACCGGGCGCCGAGCCGGGGACCGGTGGCGCCGTCGACCCATTCCACCGCCTGCAGCTCGTTGCTCAGCGTCGCCATCAGCTCAATATCAGAGACCAGACTCCAGACGCGTTCGGGTTCGGCGTCGATCCACGTCGAAGCTTCCACCGTCGGCTGGTCCGCATACCGGGCGCCGGTCCACTCCACGGGCCCCATTGTCCACCACTTGGTCCCGGAGAGCGCCTTCGCAAGTGGGCCCGAATAGATCGAGCCTGCGTGCAGCGCTAGCCGCTCCCGAGAAGACGCATGCTGTGCGATCCCGACCTCGGCAAGGCGAGCTTCACGATCTTGCGGACAACGGTGGCGAACTGCCGCGGCAGCGGGCCGCGGTGGTACGCAATGCCGTATCGAGCGCAAACCTGTTGCACCTCGGGCGCGATCTCGGCGTATCGGCGGGCGGGCAAATCGGGGAACAGATGGTGTTCGATCTGGTGCGATAGGTTGCCCGACAGCAGATGAAAGAGCTTGCCGCCGGTCAGGTTAGCCGAACCGAGGACCTGGCGGAAGTACCACATCCCGCGGGACTCACCCTGGGTCTCTGCGACGGTGAATTCTTGTGTGCCGTCCGGGAAGTGGCCGCAGAAGATAATGAGGTACGACCACACGTTGCGTATCAGGTTGGCCGTGAGGTTGCCGGTAAAGACGAACGGCGCGAACGGCCCAGCCAACAGCGGGAAGGCGACGTAGTCCTTGAGTGTCTGCCGGCGCGTTTTCTTCCAGATCGCGCGCAACACCTCACGCTTATCGGCAACACGGAGTTCGCCGGCCCGGATACGCTCACTTTCCAGTTCGTGCAGCGCTACGCCGTACTGGAACAACACCATCAGCAAGAACGCGTAGACCGGGTTGCCCAGGAAGTACGGCTCCCACGGTTGGTCTTCGCTCATCCGCAAGATGCCGTAACCAATGTCGCGGTCCATCCCCACGATATTGGTGTAGGTGTGGTGCACGTAGTTATGCGAGTGCCGCCACTGATCGGCCGGGCAGGCGGTGTCCCACTCGAAGGAACGCGCGGAGATGGCCGGGTCCCCCATCCAGTCGTACTGACCGTGCATAACGTTGTGGCCGATCTCCATGTTGTCCAGGATCTTCGACAGCCCTAACATTGTGGTTCCCAGCGCCCAAGCCGGTGGCAGGAACAGCAATGCGCGTCCGCCAACTTCTAGGGCGCGTTGGGCCTTGATGACGCGGCGGATGTAGTCAGCATCTTCTTGGCCGAGGTCTGCCATCACACGTCGTTTGATGGCGTCGAGTTCGCGGCCGAACGCGTCGGCCTGCTCCGGGGTCAGGGTGATCTTGTTGGGTGGCACGTTGAGTGGCATTGAGAACTCCTTGAAGGTTTCGTCGCGGCTGCAAACCGTCGCTCGATTTCACAGTCGCGTGCAGGTGTGGGGCTACAGCGACAGATCGACATCCCCGACGGGGACCGATACGCAGATCTGCACGTCCTCGTCCGGGATGGTCGACACCGCACCGGTGATCAGGTTTCGCACGGTTCCGGAGGTCTTGCGCCGGGTGCAGGTATGGCAGATGCCCATCCGGCATCCGTTATCCGGTGTCAGGCCGGCAGATTCGGCCTGTTCCAGCAGCGAGCGGCCGTCGTCGACGACGTCAATACCGCTGTCGGCGAACGTGACTCGTCCGCCTGAGGGGTTTACCGGCGTCTCGAGCAGCGGTGGCACGAAGCTTTCGGTGAACACCGTGTGACACTGCTGCCGCGCGGCATCGACTAATGGCTTTGGCCCGCAGACGAACACAGCGTCCGGCGCCGGCATCGCCGCGGCGAGGTGCTGCGGCCCGAAGCGGCCTACCAGAGCACCGCCGTTTGAGCCGGTGTAGCCGTGCAGAACTCGCACGCCAGGCAGATCGTTGTGGGCGGCAAGTTCCTCGCGGTAGCAGGCCTCCGCGGAAGTGCGCGCGTAATGGATGAACGCAATCTCACCCTGATGCCGTTCGGCAATCAGGGTGCGCAGCATCGCCATCACAGGTGTAATGCCGCTTCCGCCTGATACGAACAGAATTCGGCCGGGCCGGCGTGCGGGCAACACAAAGTCCCCACCCACACCGGTCACGCCGACTACCAGGCCGCGGCGGGCGCGCTCATAAAGGTAGGTCGAGACCAGTCCCCCGTCGTGGCGGCCGACGGTCAGCTCGAGTGTCGAGCTGCCTTCGGCGTTGGCCGGCGAATAGCAGCGAGTGTGCCGGCGGCCGTCGATGTCAAGACTGACGTTGACGTACTGGCCGGCCTTGACAGTGTGGGACGATCGGAAGGTGTCGTTGGGAGCCAGCATCAGGGTGACGCTGCGCGGCGTGGTCCGCTGCACGTCGATCACCTTGGCACGGGCCGCGCCCAGCGTCCACGTCGGCGCGACGAGCTCGGTGTAGCGATCGATGCCGTGCGGGCCGGTGAGCAGATCCACCAGGTCCGAACCCAGGACTCGCTTCTTCAACGTTTGAGTGAACATATGTACACAGTGATGTGCGATTTGACTGGTCGTCAAGGTTCCACCGCAGGTCTGTGGTAGGGTTCACACAGTGAACGACCGTATTCCTAGCTCACATTCGCACCGGTCGGACCGGGTCCGTACCCGTAATACCCCGTCACGGGAGGAGCGTAAGGCGGCCACTCGGCGTGCCATCATCGCAGCGGCGCTGAAACTGCTGCAGGATCGCAGTTTCAGCGGCCTGAGCCTGCGGGAGGTGACCCGGGAGGCCGGGATCGTGCCAGCAGCGTTCTACCGTCACTTCGAGTCGATGGAGGCCCTCGGACTGGTCCTGATCGACGAGTCCTTCCGCAGTCTGCGCGATACGTTGCGGGGGGCGCGCGCCGGCAAGCTCGACCCCAACCGCGTGATCGAGTCGTCCGTCGAGATTTTGGTGGCCAGTGTCGCCGAAAGACGCGAGCATTGGCGCCTTATCGGCCGGGAGCGCAACAGCGGTCTGTCCGTGCTGCGCTACGCCATCCGCACCGAGATCCGGCTGATCACCTCCGAGCTGGCCACCGACCTGGCGCGCTTCCCAGGGCTCAACGAGTGGAGCACCGAAGACCTCAACATCCTGGCAACGCTGTTCGTCAACGCGATGAGCGTCATCGCCGAAGCCATCGAGGACGCGCAGAGCGCCGATGCGCTCGAAGAGATCCGGCGGATCGCTGTCAAGCAGCTGCGGATGATCGCGATTGGCGTCGCTGGCTGGAAAAGCAAGCTGTGATGAGACGGGCTCAGGCTGTCGGCACCGACTCTCTGGGCGTGTTTCTAAGTGCGCCGCACCAAGCGATAGCGGCGGTAGCTGCGACGCTGGCCGGCGACACTCGTGTGCGGGGACAGGATCCCGGCCGGGGCCGCCTCTCGCCCCTGCCGTACACCTTGCTGGGTGGTGAGATAGCAACTAGGTCGTCGATCGCCATGGGCACCGGTTGCCCGCACAGGCGGCTCAATAAACCTGCTTAGACGCAAAGCGGAAAACGCGGGCACCGACGTGCTTGAACAAGCTATCGCGGTTCGCGCCACATCCGCCACAGCGGCGGCCCGCCGTTCGGTAACACAATCTCGCCGATGACGGTGAATCCGAAACGCTCGTAGTAAGGGACGTTGTCGGGCTTGGACGACTCGAGATACGCCGGGCAGTACTCGGCATCGCAGCGATCCAGTCGGGACCGCATCAACGCCTGCCCGAAGCCTTTGCCCCGCACCATCGGATCACTGCCAATTGTGGCAAGGTACCAGTGCGGTTCTTCTGGATGGGCGTTCTTCATCACTTCCTGCGCAGCACGTCCCATCGCCGACCGGAAGCCAAACACTCTAAACAGCGCCGGTTTCATTGCCAGCTCCGACATGCGTGTCTCCCGCCACTGATTCGGCGGATCCCACAATGCTGCGGCTTCGATGCCATGTCCGTCGCCAGTCACCTCAACACCCCCGCGCGCCAGGTGGTGGTGGCGTGTCATCGTCGCAAACAGCCGATGTAAATGCCCGAGCCGAGACTTCGCGTCAGGAAACAGCCACATCATTACCGGGTCGTCGTTGAAGGCTCGGGCCAGCGTGCGTGACAGTGCGCGGATATCAGCCTTCTGCGCTGGTCGTGTCTGTGCGCTCACTCTACTCAAACTAGTGGGTAACGGCTCGAATTCGCAGCGGACCCTGTCTGAAACGCTAGCTCGAAGGTGTAATGGGATGGGTGGCGGGTAGGCGAGGTCAGTGACCAGCATCTCACGGCGGACGTTCGCGCGGGTGGCCGCCGGAGCAGGTGTGCTGGGCGCCGGGGGGCTATCGGGAGGCTGCGAGACCCGCAACCGGGACCGCGGCGCACCAGCCGGCCCGCCGGCCGCGCCCGCCAAGAGCGTCGGAGTGGTGCTGTCGCACGAGCAATTCCGCGCCGATCAGCTGGTGGCGCAAGCCCAGGCTGCCGAACGTGCCGGCTTTCAGTACGTGTGGGCCAGCGACCACCTGCAGCCTTGGCAAGACAACCAGGGTCATTCAATGTT
This sequence comes from Mycobacterium simiae, assembly GCF_008370645.1. Taxonomy (GTDB): domain Bacteria; phylum Actinomycetota; class Actinomycetes; order Mycobacteriales; family Mycobacteriaceae; genus Mycobacterium; species Mycobacterium simiae_A. The sequence goes on from NZ_VTZN01000118.1 coordinate 12,230, forward strand.
TCCCTGGCTGACCTTGGCTCTGGTGGGTAACAGCACTACCCACATTTCGTTCGGCACTGGGGTGACCTGCCCCATTTATCGCTACCATCCGGCTATAGTGGCCCAGGCCTTCGCCTCGTTGGCGCTTTTGAGTCCGGCCCGGGTGTTTTTGGGATTAGGTACCGGCGAGCGACTCAACGAACAGGCCGCCACCAACACGTTCGGTTCCTATGCCGAGCGACACGACCGGCTGCTAGAGGCCATCCGGCTCATCCGCATGCTATGGACAGGTGAACGAATCTCTTTTGCTGGCCGGTACTTTCAGACCAATGCCCTGAAACTCTACGACCTACCCGCTACCCCGCCACCGATCTTCGTGGCCGCCAGCGGCCCTAAGAGCGCGACGCTGGCCGGCCGGTACGGGGACGGCTGGATCACCCAATCTGCCGACCTCAAGAACCCGCAGTTGCGCGCCGCATTCGACGCTGGAGCACAAGGCGCCGGGCGCGATCCGGCCACCCTGGAAAAACGCGCCGAACTCTTTGCCGTCGTGGGTGATCACACCGAAGCCGAGCGGGCTGCCGCTTTGTGGCGCTTTACCGCCGGGGCCGTCGACCAGCCCAACCCGGTCGAGATCCAGCGTGCCGCTGAGTCCAACCCCGTCGAAAAGGTGCTCAGCAACTGGGCGGTCGGCACTGACCCGTCGGTTCATACTCGCGCGGTGCAGGCCATTGTCGACGCCGGCGCTGTGCCCTTCCTGCATTTTCCGCAAGATGACCCGACAGTGGCCATCGAGTTCTATCGCACCAGCGTCTTGCCGAAGTTGCACTGATTGCAGCTCCCTTTGCGAACGGAAGTCGGAGCCCCCGGCTGCCGCCCGACCTAGACTGCCGTCCGGTCGCCCTTACGATGGGATAGCTCCATCAACGATGCCGGTGCGACGCCGCCCCGGGGAACGGTTGCCGACGTGTGGGACTTCGAAACAGAACCGGAATACCAGGCCAAGCTCGACTGGGTCAAAGGCTTTATGGTCGAGGAACTGGAGCCTCTCGATCTTGTCGCTCTTGATCCCTACGACAAGAAGAACCCCGATCTGATGGCGATCCTGCGACCGTTGCAGCAGCAGGTCAAGGATCAGGGACTGTGGGCCGCACACTTGCGACCCGAGCTTGGTGGACAGGGATTCGGCCAAGTCAAGCTCGCGCTGCTCAACGAAATCATCGGGCGCTCGCGCTGGGCGCCGTCGGTGTTCGGCTGCCAAGCACCCGACTCGGGCAACGCCGAAATCCTGGCCCTATTCGGCACTGAAGAACAGCAGGCCCGCTACCTGCAGCCGCTGCTGGAAGGCGAGATCACGTCGTGCTACTCGATGACCGAGCCGCAGGGGGGCTCTGACCCCGGATTGTTCGTGACCACCGCGACCCGCGACGGCGATAGCTGGATCATCAATGGGGAGAAGTGGTTTTCTACCAATGCCAAGCATGCGTCGTTCTTCATCGTTATGGCTGTCACCAATCCCGACGTCCACACGCACGAAAAGATGTCGCTGTTCATCGTTCCGGCCGAGACTGCGGGCATCGAGATCGTGCGCAATGTCGGCGTGGGCGCTGAATCCGCGCAGCACGCCAGCCATGGGTATGTCCGGTATAGCGATGTCCGGGTACCGGCCGATCATGTGCTCGGCGGTGAGGGCCAAGCCTTCATGATTGCCCAGACGCGCCTTGGCGGCGGCCGCATTCACCATGCAATGCGCACAATTGCCCTGGCGCGCCTGGCATTCGACATGATGTGTGAGCGCGCCGTGTCACGCAAGACTCGGCACGGTCGATTGGCCGACTTCCAGATGACTCAAGAAAAGATCGCCGAAAGCTGGATTCAGATAGAGCAGTTCCGGCTGCTGGTGCTGCGCACCGCATGGCTGATTGACAAACACAACGATTATCAGAAGGTACGCCGCGACATTGCGGCGGTGAAAGTTGCCATGCCCCAGGTACTGCACGACGTCGCGCAACGCGCCATGCACCTGCACGGTGCCCTCGGCGTTTCCGACGAGATGCCGTTCGTAAAAATGCTGGTCGCTGCCGAGTCGCTCGGTATCGCCGACGGCGCCACCGAACTGCACAAGATGACGGTGGCCCGACGCACCCTCCGCGAGTACGAGCCCGTGACAACGCCTTTCCCGTCACAGCACATTCCGACCCGACGCGCGGCCGCGGAGGCGCGCCTGGAGCATGCAATAGCCGAGTTCTGACCACGCATACACACGTACGCGACGCGCTGGGAACCGTAGCCGCGCTTACGTTTTCACGCGATCGCGGGTCAGGAAATGTAGCGCACCACGCTTTCGGCCACACAGGCCGGTTTCGGCAAATCCGCGACCTCGATGGTCGTTGACATAGTCGCTTGCACAGCACCGTTACCCAGGTCTTCCACACTGACCAATGAGCTCTGTGCCCGCACCCGCGACCCGACCGGCACCGGCGCGGGAAAACGGACTTTGTTCAGGCCGTAGTTGATTGCGAGCTTGATGCCCTTAACGGTGTACATCTCGTGCTGCAGCCGCGGTAACAGCGACAGCGTCATAAAGCCATGGGCGATGGTTCTACCGAACGGGCCCTTGGCCGCTCGCTCCGGGTCGACGTGTATCCACTGGTGGTCACCTGTCGCATCGGCAAACAGGTCCACGTCGTCTTGAGTGATGGTCACCCAGTCGCTCTGCCCGATCTTCTCTCCCGCAGCGGCGGCAAGGTCGGCGACTGACTCGAAGGTGCGCATGGCTCTCTCCTCTGCTCGGGGGTAAGCATAGATCGTGAGGTTGTTGCTGATGGCCGATACTCATGTCCCCAAGCGGGCACCGGACCTGCCCACGCAGGTTTGGGATGAAGTCGGCAACGCAGACGTGGTCGTCCATGCAGGTGACTGGGTGTCAGCCGAGCTACTCGACAAACTCAAGGTGCGGTCCACGCGTCTGGTGGCCTGTTGGGGCAACAACGACGGACCGGTATTGCGGTCGCGGCTGCCCGAGCGGGCAGACGTGACGCTGGAGGGTCTGCGCCTCACCGTGGTGCACGAGACTGGAGCTGCCGCCGGCCGCGAAGCACGCATGTCGCGAATTTATCCCGACAGCGAAGTGCTGGTGTTTGGTCACAGTCACATCCCGTGGGATACGACCACACACACCGGACTGCGGCTGTTGAACCCCGGCTCACCGACTGATCGCCGCAGACAACCGCACTGCACCTACATGACCGCGACGCTGCAGAAAGGCGCCCTGAACAGCGTCGTACTGCATCAAGTCCCAAGGCCCTTGCGCTATCCCGGAAGGCGCGCGGCTCAATAGAACTGATCGTCAATCGCTATCTAGCTGAGCCTATTCCGGGCTGACTCTCAATCGTTAGCCAACCGCGATGTCCGGCTTCGGCGGCGACACCCGGATTACCGTGTCCCGCTGTGTTTCACTCGCCCAGAACAGATTCGACCGCGATATGCGGCAGACGCAAGTTGGGATGGGTAGGGATGGTACAAGCCATGAAGTTCGTCGAAAAGCTGCGTGGCGCCGCGAGAACCATGCCCCGCCGGCTGGGTATCGCGGCTGTGGGGGCGGCCCTACTATCCGGCGCAGTGAACGCCGTCGGCGGATCGGTGCCTGCCGCCGCGTTCTCCAGGCCCGGTCTTCCCGTCGAGTACCTTCAGATACCGTCATCGTCGATGGGTCGCAATATCAAGGTCCAGTTCCAGGGTGGCGGTGCGCACTCCGTCTACCTCCTCGACGGTCTTCGCGCCCAAGACGACTACAGCGGGTGGGACATCAATACCCCGGCGTTCGAGGAGTTCTACCAATCCGGTCTGTCGGTGGTGATGCCCGTCGGTGGCCAGTCCAGCTTCTACAGCGACTGGTACCAGCCCTCGCAGGGCAACGGTCAGAATTACACCTACAAGTGGGAGACTTTCCTGACCAGGGAGATGCCTACGTGGCTGCAAGCCAACAAGGGTCTTTCACCGGCCGGCAATGCAGCTGTGGGTCTTTCCATGTCAGGAGGTTCGGCACTGATTTTTGCCGCGTACTATCCGCAGCAGTTCCCTTACGCCGCATCATTATCGGGTTTCATGAACCCGTCCGAGGGCTGGTGGCCGACGCTGATCGGTCTGGCGATGAACGACTCCGGCGGTTACAACGCCAACAGCATGTGGGGCCAGTCCACCGATCCGGCCTGGAAGCGCAATGACCCGATGGTCCAGATTCCGCGATTAGTTGCCAACAACACTAGGGTCTGGGTCTACTGCGGAAACGGTACTCCCAGCGACCTGGGCGGCGACAAC